>JAHEER010000227.1 GCA_024640625.1 Desulfobulbaceae bacterium
CCTTCGGTGGTGAGAAGGAAACCGGCGGTGGCCGCGAGTCCGGCTCTGACGCCTGGAAGGGTTACATGCGTCGCCAGACCTGCACCATCAACTGGGGTAGCGATTTACCGCTGGCCCAGGGCATCAAATTCGACCTGTAGTCTCCAAACACAGGGAAGACTGAAAAGGGGCGCAGGTGAAGACCTGCGCCCCTTTTCATTGCGAACCACATCGCGCAATTGCCTGCCTGCGGCAAGAGGCGATTAGCTCACGATTAACCCTCGTGATGCCTGCGATATAGGTGTAAACATTCCAGCACCCCGGGCTAAGCACATAATTTCATTTGCTGCCGTGAATTTAATGCAGGAGCGACGGGTTTCTTTTACCCTACGAGTAATTTCGAGAAAAGCCACTGGACCCCCTTTTATGAAATGGATAAATCCATTCAAACGGAAACTGCCTGAAAAGCAGTTGGGCGCCCCTACCCAAATCGAACCATCGGGTGACGCGAGTACAAATCCCGGGGAAATCAGTCAAAAGGCTGAAATAGAGATGCGTCTTTCGACTGCGAAGCAGCAACACAGGGAGGGAAGAATCGCAGACGCAGATGCAGTCTATCGGGATATTCTGAAAAGCCAGCCTGACCATGCAGACGCCCGGCATATGGTGGCAATAGTTTGCCTTGAACGAGGAGAGTTGATTGAGGCAGAAAATCACTTCCGCCGTGCCATAGCACTGGACGCCAATCAAGCGCGCTACTATTCCAACCTTGGGAATGCGCTGGGTGAACAGAATCGCACCGAGGAAGCACTGGCTTGTTTTAGAGAAGCACTTGAGTTGGATCCAGAGCATTTGGGAGCATTGCGCAACTCGGCAACCGCTCTCCTATCCTTGGGGCGTGGCGACGAAGCAAAGGATTTGTGTCTAAAAATACTGGGCATGGAGCCTCATGACATCGGCGCCAGATTAAATCTGGCGGCGGCGCATATCGATGCTCATGATATGCATGAGGCAATAGCGGTCTTGCGCGAAGGATTATCTATTCACCCAAATAACGTTGATTTGCTATTTCAATTGGCCAGCGCGCTGGAATTGGCAAATCAGATTGATGAGGCATCGGAAGTTATCGAACTGGCCGAAAACATCCAACCTGGAATCGCCCGCACCGCCCTTGTCTCCGGACTAATTGCAAGACGACAGCAGAAATTTGATGTCGCTGAACAACGCTTAAGACTCGCAATTAAACTGGGGCTTCCAGAACCGGAGATGACAGAGGCGTTCAATCAACTGGGCCTCGCTTTGGACGCCATGGGCAAGTCCGAAGATGCCTTTAACGCTTTCGAACAGTCCAACCTGACCATGCGTCGTCTGGTGGGGAAGCAGAATTCTGACGGCTCAGCTTATCTGCACGGCATTGATCTCCTTAAGCGCTACTTTACGAAAGACAGGATTGCCGAGCTTTGCGACGCCTCCTTGCCGACCCATGAATCTCAGCCTGTATTTTTCGTTGGCTTCCCGCGCTCAGGCACAACATTGATGGAACAGGTGCTGAAGGCTCATCCCATGCTAATAACCACAGAGGAACGGTCACCTCTTTCCGCCGTTATCCGTGAGATACAACGTCTTCCCGGAGGCTACCCCCAAGCACTCGACAATCTAACCGACAGCGATTTGAATATGTTGAGGCAGCATTTTCACGACTTTTGCCGCGAAACCCTCGGGGAGCATGGCAACAAGCAGGTTGTCGACAAGTTACCTCTGAACATTGTCCACTTGGGATTGGCTAAGCGTCTTTTTCCTCAGGCGAAAATTGTCGTTGCTTTGCGAGACCCTAGGGATGTCTGCCTTAGTTGTTTTATGCAGAAGTTCAAAATTAATGATGCAATGGCTAATTTCTTAGATCTGCAATCGACTGGGCTCACCTACCAGGCAGTGATGGGATTGTGGTTGCACTATCGCTCGGAGATGAATGGCTCATGGCTTGAGTATCGCTACGAGGATTTGGTTAATAATTTTGATGATTGTGTATCCCAGGTACTCGAGTTCATCGGCGTCGGATGGCATGAGGATATCGGAGGATACCGCCAAGCAGCGAAAAAACGCATAATCAGCACACCGAGCTATCGTGATGTTACCGGCCCTATTAACAATCGTGCACTTGCCCGTTGGCGACGATATGAAACACAATTAGCCCCAATCCTGCCGGTACTCGAACCGTTCGTTGAGGCTTTTGGTTACAAAGACCCCTGACAGTGCACCGGCGATTAGTCGGTATCCAGCCACGCAATACACAAACTGGGCCCGCCCCTATTTATCCTGCCGCTCTTGGTCAGGGCCGATAAAATATTTCTAGCTTTTTTCAAAAAAAGTGCTTTACTCATTCCAAATGAGCCACACAACAAGAACAATCAGGGCTTTCGGGACCGCATTGGCCGCGGCCGGCCTCCTTGTAGTATCCGGTTGTGGTGGCACCAAGGTGCTGGACGACGCCAAGCCTGTCCAGGCTACCCAACCCCTGGCCAAGCACGCTGACCAGCAACTCGCCGTAACCCTGGA
>JAHEER010000041.1 GCA_024640625.1 Desulfobulbaceae bacterium
TCTACCGCCGCATGAAACCAGGTCCAATCCGTTTCTTTTGTTACCTGCCAGGCAATACGCTTCACCAGCCAGCGTTCCAGCGGAAGATCGTAGCGGTCGTGATAAAGAATTTCCTCTCCAACTCTGGGCGCTGTCTGCATTGTTATAGTCCTGACAAGCTCATTACCCAGATATAGTCTGCCCTTGAAGCGTTGCTCCTTGAAGTTACACAAGCTATCTTTTGACGAATCTTCCATGATTACCCCCCCGTCTTCAACGATTTACACCCTACCATTAAGATATGCTCAAAGATGGTGGAATCAAGATCTGCAGCGCCCAGACTGTTCTCCTGGACGGCAGGCCCTTGCACTACGGACAGCTTTTACGAATCTTTGCGCAGATAAAAGCCATGCGGCTGTGAGGGACTTGTTAACGCTCATGTCACTCTGGTAAAAAAATAGCGCTGCTGCGTTTGAGATATCCTCCAGCGGTCATTGTCTGAAGCAGGACACTGCGCGACCATCCTATGAATAATCTCGAAAAGGCGGAACAAATAAGATAGGGTTTAAGAAAGCAAGAGGGCGAGAGTTCAGCAGTGTCAGAGCGGTTGATCGCCAAAGTGCGTTCGCTTAGTCCAAAGCTTCTGGAGTCCTAAACAATCTGGTTAAACGAGGTGGTCGAAAATGAAAGATGATCTGCAGCGACTGATTACTATTTTTGATCTCATGGCCGACGGCGTATGCCTCATTAACAAGGACCTCACCATCGAATACATGAACTCGGTGATGGTGAAGGATTTTGGCGACGGGGTTGGGCACCGGTGTCACCACATTCTGGAAGACCGGTCTGAGATTTGCCACCGGTGCACGGCGACGAAAGTATTTAATGGAGAAAAACTTCGTCGGGAAATGTACAGCAGGAGGGCGCACAAATTTTACGATATCGTTGAAGTTCCCTTTGTAAACGAGGATGGCACCACTGCCAAATTAAGCATTTACCGGGACGTTTCGGCCAAAAAAAGACAGGAGGAGCGCTTAAAGGCCTCCAAAGAACAATACAGAGATCTGTTCGAGCATGTCGGCTGCGGTGTTTTCATCAGCTCCAAAGAAGGGAAATTTCTCGATGCCAACCACGCGCTGCAGCAGATGCTCGGCTATCCGAGCCGGGAGGAACTACTCAAAATTGACCTGCCAAACGATCTCTACCTGCGCCCTGAGGACCGTTTGAAATTTATCGAAACTATCGAACGGGAAGGAAGCGTCATCAACCTGGAAGTTGAATTCAAAAAAAAGGACGGAACACCGATTCCGGTGCTGTTGACCGGTCATGTCCGCTACGATTCAAAAGGAAAGGTAATTGGGTATGAAGGCATCAATGTAGACCAGACCCAGACCAAGCAGATGGAGCGGGAGATCAGAAAGACGAACGATTTCCTCAACAATATCATTCACAACTCACCCAACGCCATCATGGCGGCAGACATGAGGGGAACCATTATACTCTGGAATCAAGCGGCTGAAGAGATCCTCGGATATAAAACGGAAGACGTGGTGGGTAAGCTCAATATTACCAAGGTATATCCGGAAGGCATGGCCAAGAAGGTGATGGGAAAGCTTCGCCAAGGCAATGTAAGGCGCAAGGGCAGACTGAAATTCTATCCTGTGGTGCTGTTGAAAAAGGATGGGCAGATCGCCGAGGGTAATCTTTCCGCCTCCATAGTTAATGATCTGAACGGCAAGGAGATGGCAACGGTCGGGATATTCATGGATCTCAAAGAAAGACTGGAGATGGAAAGGAGGCTGAAGACAACGCAGGAGCAGCTGCTGCAATCCGAGAAACTGGCGGCAATGGGCCGCCTCACCTCACAGATCGCCCACGAGTTGAATAACCCCCTCTATGGGATAATGAACACGCTTGAGTTGATGAAAACCGAAATCTCGCCTGCCAACAATCGCAGGAAGATATTGGAAATGGCACTGTCTGAAACGGTTCGGCTCAGTGAGTTGCTCCATAAAATGCTGACCTTCTCCAAACCCGACCAGAAAGAGAAACAGCCGGTCGATATCAACACGATACTCGATGAAATCCTTCTTCTGCATGAGAAACAGTTTCGCGAGAACAATATCATAATCTCAACAGAACTGGCCGCCGAGCTGCCTTCTGTCCTGGCCTCAAAAAATCAGTTGCGGCAAGTATTTCTGAATATGTTTAAAAATGCCGGAGACGCCATGCCTGACGGTGGAACACTCACCGTCAGGACCGCGGCCGACGACCGGGAAATCACCATTGACATAGCTGATACCGGGATCGGCATCAAGGAAGAAAATATCAACAATATATTCGAGGCATTCTTTACCACCAAAAGCAGTGTCAAGGGCGTTGGGCTGGGACTCTCCGTGTGCTATGGTTTTATCGTGGAGCACGGCGGAGACATCCAGGTGACGAGCGAATTGGGAACCGGTACCTGTTTTACAATAACGCTGCCGGCCTACGCCCACCCCCATTAACCGGCCCTTTCTCCTGCGGACGAAGGGGTCGCATCCACTCCTTTTTTGGTCACAGCCGACTCGGCGCTCCACTCAGGTGCAGCCGTCTGCAGGGCACGCCACCCACCATCACCCCACCACAGCCAGTATCTCTGGCAGGACTGGGCTGGCAAATTAAATTTGACATTATCTGTAAATTCTGCAATATTTATAATAAATATACCTTATACCGCCCGCAAAGAGCGAGAAATCTTAAAAAATATTAATTTATTTAAATAAAACATATGCTTAATGAGTCACGCAGGGAAGGCTGAAAAATAAGGTAAATTCTATAAAATATATAATAACTATACTTATATACAATTAAACGTGAGCATAAGGGACTGATAATGGAAGAAATATTTACGGTTGCCAAAGCCAGCGAATATTGCGGTGTCTCTCCCAAAACAATCATTAACTGGGTGGAATCGGGCTATATCGAAGCCTATAAGACGGTTGGCGGACACCGCCGCATAAAAAGGAATAATCTTGAAGCGTTTATGGAAAAGCAGGGAATCCCTATTCCGCAACAAGGTGTCCAAAAGGATGAAAGGATCAGGATACTGGTGGTGGACGATGATCCCATTATTGTGGAAACCATTGTGCTCGCTTTTGAAGAAGACGAGCATGACTACGAGGTCATCTCTGCCTCTGACGGCTTTGAAGCGGGACTGCAGGTTGAGCACTTCAAACCGAACCTGCTTATTCTCGATATCATGATGCCGGATATCAAGGGCTATGAGGTCTGCAAAAGAGTCAAGTCCAATCCGCAAACGAAAGACACTCAAATTATCGTCCTGTCGGCATATCTGGATGAAGAGAAGTTCAAGAAAATGAAGGAATACGGCGCTGACGCCTGTTTCTCCAAACCGCTGCCTTTACCTCAACTCAAGGATGAAGCGGCCCGTCTCCTGGGGTTTAAATGAGGTAACCGAACGACAATCCTTCGCTTAATTTTTTCAGGGCCCGGCATAACCTTCGACCCATCCAAGGAGGTAGTATGAAGCTCAAGGATGCACTGAAAAAAAACAAGTTCGTAGTTACATCGGAAGTTCAGCCCCCCATCGAGACAGAACCGGATGAATTCATAGACAGGCTGAAGCTCATTCGCGGCCGGGTTGACGGATTTTCCCTGACGGAAGTAGAAATCGAGGGCGTGGTGGGCGATACCATTAAGACCTGCGACCTTCTGAAACAACACAAGTTCGATCCGATTTTCCAGACCACAACCCGCCAGAAAAACCGGCTGCAGCTGCAAAATGATCTTATCCAGGCCCACGATGCCGGGGTTGAAAACCTGCTGGTTTTTACCGAGGATTACCGTCTTACCGGCGACAGCCTCCAGGAGATGATGTTTTTTCATGTTGATGCCGGGAAGCTGTCCTCGGTTCTGGGTCACCTCAAAGATGGACATACCGTGGAGGGTGAACCACTCCCCGGAAAAGCAGAATTCATACTTGGTTCTGGGGTGGAATCGTCCTGGGGGAAGAATGTTCCCGACCTGGAAATGAGAGAGATGGAGGAAATGACCAAGATCGGAACCGGTTATTTTCTCACCACCCCGGTGTTTGACCTGGATTCCTTTGAAAAATTTCTAAAAAGCGTCAACACCTTTGGCGTCCCGGTCATTGCTGAAGTCCTGATCATCAGGAATGCCAGCATGGGCCAGTTCCTCAATCGGCACATGAGACAGGGCATGGTGCCGGACTGGGTTATCAAGAAGCTGCTGCGGGCCCCCGAAAAGAAAAAAGCCAGTATTGAGATCTTTGCCGATATTGTCACCGGCCTCAAAGACCTCTGCCAGGGCGTGCACATCATCTCGATTGGGGCGGAGGAACAGTTGCGGCATTACATGGATGCGGCCAAATTGTATTGACCCGTGTTTCAGCGTATAAGCAGCTGATATAGTTTATCAAAAAGATACAGGTGAGGTGCCTGTCCCATGGAAAGCATCAGCCTAACAATCAATGGAACCAGACTGAGTTGCCCGCAAGGGCAGTCCATTCTCCAGGCAGCGGAAGCGCATGACATCAAGATCCCCACACTCTGCTACCACCACAGTCTGAAACCTTTCGGCGCCTGCCGGCTCTGCCTCGTAGAGGACGAAAAAAGCGGCAGAATATTTGCTTCCTGCGTCACCCCAGCAGCATCGGAAATGGTGATTCACACCCATTCGCCGCAGGTCATCGCCCACCGGCGCACCATTGTCTCACTGATGATGGCAGAACATCCCGAATCCTGTATCGTCTGCAACAAAGGCAACCGCTGTCATCTGCGGATGATCGCCGCGGAACTGGGCATCGGCGACAACGCCCTCTACCCGATGCCTAATTTTGCCGCGCTGGAACAGGCGAATCCTTATATAACCAGGGACTTATCCAAATGTATCCTGTGCGGCAAATGCATCCGGGCCGACCACGAGCTGGTCTGTGCCGGAGCTATCGATTACAATTCCCGGGGTTTCAACTCCCGCCCGGTAACACTGTATGAACTTCCCCTGGAAAAATCATCCTGCACGTTCTGCGGCACCTGCGTCTCTATCTGCCCCACCGGCGCTCTTTCGGCAAAAATGCAATTTGTCGGAACACCGGAGAAAGAATCGACCTCCATCTGCGGATTTTGCGGGGTCGGCTGCAGTTTGGAACTGGGGGTGGCCGGAGACAAAATCGTCGACGTCAATCCCTCCCATTTAAAAAACAGCGTCAATGACGCGACCCTCTGTGTCCGCGGTCATTTTGCCCATGATTTTTTAAACTCGAAGAAAAGGCTGACCCAGCCGCTTATTCGCACCGAAGAGGATCTTACCCCAACCACCTGGGACGAGGCGCTTGAAACCGCGGCGCAGCGCATGCTAGAGATAAAAGAGCGGTACGGTCCTGACAGCATAGCTTTTCTCGGCTCCTCGAAATGTACCAACGAGGAAAACTACCTCTTCCAAAAAATTGCCCGCACGATTTTCCAGACAAACCACGTCGATAATGGCGGCTATATGTCCGGCAGACTGTTTCTCGATCTGGTCGATAAAAGAACGGACGGGGCCGGTCGCTTCAACTTTTTTGCCGGCCCTTTTTCCGGGCTTGAGCAGGCGGAAGTGGTTTTCGTCGTTGGAGCCGAGCCCTCTCAGGCAGTCCCGGTGTTTGACTATTACCTTAAGAGAAGCGCTAGAAAGGGCATCCCCCTGATTCTGGCAAATCACAGGAAAATCGATCTGGCGGGTCCTGGTTCGATCTGGATTCATCCCCAGGGAACTCCTCCAGCGGCAGGGCGCACCGCCGACACTTTTTATCTTGAACTCATCAACCTGATTTCAGCCCTGCTGCTTGACAAAGAGGCGTTTGACACCTCCTTTGTTTCCCGATTTACCAGCGGCTTTGAACGCTACCAAGAAGAGCTTTTATCACTTTCCCGGGAGGATTGCCTCGACAAGGCGGATCTCGATGCACAGACCATCGCCCTGGCGGTCGATCTGCTGGCCGGTAAAAAGATCACCTTTGTGGTCGGCGACGGTCTGATGCTGCACCGTTACGGCAAAGAGACCATGGATGCTCTGCTCAACCTGGCCCTGATGACCGGCAGTATCGGCTACAAAGGAGCTGGATTTCATATCGTCTCAAAAGAAAACAACCTGGTCGGGGCATGGGATATGGGGGCAGTGCCGGACGCCCTGCCGGGCCGCCTGAAAGTTGCACGCTCCGAGGATAGGGCGAGATGGGAAAAGGCCTGGGGGGTCAAGATTCCGGAGTCCCGGGGCATGGATCTGCTGGAGATGATCAAAAGTGCCGAAAATGGTCGGCTCAAGGCCCTCTATATCATGGGAGAAAACCCCCTGCGCAGTCTTCCGCAGCCGGATCTTCTGCTCAACGCTCTGAAATCCCTAAAATGTCTTATCGTCCAGGACATCTTATTCAGTGAAACGGCCGGCATCGCGGACGTGGTCCTGCCTGCGGCCGCGTTTTCGGAAAAAGCCGGCAGCTTCACCAATATGGAAGGAAAAATTCAATGTTTCTCCCCGGCCGTACCGCCGCCCGGACTTGGTAAACCAGATCTGGAGATCCTGACGCTGTTTGCGGAAAAACTGGCTGCCCCCGGCAACACGGGCTCCCACCAACAAATCAGGAAGGAGATCAGCAGCGTGATCACCAGCTACTCCAACGGCGCCGCCTGCAAACACCCGATATGGATACGAGAAAAAGCACAGCCGGAGGACAGCCAGGCTGAAGAACATATCCGCTTTTCCCCGGTAGCCACGAGTGCAGAAACGGAAGCTGACGGTCGCTACCCGTTTACCGCCTTTTTCCGTTCGCTTCGCTTCCATCTCGGCAGCGGTACCAGGACGGAGCAATCCTCTCGGATCACGGCAGGCGAAGAACAAGGGGAGATCGAGGTCGCGCCGGCCGACGCGGAGAAGATGAGCCTGGCCGACAACGACAGGATAAGGGTCACATCGGCGGCTGGGAAGATCGAAAGAAACATCAGGATCAACCCCAAGGTCGAGGACGGGCATATTTATATTCCCACTGCCTTCGAAGCCAACGGGGCGCGGCTCCTGCTTCGGCTGGAGCCATTTTTTGAAAACGACTCAGGCGGCTGGAGCTCCTGTGCGGTTGCGATTGACAAGGCCGAAACCATGACCATGGACAGATGAGAAGAGACGAGAGATGAAAGCGACTGAAATTGACTGGGACAGGTTTGCGGAAATCATAGAAAAGCATGCACAGAAAAAATGGGGACTAATTCCCCTGCTTCAGGAGGTGCAGGAGCGCTTCGGCTATATCCCTCCGGAAACCATTGGGGCCGTCGCCGAAGCCCTTGATCTCTACCCCAGCCATGTCCAGGGGGTCATCACCTTCTATGCGGGCTTTTCCACCGAGCCGCGAGGTAAATGCGTACTCAAGGTCTGCCGGGGAACCGCCTGCCACGTCAAGGGTGGGAAAAGCATTCTGCGGGTAATAAAGAGAGACCTTGACCTCGAAGAGGGGGAAACAAGCCCCGATTATCAGTTCACCCTTGAAACTGCAGCCTGCCTGGGTGCCTGTTTCCTGGCACCGGCCATGATGGTCGATCGTGAATATTACGGAAAACTGAACCCGACCAAGGTTACCAGTGTTATCGGTGAGTACCGAAAACCAGAGGGAGATGAGTAAGACATGGAGAAGCTGTCATCAATCGGACAATTTGAGTGGCTTCGCAACAGGATCCTGTCAAAAAGCGCCCCGAATAAACCAGTGGTACACGTCTGCATGACCGGCTGCCGGGCCTATGGCTCAGCCTCGGTGAGAGATGCACTGGCGGACGAAGTCACGCACCAGGGTCTGTCGGATACTGTAGAGATCCGCTCGACCGGCTGCCACGGATTTTGCGCCAAAGCACCGGTTATCGCCATCGATCCCCTGGGCATACAATACCAGGAAGTGACGCCCGCCGATGCCGGGGAGATCGTGGCGCTGACCCTGAAAAAAAACCAGCTGATCGAACGGTTGGCCTACAGGGACCCCACCTCGAAAGCCCCTGTCTATTACCTCAATCAAATCCCCTTTTATGCCAAGCAGGAAAAGAGGGTTTTGCAGCGGTGCGGACGGATCGATCCGACCAGGGTGGAAGACTATATTGCGGCCGGCGGCTATCAGGCCATTGTCAAGGCGTTGACCAAGATGAATCCGGAGCAGGTGATCGAGGAGGTGCGTGCGGCCGGCATCGGGGGGCGCGGCGGTGCGGGTTTTCCCACCGGACTCAAATGGAAGTTTGCCCGCCAGGCTGAAGGCCAGCCGAAATATATCATCTGCAATGCCGACGAAGGAGATCCGGGCGCCTTTATGGACCGGGCCATGCTGGAAGGGGATCCTCATGCCGTGCTGGAGGGCATGCTGATTGGCGCCTATGCCATCGGCGCCTCTTACGGGTACATCTATGTAAGGGAAGAGTACCCGATCGCGGTCGAGCATCTCACCATTGCCCTGGATCAGCTCGAGCAGCTGGGGCTTCTGGGTGAGAACATTCTGGGCACGGGGTTTGACTTCCAACTCTCCCTGAAGATGGGGGCGGGGGCCTTTGTCTGCGGGGAGGAGACGGCCCTGATGGCGTCCATCGAAGGAAAGCGCGGCATGCCGACGGCGAGACCGCCGTTTCCGGCCCAGCAGGGACTGGACGGCAAGCCGTCCAATATCAACAACGTGGAAACCTTTGCCAATATTCCCCTGATCATCAGCAACGGGTCCGCCTGGTATGGTCAGGTCGGCACTGAAAAAAGCAAGGGCACCAAAATCTTTTCTCTGGCCGGAAAGGTCAACAATACCGGCCTGGTCGAGGTTCCCATAGGGGTAACCATCAAAGATGTGGTCTACGACATCGGAGGCGGCATTCCCCAGGGCAGGGAATTTAAAGCGGTGCAGATGGGCGGCCCCTCGGGCGGCTGCGTTCCGAAACAATTTCTCAATCTGCCCATAGACTATGACACGCTCCAGAGAATCGGCGCCATTATGGGTTCAGGCGGCATGGTGGTGATGGATGAGAACAACTGCATGGTGGAAATAGCCCGTTTTTTCCTCAGCTTCACCCAGTCCGAATCGTGCGGAAAATGCGCGCCCTGCCGTTTAGGGACCACCCAGCTCCTGAAAATATTGACAAAGATCACCAATGGCGAGGGCCGGATGAAAGATATTCAGGCCATCAAAGACCTGGGCGACACCATTACCA
This sequence comes from Desulfobulbaceae bacterium, assembly GCA_024640625.1. GTDB lineage: Bacteria > Desulfobacterota > Desulfobulbia > Desulfobulbales > Desulfocapsaceae > JABDQA01. Next base: position 9,198 of record JAHEER010000041.1, read on the forward strand.
CCACCTCACTATGCGGGCTTGGCCAGACCTGCGCTAAACCTGCCATTTCCACCCTGAAATATTTCACCAGCGAATACGAAGACCATATCAGGGAGCGTCGCTGTTCCGGAGCGGTTTGTGATTCCATGGTCATCTCCGCCTGCCAGCATGCCTGCCCGGCCGGCATCGATGTTCCCAACTACGTTGCCGCCATCGCCTGCGGCAACTACCAGCAGGCCGTCGACATCATAAGGGAACGAAATCCCTTCCCCGCCGTCTGCGGTCGCATCTGCATTCATCCCTGTGAAACCAAGTGCCGCCGGGGTGAGCTTGATGAAGCTATTGCCATCAGGACGCTCAAGCGGTTTGCCTCGGATTGGTATTTCGAGAATATCGGTATGGCCGAAAAGCCGTTCCCGCTCAGCAAATCCCAGAAGATTGCCGTGGTCGGCGCCGGTCCGGCTGGGCTGACCTGTGCCTACTTCCTTTCCCAACTGGGCTATAAAGCGCATGTCTTCGAGTCTCAGCAGGTTGCCGGGGGGATGCTGGGTATCGCCGTGCCCGAATTCCGGCTGCCCCGGGAAGTTATAGAGGAGGAGGTAAACTACATCGAGAGCTGCGGCATAGATATTCATTACAACACGCCCATCGATGCCTCGCATACGGTGAACGAACTTCTGCGGGAAGGCTTCAGTGCCGTGTTCATCGCCGCCGGGGCCCAGGCCAGCAAGCAAATGGGAATCCCTGGAGAAGAACTTAACCTGGAGGGAGTGTACTATGGGCTGCCGTTTTTAACGGATATCCGCTGCGGGGAGAAGATACCACTTTCCGGCAAGGCAGTCGTCATTGGCGGCGGCAATGTCGCCTTTGATACGGCCAGAACTGCGCTGCGGGTGGGTGCCCAGGACGTTCACATTTATTACCGTCGTGGCGTTGATGAGATGCCCGCCTGGAAAAAAGATATCGAGGAAGCCGTTGAGGAGGGTGTCATCATCAAGCCGTTCTGGTCACCCCGGAGAATTCTTCACGATAACGCCAAGGTGACCGGCATCGAATTCGTGGGAAGCAGAACAATCTTTGAACAGGACGGCACTTCATATGTCAAAGAAGACCCGGAGCAGCTTCTGAAGGTGGACGCCGATGCCGTTCTCATCGCCGTCGGCCAGGCTCCGGATGTTTCCTTCATCTCCAAAGAGAGTCAGCTGGAGCGATCTCTGTGGGGCAGTCTTGAGGTGGACAAGAACAGCCTGACCACAAATGTGGAAGGCATCTTTGCCGGTGGAGATTTTATCACCGGCCCGACCACGGTGATTTCCGCCATTGCCTCAGGCAGGAGGGCGGCGATCGCTATTGATCATTATCTGTCCGGTATAAAAGGACCGGTGCAGATTGTCGATGAGAAAACACAGTTTTTTGAAACCGCGGGACTTGCCCTGGAATCCGAGTCGACAGAGGAAATGCCGAGGATCCAAATCAAAGTGGAAAATCCGACGCTCAGGTCCAGGGATTTTCGTGAAGTTGAAAAGGGGTTCACCGAAGAACAGGCGCGTATCGAAGCTGCACGCTGCTTAAGATGTGATCTGGAGGAGAGATAATCATGATCAGATCGATTACCAAACTCAAATCAGAAGAAGAGATTTTCCGTCTGCTTGAAGGGCTGAATCGAATTTTCATTATCGGCTGCGGCACCTGCGTGACCCTCACTCGAACCGGCGGCGCACCTGAAGTAGCTGCCATGAAGGACACCCTGCTGGAGTCAGGCAAGCTTGTTACCGGCCGGGTCGTTGTTCCGGTGGCCTGCGACAACCTGACCTCTGAAATACTGGCAGAGGAACTCGGCAGGATCGAGCAGGCGGATGCCCTGCTGATCATGACCTGTGCCTTCGGGGTCCAGACCGTTTCAAGCCAGCTTAAGAGAATGGTGGTTCCTGCCCTTGATACGCTCTTCATCGGCAAAGAAAGCGGTTCCGGCCAGTTCAATGAGATCTGCACCCAATGCGGCACCTGCGTGATAGGCGAAACCGGGGGCATATGCCCGGTCACTGTCTGCCATAAGGGGCTGATAAACGGGCCGTGCGGCGGGACCAATCAGGGCAGGTGCGAAATAGACAGCAACAAGGATTGTGCCTGGACGCTGATCTACAACAGGCTGAAAGAGCTCGGCCGACTGGATTCCATGCGCAAACTTCAGGGCCCGAGAAATTTTCTGGGTGAACCGACGCCGGGAAAGTATGAAATGTCAGAATCATAATCAGCAATTCTTCGAAAAAGGACCATACGGCTATGATCTCCTCATTCAGAAACGCACTTGATTCAGGAAAGTTTGTCGTGACTTGCGAAGTAGCTCCCCCGAAAGGGCTGAACCTGGAGCAGACCGGCCACCATATCGATTTGCTGAAAGACAAGGTCGACGCCATGAATCTTACCGATCATCAGAGTTCCGTCATGCGCTTTCCTTCGATAGGCGGCGCTCTTCTGGTCAAGGAAATGGGGGGCGAACCGATCCTGCAAATGACCTGCAGAGACCGTAACCGGTTGGCATTACAGGCAGATCTTTTGTTTGCGGCAAGCCGCGGAATCAACAACGTTCTCTGCCTCACCGGTGATTCGGTCATGCTGGGCGATCACAAAACTGCCAAAGGCGTCTTCGATCTTGATTCCAGTCAACTCGTGGCCGCCGCCAGGACCCTGGAGAAAGGCCGAGATCTCGGCGGCAACGATCTGGACGGCGCTCCCTCTTTTTGTGCAGGTGCCATTGTCACTCCTGAGGCAAACCCCCTCGAACCCCAGCTGATCAAATTTGAGAAGAAAATAGAGGCCGGTGCAGAATTCATTCAGACCCAGGCAGTGTACGACCTTGAGAAACTGAAGGACTTCATGGACTATGCCCGGCAATTCAAGGTCAAGATTCTGGCTGGCATAATCCTGCTGACCTCTGCGCCGATGGCCAGGTTCATGAATAAAAACATCGCCGGGGTCAATGTACCCCAGCCGCTAATCGATGAAATAGCCGGGGCGCCCAAGGGGGGCGCGATAGCCAAGGGAATTGAAATCGCCGGGCGCATGATCAACCAGATTCACTCCGAAAATATCTGTGACGGGGTTCACATAATGGCTATCGGCAAAGAAGAGCTGGTGCCGGAAATCATGGCATCGGCTGGCTTGACACCGGCTGCTTCTTAGCCCTCTCTTTATAGATGACAAAGACAGGCGGTCCTCCAAAGCAGGAAGCAGTCAGCCGCTAAGAGACAATTGCCCCGATCCCTATTCTCTGTGTTCATGCCCATCTCAGCGATCTATGATTGCCTGAACGGAAGCGTGACTTTTGCAGAGATGCCTTCGGCTTTCATTACTGAGTCCACAGCCCTGCGGACATCACCAAGACATCATCTGCCTTTGGGGTTCCTGGTTTCGCACTGACAGCTTCCCGCCTTCTTTTCAGAAGCAATCCTCTCTGCAATTGTTGATTTCCCATTCTTTTTTACATCAGCTTCGATGTCGGAAAATGTGTAGTTGAAACAGTGGCAAATGAGTTCTTCCATCTCTCCTCTCAGGTGGTGATATTGGCATTATGCCCGGCCAGTGCGGTTAGCAATAGTTTTTCCGGTATCGTTTTTGAGTAGCGACCCGCTTCATCAAGATAATACCAGCTCCAGAGAGAACATCCACCTGGCTGAAGTGAAAACCAAACATTTTTATCGAAGAGTAGACAAAATTATAGTACCATCGCAGAATCAAATTGACACATCCGGATATGCAGTTATGTTGCCCGGTGTGCCTGATTCAAGAGGGAGTAACTGTTTGAAAAATAATAACTTTTTTGCCAGAGGAAAGATTGGGGGAAATGCATTGTTGTTTAAGGCGCTTGGCGATGAGACCAGGTTGAAGATGATCGGCTTGTTGAAACATGGCGAGCTCTGTGTGTGCGATCTCATGGAGGTGTTAGAACTGCCTCAATCAAGGGCTTCGAGGCATCTAGCCTATCTGAAAAATTCAGGGTGGGTAATCGGAACCAGAAGAGGAAAATGGATGTACTACAAAATTCATCCTGACCTACCCAGAAGCCCCGTGCATGGGTCGATAATTGACTACGTTTCCAGACTAGATGGGCTGCAGGCGGAAAAGCAAAAGCTTCGCACCTATTTGAAAGAAAAAGATACTTCAGTGCAGTGTCCTTGATTTTCATTCTGAGGTCTGGCGTTGCGTCATCACCTGTCGTTGTACTGAGAAAAAATATACAGAAAATTATCAGGGAAATTGGAGAAGGGTATGGGTGAGGGAAAAGCCGTGTTGAACGAACGAAAGATGACCAGTGTTTTCGAGCGGTATTTGACCGTGTGGGTGGGTCTCTGCATTATCGGCGGGATTGTACTGGGGAAAGTGGCCCCGGATTTGGCGAAAACACTGGACTCGATGTCCATCTATGTCAATGGGGCTCCAGTTGTCTCGATACCCATAGCCATATGTTTGTTTTTCATGATGTACCCAATCATGGTCAAGATTGATTTCGCCTCGGTGGTGCAGGCGGGAAAAAGAGGCAAGCCGGTCTTTCTGACGCTCTTTTTAAACTGGTGCATCAAACCGTTTACCATGTATGCCATCTCCATCTTCTTTCTCGGCTTTCTGTTCAAATCCTTTATCGGTCCTGAAGCCGTCGATCTTGTCAAGATGCCCTTTGGTCTCGATCTTCCGGTCGGGTCTCAGCATGGGGCTGGAATCGTAGTCATGCAGGAAGGGATAAAGATGCTGCAGATCCCGTTGTGGAGGAGCTATCTCGCCGGCTGCATTCTGCTTGGCATCGCGCCCTGTACTGCAATGGTTCTGGTCTGGGGCTACCTGGCCAGGGGCAATGATGGACTGACCCTCGTTATGGTGGCCATCAACTCACTCACCATGCTGGTACTCTACGGGGTGCTCGGAGGCTTTCTGCTCGGCGTGGGCAGACTGCCGATTCCCTGGCAGGCCCTGGTCCTGTCAGTTTCCATCTACGTTGCCCTGCCGCTGGTGGCGGGCTATTTCTCGCGTAAATGGATTATCAACGCCAAGGGAGAACAGTGGTTCAAAGAAAAGTTTTTGGGAGTCTTGACGCCGGTAACAATTATCGCCCTGCTCTTGACCCTGGTCTTGCTCTTCAGTTTCAAGGGGGAGGTCATCACCGCAAATCCCCTGACCATTGTCTGGATTGCGATCCCCTTGTTTATTCAAACCATTCTCATTTTCGCCCTGGGCTACGGCGCGGCCAGATTTTTCAAACTCCGCTACGAGGATGCGGCTCCCGCCGCCATGATCGGAGCCTCCAACCACTTTGAGGTGGCCATCGCCACCGCTGTCATGCTGTTTGGTCTGTCATCGGGCGCCGCCCTGGCTACCGTTGTCGGCGTTTTGATAGAAGTACCCGTCATGTTGATGCTCGTCGGTTACTGCAAACGAACAACCTCCTGGTTTGAAAACTGATTCCCCTCCATTTTGCCTGAGTTCAATATTATGGACCATACCCGGATAAAGCAGGCCACCGTGCTCTTTCTTTGCACCGGTAATTCATGTCGCAGCCAGATGGCAGAAGGGTGGGCCAGACACCTGCTGGCCGATCAGATCAGCGCCTACTCCGCCGGCCTCGAAAAACATGGTCTGAATCCATTGGCCGTCAGGGTAATGCGTGAGGCTGGGGTGGATATCTCAGCCCACCAGTCGAATACCATAGATGAACTGCCGATCAAGCATTTTGACCTGGTGATAACGCTGTGCGGTCATGCCCATGAAACCTGTCCTTTTTTTCCGGGAAAAACAATTCACCGGGGGTTTGACGATCCTCCCAAACTTGCCCTCAAGGCAACAAGTGAGGAGGAAAAGCTGGCTCACTATCGGAGAGTGCGGGATGAGATCAGGAAGTTCATCGTCAACCTGCCAGGGGATGCTCAGTCTATACTGCCTTAATGTGTAAAACAATTGACACTGCTGAAGGATTAACTGGTTCAGAGCGGCATAATTTCATCGCTGGGTTCGACATTGCCCCCTTCCACCACCCTGGCAAATAAGCCTTCACGCGGCATGATGCAGTCTCCAGTCGCTTTTTTTATGGCACAGCCGCTGTTGTGGCATTCTTTGCCAATCTGAGTGATCTGCAAGACCACGGAGTCGCCGACCCGGAGCTTACTGCCGATCGCCAAGGTACCAAGGTCGATGCCACGGGTAATGAGATTCTCGGCAAACGCACCGTCCAGCAGGGATGGTAATATTTCTTTTACGTGGTCGATGCTTTCTCCAGCGAGCAGGGAAACCTGGCGGTGCCAAGTTCCCGCATGCGCGTCTCCGCAGATTCCCCAATCCTTTTTCAGCTCAACCCGCTCCTGAGCTTTTTTAACGACACCTTTTTTAGCGCTTATACAAACTGCTTCAACTACTCCCATTGCTTCCCTCCTTAAAACAGAAACACTTCGGTTACCGGTTCCGGTATATTGTCATGCAGAATCGCTAACGCCTGGTCTATCGATATTGTCTCATCCGCCAATGGACGCCATGGATTGCTGCTCTTTGAAACCATTGTTCAACTCGGCCGCTTTCCCGTCAATGTGCCGTTCCTGCACGGCTCCCCGAATGGCGTTCTCGAGGTCTCCGTCATCTTTGCCGCTTCTAAGCATCTGTTTCAGATCCACTGCACTTTTGCCATAGAGGCATGTTTTGAGTCTTCCCGCAGGAGTTACCCGCACCTTGTTGCACTGGGCACAGAAACATCTTGTTTGTCCCCCGATAACCCCGATAGTGCCCCGAAAACCGGCCATGGAAAAGAGGCGCGCTGTCGAGGGCCCTCGAGCAAGCACTGTATGCAGTCTCGGGAAAAGGCGATTGACCCGGGTTGACAGCAGTTCCTCCTGCACGACGGAAGTGGCGGTCTTGCCGGAAAAAGGCATATGTTCTATGAACCTGACGCTGATCGGCACTTGTTTGGCGAGACCGGCCAGCGAGCGAATCTCCTCGTCCGTGGTGCTTTCTGTTATCACACTGTTGATTTTAAGATGCATGCCGCATCTTACTGCTTCGTCAATGGTACGGAGCACCTGATCGAGGCGGTCACGCCGGGTTAATTCGACGAACCGAGACCGGCTCAGAGTATCGAGGCTGACATTCAAGCCGGACAGACCGATCTGTTTTAACCGCCTTATATGTCTGTGGGTCTCGACTCCGTTTGTGGTGAGGTGCAGATGGGGAACCCCTACCTCCCTCTTCAGATGGTCAATCAAGGACAGGCAATCGAGCCTGGCAAAGGGCTCGCCGCCGGTCAGTCTGACCTTGGTGAGGCCCATCCTGCAGAAAATCGCCACCAGCCTCGAGACTTCTTCAAAGGTGAGGATCTCATCGTGCGCCAGCAGATCTATGCCCTTCTCAGGCATGCAGTAGATACACCTGAGATTGCATCTATCGGTAATCCCCAGACGGAGATAGGTGATTTTTCTCCCGTGGTTGTCTAGGAGCGGCGGGGTAGGCCGGGAAGCCCCGGTTCGTGTCGATGAATACTTAGAAACTATGCCTGACATACTCACTCCTTTCCAAAGTCGGGAGGCACGACCGTTTCCGATCGTACCCTATCGGCCTCAGACCATACCAGCGGAGGTTAAGGTCAATCGGCTCGGAGTTATGTGATTGTAAAGTGCTTTGCAGAAGTGATTTACAAGAAAGATGCCAGGAATCAAGGTTTGTCATGATAATGCAAGGGTTTTTCATGATCATGGAGAAATGACATACAATTTCAAATGTATACCTCGTTATGTCATGGTGCGAATCTTGAGGTGTGCCAAGGAACGGTAAAGAGAATAACAGGACCACAGCGGGCAGGAGTGTTACGATTTCGAAACATCGCACTAGGTGCCTGCTTCTATCTCGTGTATATTAGCAGGTCTGGGAGATGGACTGATAATTGCAGACAACATGGATGACGGTTCTCTCAACCCACGGGGTGATACATGAAACTGAGCACATCATTACTGGCAATTATTTTTCTCGGCACGTTTCTCAGCCGTACGCTCATGGCCCAACCCTCGATTCAAGTAGGCGTCGCGAGCATGATCACTCCGGTGAGTGCCGTCAGGTATTATCAACAGGTGGTTGATTACTTGGGCAGCAAGCTCGGGATACCTGCGGAGATGGTGCACCGCACAACCTATGACGAGATTGATGTGATGCTGGAGAACCAGGAAGTTGATCTCGCTTTCATATGTTCATCACCCTATGTGCTCGATAACCAAAAATTTGGAGCTGAACTGCTGGTTGCGCCGCAGGTTGACGGCAAGGTCTCCTACCATTCCAACATTATCGTACATAAAGACAGCGCGATTGAAGAGGTCGAGCAGCTGGCGGGGAAGACCTTTGTCTTTGTCGATCCCAAGTCAAACAGCGGTCGTCTCTACCCTACCTACATGCTGGCCAAACGCAACGACTCTCCTGAAAGCTTCTTCAGCTCCTACCAGTACAGCTATAGCCACAACAAATCAGTGGAGATCGTAGCCAAGAAACGGGCAGACGGGGCTGCGGTCGACTCCATTGTGTACGACTTCATGGTCAGCAGCGCCTCGCCTTATGCGCAGCAAACCCGAATTATCCATCGTTCTCCGCCCTTTGGCATTCCGCCTGTGGTGGTGAACCCCGATATCGCTCCTTACTTAAAGCGTTCACTGCTGGCCATTTTTTTGGAGATGCATAACGATCCAGAGGGCCGGGCGATACTTGAGGCCATGCGCATAGAGAAATTCGTCGAAGTCGAGGATAGTAACTATGACGGTATCAGGGCCATGCGCGCCTTTATCGAAAATAATAAGTCCTCCATAGCGGCTGCTCGCCAAGACTCCCAGAGCAGTGTTGAAACCGGCAGCGAACCAATCCTGTTCGGTGTCCTGCCGAGGGATAACCCCATTATCGCTTATGAGCGCTACCAGCCCCTGGTCGACTACCTGTCTGAGGCAACCGGCCTGAACATCGAACTGCACCTGGAAAAAAGCTATCCGGACGTGGTGAATGAACTGGGGCAGGGCAAGATGTCGTTTGCCCTGCTCGGTCCTCTCACCTACCTCGATGCTTACAAACGCTTTGATGCCCCGCCGATTGCCAGGAGCAAAACCGCCAGGGGTGAGATATTTTATCGAAGCGTCGTGGTGACCGATCTGGACGGCACCATTGAGGAGATATCCCAACTCGTGGACAAAAAGTTTGCCTTTGCCGCACTGTGGTCCACCTCGGGCAACCTGATTCCCAGATATATGCTTGCCTGGTCAGGCATACATCTCGATGATTTGTCTTCATATCACCATTACAACTACCACGATACGGTCGCCAAGAAAGTCATCAGCAACGAGTTTGATGCCGGAGCTATCCGGCTGTCCACGGCGGAGCGATATGAGCCTTACGGGCTGAAGGTAATCGCCACCTCTGAGCCAATACCCACCGGCCCAATCGTCGTCTCTACTCATACTCCGTACGAGATAGCCATAAAGGTTCGGAAGGCTCTGCTGACCATGTCGTCGGATAAAAAAGGAACGGCAATCCTGGCGAAACTGGACCCCGACCTGCAGGGCGGCTTTGTCGCTGCGTCTGACGCCGACTATGCCGATATCAGGCAGAAAATCAACGCGGTTCCGACGGGATGCGGCAAAGGGTGTCATCCCAAGGTCTTATTTTAACAGGCACTACATGGGTATATCCTTACAAAAAAAATTCATTCTGGTGGCCTTTCTGTCGGTATTGGCCATCACCGCGGCGATCAGCCTTTTCGCGGCACTCAAAACCCGCTCGGCACTCTACGGCGCTTCGGAGCGCCAGGGGATGATGCTGGCCGAGACCGTGAGTGCGCTGATCATCAACGAGTTGATATACGAGAAGCTGGGCCTGGTCGAGGAAGGGGGGCTCATAGATAATTACATGAGAGACCTCAGCCAGCACAGCGAACTCAACCTCAATTTCGTGGCCGTATTGGATAACGCTGCACGGGTTATCTCGCACAGTAATTTCCGTGAGTATGGCAAACATTATACCGATCCCTTTCTCACCCGGGCCCAGGAGTCAGGGCAGGTTCTTGTAAGACCGCACAAAGATGAGTCTGAGGGCGATGCCCTGGAATTTGCCGCTCCGCTGTCCATCGAAGGCAAGCGCTGGGGCATCCTGCTCTTTTCCCTTTCTCTGGCGGATGTGGAAGAGGAAATACGCGCCATGATCAGTCAAATCATCAAGCACTCGATTTTGGCCTTGTCTCTGCTGTTCCTGCTTATCTATCTGCTGAGCCGCCGTTTCATCAAACCGATCATAGACCTCTCACAGGCCATGGGCGAGGTCGAGGTTGAAATGAGCGAGAAGGTGATACCGGTGAAAGGTAATGACGAACTTGCCCTGCTTACGCGCAGCTTTAACGAAATGGTCAGACGCATCAGAAACGCAAACGAGGAAATGAAACTTGCCCATGAGAAGCTGCTGCAGTCGGAAAAGCTTGCAACCCTGGGTGTGTTGTCCTCAAGTATTGCCCATCGGGTCAACAACCCCTTGGGCGGACTGTTTAATTGCGTCGGCCTGCTGCGTAAAAAAGGTGAAGACAGGGAGTTCAGGGCGAGCTACCTCGATCTCATCGAGGAGGGTCTTGAGAGCATCAAACAGACGGTGGGTCAGCTTCTGTGGACAGCCGGTCGGCAAGAGACAGAGGAGAAACGATCTGACTTACAAACTGTGCTGGTCAGCGTACTCCGTTATCTCGATTATCGGCTCAAAAAGCAGGGAATCGATTACCAGCAGGATGTGGACCATGACCTCCATTTACCGGTCGCACCGCATGATCTGGAAGAACTCCTGCTCAATATCATGATCAATTCCATTCAAGCAATGGAGTCGGGGGGACGGCTGCGGATACAGGCGCACCAATCTGAAGCCCAGGTAATCATAACGATAGAAGATACGGGGATCGGTATACCGGAAGACAAGCTCGAGGAGGTGTTTGATCTCTTTTATTCGACCAAGAAGGCTGGAGAAGGCACGGGAATCGGCATGTGGATGAGTTACGAGCTGGTTAAAAAGTACAAAGGTGAAATTTTCATTTCCAGCCAATTGGGAACTGGTACGAAAGTCACGATCATTTTCCCGGAGGCCTCATGAATGCGAGTATCCTCGTAATTGAAGATGAGAAAATTGTCAGGGTCACCCTTGTTGAGGCTCTCAAGACCGAGGGGTACACCGTTCTAGCGGTCCAGGATGGCAATGACGCACTGGTGGCCTTGGAAGAGGGTGCCTTTTCCTTGGTCATTACCGATATCCGCCTGCCCGGCGCTGGAGGGATAGAAATACTGAGGAAATGTATAGCCGAGTCCCCCACAACACCGGTGATAATGATGACCGCCTACGGCAATATAAAAGACGCGGTCGAGGCCATGAAAATCGGGGCGTTTGACTATATCACCAAACCCTTTGATCTGGAGGAGATGCTCCTGACAGTGCAGCGCGCGTTGGACGTGCATACGATCACTCAAGAAAACATCCGCTTGAAGAAAGAGCTGAGTAACTATTACGGCTCTCCTCAGATCATCGGAGAAAGCAAACCAATGCAGGTGGTTTTCAGCCTGCTCGAGAAGATCAGCAGGACAGAATCGACAGTTTTGATTCTTGGTGAATCAGGGACCGGAAAGGAACTGGTGGCCTCGACCATCCATTTTCAAAGCAGCAGAAGAAACAAGCCAATAGTACGAGTGAATTGTGCAGCCCTGCCGGATGACCTGATAGAAAGTGAATTGTTTGGCTACGAAAAAGGGGCTTTCACCGGCGCTGCCGCCCAAAAGCCCGGCCGCTTTGAAATGGCTGAGGGCGGTTCAATTTTCCTCGATGAAATAGGGGATCTGCCTGCTCTGACTCAAACAAAGATATTGCGGGTACTGGAAGAGCGCACCTTTGAGCGATTGGGGGGCACCGCCTCGGTCACCGCCGATGTCAGGATCATCACTGCAACCAACAAAAATCTTGAAAAAGAAGTTCACCAGGGAAAATTTCGTGAGGACCTTTATTACCGTTTAAATGTCATACCGATTGAACTGCCTCCGCTGCGTAAGAGAAAAGAGGACATTCCTCTTCTCATAGATGCCTTCAGCAGGAAAATCAATGATCAGATGGGTACGGCGGTCTCCTTTTCTCCTGAAGCTATTGAAGCGATGATGCGCTATCCCTTTCCCGGCAACGTGCGGGAACTTCTAAACGTGATCGAACGGTGCATTGCCCTTTCTGACAGCGAGGCTGTTCAGCCCGCCGACCTCCCTGTTCACATTGCCAAATTACGCCATGAAAAAACCGCGCTTGCCACCCTCCAGGAAATCTCGGCAGAGGCGGAGAGAGAGCACATCAGGCGTATTCTGCAGATTACCAAAGGCAATCGTTCGAAAGCATCTGCAATTCTGGGGGTAAGCAGGAAAACTCTGTGGGAAAAGATCAATCTGCATAAGCTGGAGATCTGATTTCTTGAGCACCCATGTAAAATTTCACCCTCGTTACGACAATGTAACACTCAATTCCCTGGAAAATTTCTTATGATACTGATTTTAGTTAACTAATCGCATATTCATTCATTTCTGTGAATCCTCCCCGTTTCATTACCAGATTACCTTTAATAACATATCGTATTTGTTCGTTTTATATTTAAGGTAGCGGGCCCTTGTTACGTTTTCGTAACATTATCCCTCCTCTATGGCATGGCACGAATAATGCTATTCAAAAGTGATACACCACTCGTGTATTGGTCATGAGATAACCGACAACCAGGAAATGGAGGATGCTATGAGAATCAAGAGGAGGGACTTTCTGAAACTGTCCGTCGCTGCAGGTGCTAGCGCTGCGATAAGCGGCTGTGCAGGAGGGTCAAGCACAAACGCACTGGCCACTGCAGAAACTGCCGGCAAGATAGGAGTTTCCCCGGGTGAATGGAAGCCGACCACCTGCCAGGGATGTACAACCTGGTGCCCTGCCGAGGTGTTCATTCAGGATGGCAGAGCCGTCAAGGTCAGAGGAAATAGATATTCCAAACAAAATGACGGCAAAGTCTGCCCGCGGGGGCATCTTTCGCTCCAGCAGGTGTATGACCCGGATCGAATCAAGGTACCGATGAAACGAACCAACCCGAAGAAGGGAAGAGGGGAGGATCCCAAATTCGTGCCTGTCAGCTGGGATGAAGCCTTGAATACAGTAGCCGACAAGATGATGGAACTCAGGAAAAATGGGGAGCCTGAGAAATACTGTCTGATGCGCGGCCGCTACACCTATATGCGGGACTTGATTTATGATGTGACGACAAAGGTCTTCGGTTCCCCCAATAATATTTCACACAGCTCGACCTGTGCCGAAGCTGAAAAATTCGGTGCCTACTACACCGAGGGACTGTGGGACTATAGGGATTACGACATCGGCAACTCCAAGTACATCCTTATCTGGGGCTGTGACCCGGTGGCCAGCAACCGGATGGTGCCGGCCACCATCAAGCGTCTCGGCGATGCCCTTGACCGGGCGACCGTTGCCGCTGTCGACCCGCGCCTGACCACCAGCGCGGCGAAGGCCAACGAGTGGCTGCCGTTGATGCCGGGCACCGATGGCGCGGTAGCGCTTGGCATTGCCCACGTCATTCTGACCAAAGGACTCTGGTATAAGGATTTCGTCGGGGATTTCAAGGATGGAACAAACCGGTTTAAGGCGGGAGCAATGGTAGAAGAAGCCGACTTTATCGAGAAAGAAACCCACGGCATTGTCAAGTGGTGGAATATCGCGGTCAAGGACATGACCGCTGCCAAGGCTGCCGAATTGAGCGGCGTACCGGCTGACCAAATTGAACGGGTGGCAACTGGCATGGCTGCAGCAGCGCCGAACGTCTGCGTCTGGATGGGACCTGGGGCCGCCATGCAGGCTCGAGGAGGCTACTCGGCTATGGCGGTACATGCGCTTGGCGGCCTGGTCGGCGGTATTGATAACGAAGGTGGCTCTTTGCAGACTGCCAAGATTCCAGTTAACAAAATGGATGGCGATATTCTTAAGAAACACCAGGATGAGCTCGCCCAAAAACATTCAAAAAAAGAAAAAATTGATCAGCGCGGCAGACTCGAGCTGCCGGCGGCCAACAAGAAATCGGGCGGCGGTGTCTCCACCAACAATGCAGCCACCGGTATTTTCAACAAAGATCCTTACGACATCAAGGTTCTGGTCGGCTACATGAACAATTTCCCCTTCTCCTGCAACGGCACGGAATTGTGGGAAAACGCCATGGCATCTGTACCTTTTACCGTGCATCTGACCACCAACGCCTCGGAGTTCACCATGTTTGCCGACATCATCTTGCCCTGCACGGTGAACATGTACGAGCGCTACGGCTACGTCAAGACCAAGGCCAATCGCTACGCCACCTGCACCCTGCTGCAGCCGGTTATCGATCCGCTTTGGGATGTGATCCAGGATGAAACCGAATTTCCTTTCCTGATTGCCGAAAAATTAAAAGATCGGGGCTTTTCGAATCTTTACGACTGTCTGGTCGAAATGTACCCGGATCCAGAAACGGGAGCGATACCCAAGGATTCCAAAGAACTATCGGTCTATGCCCTGAAGTATTACACCAAGCCGTTATGGGACGGGGAAAAAGACAGCCACGGCGACAAGATCAACGGCTGGGATGATATGCTGGCCCGCGGTATGTGGAATTCCGACCCGTATGAATACAAGAAGCACTGGGGCGGAAAATTCGGCACAGAGACCAAAAAGTTCGAGTTCTACAGTGAGACCCTGAAGAAGGTGCTCGGCGCCCATGCCGAAAAGCACAAGGTAGACGTCGACACCGTGCTGGAAAAATGCAACTACACGGCCCGCGGTGAACTGGCCTTTGTCCCCCATCACGAACCGCCGCTGCGTCATGGCAGCAAGGATGAGTACCCGTTTGATTTCATTGACTACAAATCCCGCCTCAACCGCGAGGGGAGGAGCCAGAACGCTCCCTGGTACTACGAATTCAAACACGTCGACCCAGGCGACGTGGGGGGACAGGATTCGCTGAGAATCAATCCTGTCGACGCCGGGAAACTTGGCATCAAGGACGGCGACCGGGTGAGGGTGACCTCGACGGTGGCAACTGGTGAATGCGTGGCCAGGGTATGGGAAGGGGTGCGTCCCGGCACGGTCAGTAAATCGTATGGCCAGGGACATTGGGCCTACGGCAGAACCGCCACCGGCGATTTTGGCAAGAGCGCCACCCGCGGGGTGAACAACAACACGATCATTCCCTGGGAGCTTGAGAGGCTGTCCGGATCGAATGCCAGAAACGGCGGGCACGCAGCCGTCAAGATCGAGAAAATATAGGTAGGGAGACAGAACAATGACACAATATGCAATGGTAATCGACTTGAGAAAATGTGTTGGCTGCGGCGCCTGTGCTCTCGCCTGTAAGACCGAGAACAATACGGCATTGCGACGCAACGGTCAGACTTTCAACTGGGCGGACTTCGTTCACGAGACCAGTGGAACCTTTCCGAATACTAAGTTTCGCACCCTGCCGGTACTCTGCAATCACTGCAGCGAAGCAGCCTGCGTTGAGGCCTGCCCGGTTGAGCCGAAGGCGATGTTCAAGACGGAGGATGGCATAACGATGCATAACGACGAGCGCTGCATCGGCTGCAGGGCCTGCCAGGAGGCCTGTCCTTATAGCCTTGACGAGGTAGAGAAAGATGGTGCGTATGGTGAATACAGCGTCATCAGCTACAATGAGGAGGGCGAACCCACCCAGCCGTTTTTTACCGACAAGAGCCAATTGATCCCCAACGGATCTACCTCCGGTGCTGAACTGGCAGAGATCGCAGGGACAAATCCGCCTCACCAGACTATGTATTCTCACCCTGACTACGAGAGCGTGCGCCGGGAAAATATCGTTGAAAAGTGCATTTTCTGCGATCATCGTCTCAAAAACGACGAATCTCCAGCTTGTGTAGAGGCGTGTCCTTCAGGCGCTCGTGTGGTGGGCGACCTCAACGATGCAAACAGCGAGGTTGCACAACTGCTCAAAAAACATAAGAACTTTGTCTTGCTCCCCGAAGAGGGCACCAAACCAAACGTCTACTATATCCGGGAGTACTCAGCCCGATAATAAAGACATGAACCGGCCGGGGCTCATAAGGCTACCCTCCATGAGCCCTGGTCTTAACCTTCTCAAAGCATCATGATGGCTTCTCACACTGACGCACTGACCCGCGGTAACTGCTTCAAATTGCTTGCCGCCTGTTTCTATGAACCTGAAAAGGACCTGTTTGTCGAAGAAAACCTCTGCCAGAACCTGCAAGACCTCCTTGACGGGTGGGCGTCCGGGGCGGCAAAAGCCGCCTCGGATATGGGGCTTGCCTTGTTAAGCACAGAGCAGGAACAGCTGAGCCTTGCCCATGCGGAACTTTTTATCGGACCATTTGAACTGATAGCTCCCCCATATGGATCTGTGTATCTCGAGAAAAATCGTCAAATCATGGGCGATACGACGATGGGTGTACTCAAGAGCTATCAGGAGGCCGGACTATCCGTGGACGAAAAGGAGCCTCCCGATCATATCGCCATAGAGCTGGAGTTCATGTCATTTCTCAGCACCAGAGAGGCAGAGGC
Source organism: Desulfobulbaceae bacterium (assembly GCA_024640625.1). Lineage (GTDB taxonomy): Bacteria > Desulfobacterota > Desulfobulbia > Desulfobulbales > Desulfocapsaceae > JABDQA01. The sequence continues at coordinate 25,800 of JAHEER010000041.1, forward strand.
AAGGGCGCGAGGTGATGCGGGCGGAGCAGAGAAATTTTTCGAAAAGCAGAAAGATTTTTATCACAATTATTTACGTTGGGTTCCTAACTTTTGTGAGGCGATAAAGAAAGGAACGAAGAGTCCATTCTATCAATCTCTGGCGGACAGTCTTGACAGGTTAATGGTGACCTGCCGGAAATGTTACGGGAGGCGGTGAAATCCCGGACCTTGAGAGGTAATAAACTGCAGATCATGCCATCATTTAGCCTGATCCAGAAACTTGCTTCACATTCCTCCCGGCAGACGGCTGATTTTGCCCATGACAGGTGCCTGCGAAAACGTCTGAACCGCTGTGAGTGTGCAAACTGCAGAGACGTATGCACTGCAGGTGCAATATCGCTCAGGGATCGCAGAATAAGCTTCGATGCTCGGGCTTGCACCGGATGCATGCGCTGTACAACCGCATGTCCTAACGACGCCTTTACTTTTTCGGGATTTGACCTCGACTCTTTCTGCTTTTCGGAACACAAGTCTGAGCTTGTTGTGCTATCGTGCAATAGGCAGAGCCAGATATACCCCGAGGAACGGCTGGTGCCATGCCTGGGCGGCCTAGCGATCGAGCACCTGCTGGCCCTGGATATGGGTGGGGAGTCTGTCCTGGCGTTCAATGTATCATCCTGCGCCGGTTGCGAAAACCACCATGGGGTGGAGGACTTGTTACACAGACTGGCGTGGCTCAAGCAGGAGGCCGGCGCTATGTGCAAAAGAAAACACATCATCATAAAAGAGCGGCAAGCGGTCGCCGCCTTTATCCAGTCGACCAGAAGATCGTATCTTTCCGGCTTGAAAGAAAGTTTATATGAGACGATTGGTGCCCAATTCAGTTTTCACACAGACAGTTCCAGACCTGCAGCCACTACCAGCAGGAGAATACCCGCCAGGGTCCAGATCAAAAAACATCTGCTGGAAAAGGCTGCCTCGACCGACAGGCAGGCCCTGTCGAGGCTGATCAATCATCGACTCATTATCAACCAGGCCTGCAACCTCTGCCCTTTGTGCAAGGGAATATGCCCAACTGGTGCACTCAAGATTGAACAGACCGAAGGGATTAAAGAACTCGTCTTTGATGGTACGCTCTGCAGTGGGTGCGGGCTGTGCGTTTCTTTCTGCAAGCAAAAAGCACTTGTCCTCCAAAGACCAGACTCCTGGATTGCGGCCGCCGGCCCACGCAGCCACCCTCCATCGTCTGTGGCTTTGCTGCGACAGGTTGAGCACGCTGAGGAACAGAGCGAACGTGAACGTGCATAAAAGGGATCTGCAAGCCGGGGAGAAGCCGATATGACCGATCTTCTGATTCCTGTTACAGTGCTGGCTCTTATATTTGCAGTCGTGGCTTTTTTCTACGCTTCAGTGGGGTTGGGAGGGGGCTCTTCATACACGGCCCTGCTGGCAGTGTTTGGGGCGGGTGCGATGACAATCCCCATGGTGTCGCTGACCTTGAACATACTGGTCACCACATTCGGCAGCCTCGTTTTTCTTCTGCATGGCCATGCCCGACTGAGGCTCATTGCTCCGTTTATTATTTCATCTATCCCAATGGCGTATCTTGGCGGAATGCTGCATCTGCCCAAAATGATATTTTATGTCCTGCTGCTGATCTCGCTATGCGTCGCGGCAGCGCGGATATATTTCCCCAGTAACCGCAGGCCGGTCCAACTCGATCAACGTGGAAAGATTTTCTGCGCCATCGCAGGCGGAGCCGTATTGGGGCTGATCGCCGGCATCACTGGAATCGGCGGCGGCGTGTACCTGGTTCCGCTGGTTATCCTGTTGGGTCTGGGCAACGCCAAGGAGGCGGCCGCCTGCGGTGCGTTTTTTATCTGGGTAAATTCGGTCTCCGGACTGCTTGCCAGAATACAGTATAACGAAGTTGACCTTGTCCCCTACCTGCCTCTGGTAATAGCGGTCGTTTTAGGAGGGATGGCAGGGACCCTGATGGGAGCCGGACGCTTTAAGGTTCGAACCATGCAGCAGATTCTCGGCACAATTCTGCTAGTTGCAATCCTTCTGCTGGGCAAAAAGATTGTGATGTTTGCCTGACTTGCTAGCCAGTTGCACCCCCTAATCGGGCCCGCGCCTCAATCTCCTAAGCGCTGAGATCATGGGATATTTCAGTGATATACTTTGATAATTCTGGTCATTCTTTGTGTACCACGAGCAATTCGCGATCTACCAGCTGCCCCAGTAGTAAAAGGGTGTCTTCCCTGATCTGCTCCTCCGGGATATCCGGAAAAGCGGCGCCCAGGACTTCAATGATCTCATCCGCCTCCTTGGGGGTATCAAGAAAGCGCCAGACAGCTGTGCCCAAGGGGTTCAGATTAAAAATCACATCTGCTTCGTTATCTATGAGCAGCAGTTCATCATCCAGGGGTTTTTCCAGGATGCTGGGGCTTCTGCCATACATTTCACCCACTCCCACTATCTCCTCTCTTTGGCATGTCCGGGTTGTGTCGACCAGGAGGGCTCATCTCAATGGAAATGCTTGATCAGCAGTTTTGCGGCCTCATCCGGATCCGCATAAGTTAGTCTGTAGCAATCGGCTTTGTCAACGATGGCATAGATCCTCTCGACAATATCGAGGGCTTTGTTCTGGCGGGCAAAATTGCGCAGAATTATCTCCTTGATTACCTCTTTTCTCGCCGATTGTTCCAGTACCATGTGCTCGCAGTCCAGCTTGAGGTCGAGCAGGACGATCCCCTCGATAGGCACGGTTGTACCGAGTTGCAGCTGTTCGCTCTGATCAAGTGCGACATAACAGTAGCGGTCATTTCTGAGTGCAACACGCTGCCTGATGTAGTTCCGGAACCCCTCGCTGACCGATTCCGGCAAGGGGAGGCGGAGTCGAGGGTAGAGCGCGGTAGCTATTCCCACATTGCTCTCTGAGGCAACCGGCAGGGCGTCATCGGTGAACAGCGGGACCCCATTGAAGGCGAGGTGGAGAGAAAGGGTGCTTTTCCCGGATCTGTAGGTGCTTGGAAAGAGAAACAGTCCCTGATTAAACAGAGCCGCAGCGCTGTGCAGACAGAGATAGCCCGGATGATCGGTGACCAACGCGTGGATCAGGTCGACGGTGAGGTCACAGACCGCATCCACGGGATCATGGTGGAGCACAGGGGCTTCGAGCCACAGAGATGAGCGCTCGTAACCTGCGTCCGTCTTCCGTAGAGTGATCTGGGCGGTTTCTTCTGGTGCCCGAGGAACCTGCACTATTGAAGAATCTCTGAAGATTGACTTCAGCAAGGGGTATAGTTCATCACAATCGATAAACGTTACGGGCTGTTCGATGCCCTCGAACTGCAGTGAAGATACACGCTCTTCAACCATGAACTGCTATTTCTCCTCTCACCCTCACGGACGATCAGAAGCTATCAAATACCGCTGCTGCTGAAGTCGGTATCGGTTGAACCAGGCCCGCCGCTCACCCCGGTTGAGCCATTCGAAAAACTGCCGGAGCTGCTGCTGGATTGTGGTCTGATAAAAGGACCGCTGCTTCCTGTACTACCGCTTGACCTGCCGGACCTGCTCGGGCCGCTGCTGCCGGTACTTCCGCTTGAACCCTGGGAACCTCCTCCCCTGCCATTAGTAGAACTGCTTCCAGATCTGCTTGAGCTGCCGGTTGATCCGCTGGAACTTCCTCGCCCTCCACTGCTTGAGCTGCCGCTCGACTGGCCCGAACTCCCGGTAGAACCATTTGAACCGCCGCGACCGCCGCTGCTCGAGCTACCGGTTGAACCTGAGGAGCTGCCGCTTCTGCCGCTGCTTGAGCTTCCTCCGGACCTTCCCGATCCTCCGCTAGAACCACTCGAACTTCCACTTTTTCCACCACCGGAACTGCCGCTGGAACCGCTCGATCCTTTGCCGGAGCTCCCGGATTTGGCTTGGGCGTCGCTCATGGTAGTCAGCAGTGGTGCGACATAAACTGCCGTTACGGCAAGTCCAAGCGCAGTGAGTGCCTGCCTCCTGTTCAAACTCTTTGGGGTTGATTTACGATTTGCAGAAATTTTGCTCTTCTCAGTCATAGCGTACCTCTAGTAACTTTGCGTAATTAATATTGGAATCAGATCTTGTAGAGGAAATTCTCTCTCTAAAGCCCGATTCTCTGCCAGCTGCCGTCTGCAGACTGGCAGGCTTTCCGAGTGTGGTGATACACTCGTCCCTCGACGTTATAAATGCTCTTGTATTCGCGACACGGCTGTCCGCCTGCTCCGCTAAAGGTTTGGTAGGGAATCAACATTGCACTGATAGTTCGGTCACTATTGGCCCAACTCGAGGATATACCCTGCTTGCCATCCGCAAGCGTTCGATACAGTTGCTTTTTCAATTCATTCTGTTCCTTCTCAGGAAGATATTCGCTGTTAAAACCGTAGCCCTTCAACTGCTCAATTCTGGCAGATCCGCCTGCGTATCTTTTTTCAAGTTTCACGTAATGCCTGATGTCGGGGCTGTAAAAGTAGGTGTGTCGACCGCGCCATTCGCCGCCATCGCTGGAATACCTGTTGCAGGACACGACATAAGAGTCAAAATCGCCTGCCGGCACAGACACCCTTTCGGTACCCTCCACGCTGCACTCCCACCGACGGCCCAGTGTTTCCGGCACCCCGCCATCGATTTTGTGAATGGTCTGGGTAATATCGAATCGACCAAAGTTTCCAAATTTCAGCGGCCAGAGAACATCCGCAGCAGCGTCTGTTGTGCTTGTCCCCCTGCTGCCGGGAGCCTCCCAAGTAAGCTGCGGCACCAGGAAGTTTGCAAAGCCACTGCTGGCGGAGCCGTTGGCATACTTCCAACTGACCATGCCGTTCGAACTATCGGTGACAATCCTGGACAGACCGTGGTCATACTCAAAAAACTCACCTGGTGAATAGGTCGGCAGATCGGCGAGCAATAGCCTGTTAGAATCGACGGGTTCTTTGGGAATTTGCTGGGTGGCACATCCTGCTGTTAGGACTATTGGAATGACGAGGGCAAATAAAAAATATGCGTGAGAGTGGTTCACTCTTTGTAAGTTTAAGGCTGTCACAAGGATCTTTGAGAACATTTCATTCTACCTAAAGCTGAATCTAGTGAGAAGTTGAGTGCAGCGACGCCACCTGGATTTGAAAACCCTACCGCTCACCTGTTTAACAAACTCTCTAGTGATAGAACGCTTACCGCTAGAGGTTTTATCCGTAGATTTTATTTTTTTTTAAAAAGCCTGTCTCAGAACCGCACGCACCATGGTGTCCGCGCATACCACAATGCGGTACATCAGAGGACTGTAATACTCTAAGAAATGGTGTCAAGATCTGCGATTATGCCGGTTTGAGACAATCCCGACACTAAGACAATCCGGTCTGACTCGACCGTTCTCTGGAGTTATATTAGCGACAAGTGATCGGCGAAAAAAAATCAGCAAGCCCTGTGATCAGGCCCTAAAAGTCGCCAGCAAAGTTTGAGTTACGTTGTGGTAAAGGATAGGTTAAAAGTTTTACCTGAGGCGGCATTGTATAACAAACTCCCCCTGAGCACCAGGGGGCTGATCGCATCCAAATGGAGCCAGGAGGGAGTCAGGCTTTTAACCAGGATCATTC
>JAHEER010000130.1 GCA_024640625.1 Desulfobulbaceae bacterium
CCGCAGATGCTGCCAAGACGGCAGCCGATCGGGTACCTATCGTGGCGTATACAACCAACCCAGTGGCGACCGGACTCGTTAGAAGTTTCGCTCATCCCGGGGGCAATATCACCGGTATGACCCTGATGACAGGCTCTGAGTTTCATAGCAAGAGATTAGAGTTGTTGAAACTCATTAGCCCCTCTGCCTCGCTCATTGGCGTCTTTTGGAATTCAAAAATTAAATCGCATCAACTTTCTCTTAAGGAAATAACAAATACAGCGGCCAATATGGAGCTGTCTATTCTGCCACTGGAGGCTCAAACAAAAGCTGACATCGAAAGAGCATTTGAGACAATGAGTGTAGAAAAACCTGATGCTCTCATCAACTTTGGTGACACCGTATTTACAGCGAATCGACAACAAATAGCGAACTATGCCATTGCCAATAAATTGCCGACTAATTTTAACCATGCAGGTTTTGTTGGTGCAGGCATCCTGATGTCTTATGGTCCTGAGCCTGCAGAATTATTCGTTCGTTTGGGAAATTATGTAGGAAAAATCCTGGATGGGGCCAAGCCAGAAGACCTGCCCGTAGAGCGGCCCTCAGAATTTGATCTCGTTCTAAATCTAAAAACTGCCGAGAAGATTGATCTCACCATTCCGCCAGAGATACTTCTCCAGGCAACCAAAACCATTCAATGAAGATCTTATGATGAATGCTTGCTGTTTTCTGCTGGATAACCCAATACAGCGTGTATGAGCAGCCGGCCGAAAACACAGGCTTTATCAGATCTAATCAATGGCAAGGGAAAGCGCCGATTAATCAGGAGCTATTTTCTCGTCTCCTTTCTGCTTGTCGGCCTCGCCATCCTGGCAAGCGGTCTAATCGGGATCTATTACCATTTGTCCGATATCAGGGAACAAACATCTCTTCTTCAGCAGGAAATCACCAATAGCGCGGCCTACAAAGTTGAAACGTTCATAGAAGAGATAGAGGGCAGCATGAGGTCGGTGACCTTGAGCCGGGAAATTATCGCACACGGATTATCGCCTGATATTGATTTTCAATTACATAAATTGCTCAAAATATCGGCTCCTGTGAGCGAAGCATTTGCAGCGGATGCAAATGGGGTAATTTATAAACACGTCTCCAGGGTCAGGACAATAGTACTGAAAAACAGGCAAAGCATTTCCAGCACGGAAGCTTTCGAAACAGCCATACAAGGTGAAACCTTTTATGGCAGTGTATTCTTTATCAATGAATCAGAACCCTATATGACTATCACCATACCGATCGAGCGTTATGCGGGAAAAATTATAGGAGTACTTCAGGCTCAGGTGAATCTCAGATACATTTGGGATTTGGTTTCCTCGATTCGATTTGGTCGCGGCGGCCATGCATATATCGTAACACGATACGGTGACTTGCTGGCCCACCCTTCCACCAGTCTGGTACTACAGCGACAAAACCTCTCAGTTTTAGATCACGTGCAGAAGGGATTTTCCAATAACGCTCAAACCTCCCCCGAAACTTCAACCTCAGTGACTACCAATTTGCACGGTGCAAAGGTCTTGAGTTCCTTCACCTTGATCCCCGAACTTGATTGGTTGGTGGTTATAGAACAACCGATGCAGGAAGCTTTCGACAAGTTGTACGACGCCCTGTTCAGGACCTCTGCTCTGCTCCTTTTCGGCATTGCTATGACATTTATTGCAAGTGCTCTGTTGGTACGTAAGGTTTTGCGCCCTCTAGAAACCTTGAGGCAAGGGGCTGAATCCATTGGAGCTGGTGATTTAAGCTATCGATTTAATGTAATGACGGGCGACGAATTTGAACTTGTCTCAAATGAATTTAATAACATGGCTCAAGCCGTTCAGGACAGTCATGCCAACCTTGAAAAAAAGGTCGAATCAAGGACTAAAGAGATCACTGAATCCAATCTGGCACTTGAAAAGGCAAGAAAAGAGCTGGAAGAATTGAACCAATCTCTGGAAGATAAGGTGAAAAGCCAGGTTAGTGAGTTGGAACGAATTAATCGGATCAAGCACTTTCTGCCGCCTACGGTATCTGAAGCGATCTTGAAGTCAGATGTTGTCGATCCATTCCAGACGCACAGAAAAGAAATAACCTCTGTTTTTATTGACCTGAGGGGATTTACCAATTTTTCGGATAGCCATGAACCTGAAGAAGTGATGTTGGTTCTCCGAGAATATCATGAAGCGGTGGGCAGTTTGATTGACAAATACGAAGGAACCCTGGAACACTTTGCCGGTGATGGGATCATGGTCTTCTTTAATGATCCGCGCCCGCAGAAAAATCATATCGAGTTGGCTGTAAGAATGAGCCTTGAGGTCCAAAAGCGTGTGGCCCAAATTCGACCGGAGTGGCATAAAAAAGGGTACAACCTGGATGTTGGGATAGGTCTTACCACGGGTTTTGCCACGCTTGGTATTCTGGGGTTCGAGGGCCGACTGGAATACGGTGTGATCGGCAATGTGCCCAACCTGGCGGCTAGGCTCTCTGGTGAAGCCCAAGGAGGTCAAATAGTTATTGACGGCAAAACCTATTCCAGGATTGACAATCTCGTTGAGGCAACATCACTGGGAGAGTTATCATTAAAAGGATTCTCCCGTAAAATACCGGCCTACAATATCTTGAGTCTGAGCGCCTGAGTCAAGATGTTGCCCATGAATCCCAGGTCATTGGCAGTCACCTAACAGCCACCGCATTGAGGTTAATGTGTCAGCGCATAAAGCAGATAATTGATCCCCAGTCGGTAGGCAAGGTTCGCGTATTTTGAAGGGTATCGCGGATCGTAGGTATGTTCCCAGCCATCTCCCATATCTGAATTCCAGTTGATCAAAATCATAATCCGACCTTTGTCATCGAGGATCGCCCAATTTTCCGGATTCATGTGGTCAGACGGTGCGTTGCCATGCAAAAAATAAATACCGGGGATCCGCTGGGCGCCATCGATATCATAAAAAATATGAAAAACAGTGTGGTCTGGGTTGAGTTTTATCCACCGGTTATCTGGAAAAATTCGTTCAAAGGCCTGACGAAAGACCTGCCATCCGGCCTCCCCTTTAAAATCATCGATTAACAAGAAACCGCCACGCAGGAGATATTCCCGTAAATTTTCAACCTCCTTTTCTGTAAAATCCGGACCACCATCCTGACCAATTTCTACCAGGTAGAGAAACGGAAACTCGAAAATCCGATCATCATCCAGCCTTAAAACAGCCGGTTCCGGGTGGATGTGGATTGCTGACAAGCGGGTGACGCCGCGCAAAAAATTAGTTTCTGCCTCCGGATAGTCATGAGCCCATCCACCATGTCCCCAGCCGTGCCCCATTGAATCATATTGAATGCGAATAAACGTAAATTCATCTCCTGCCGACCCGATGCGCGCATAGTTTTCCTGGGCGAAGGTCGAGCCGGCAAAAAAACAGAAAGCCAGAACGAGACCATGCACTCGCAGCAATGCAAACAACCTTTGACATAGCGGATTGATTCCTACACGGCGGCACAGCTCGGCGATGCTGTCCTCGCCACGCAATCCCTCCAGGACGATTCTGATCTTTTCTTCAGCTGAGTACTTTCGGCGGGTTTTCCGCCGAATCTGTCGTACGACAGATTCGGCACTGTCTTTGTGTGACATGAGCTACACTCCTTTTAGATAAATTCTACCTCGGAGTGTCTCTTAATTCTTGTCCTATTTTTGTCTTACATGGTCTGACGGGGAACAACTTGGAGCAGGCAGTAAGGGATCGCTTCGGGCAGAGGGAACGCAAATTATTACTCGCGCCATGGAAAAGGCGAGCGTCAGGCGCTTTATTTGCTCATCAACCCTTGGAGTTGGAGATAGTTGGGGCAATCTAAGCTTCTTCTGGAAGTTGACCGATGACACCTATCTTCATAGGGCCCCGGGCCTGGCGTATTGAATTCACACCGCATGTTTACCCAACTATTAACCTGGGTCGTGCCTGGCTTGCAAAGCAGTTATGGTTGGCAGTGATTACCTTTTTACCTGACCTAGCTTCGGCAGTATGAGATCTCCTTAAAGGCGATGATTCTCATGAGTATCTGCTGGGGGATGGATAACCAAGAATGAATTGTGCCATTTACATGGAAAAAATAGTAATAACTGCTGCACACACTTAACAACTTCGATGGTAAGCTGATGTCACTGACTTTTTCTTGTATTGAGCCGACACTGCCAGGAAGTGAAGAACTGCATCTTCCCAAAATGCTGCCTGTAAGGCAGTCTTTTCCCCGCTACACCGCTGGTGATACTGCGGCCGCCGTTTCTTCCGGTTTTTCAGGCCTGGGGGACTGCAACCTCGAGGGTAAACGCATCGCAATTACAGCCGGAAGTCGGGGGATAAAGGGATTAGCCAGTATTCTCCGGGCCGCAGTCACGGAGCTCAAGGCCCGTAAGGCCCTACCTTTCATTGTTCCGGCAATGGGAAGTCATGGAGGGGCTACTGCGGAAGGACAAGCAAAGGTGCTCGAGAGCTTAGGCATCAACGAAGCTCAGATCGGCGCTCCAATCCGTTCCAGCATGGAGGTTGTGCCCCTCGGGACCACCAGTCACGGTCTAAGCGTCTTCTGCGATAAGTTGGCGTATCAAGCTGACGGCATTGTTGTCTGTAACCGAATCAAAGCCCACACGACGTTCAAAGGAGATTATGAGAGCGGCGTTGTTAAAATGCTGGTGATTGGTCTAGGTAAACATCAAGGGGCAATAGAGGCTCACAATTTTGGCTTTGACCGCTTTCATGAGATCTTGCCGGCTGCAGCAGAAGTGGTGCTTTCCAAGACCTCAGTTGTGTGTGGTATCGGCATAATCGAAAATGGCTATAACGAACTTGCCAAGGTTGAAGTGATTCCTGCCAGCCAGATAATGAGGCGTGAGATCGAATTGCTTAAAGAAGCCAAGCGGGTCATGGGTCGCCTGCTCCTGGATAAGATCGATATCCTCATTGTTGACGAAATGGGCAAGGATATCAGCGGTACCGGACTTGACTCCAATGTAACCGGTCGTTCCTCGTGGGGGCTTCCTGGCTTTGTTGCTCCGCCAATCCAGCGTATTATCGTTCGGGATCTGACGCCGGCGACGAAAGGTAATGCCACAGGCATTGGACTCGCAGATTTTGCTACACGGACCTGTGCCGAAAAAATCGATCCAACAATTACGTATACAAATGCAATTACCGCTCATGTCATGCAGTCGGCAAAAATTCCAATTGTTGCTGAAAATGATCGACAAGCCTTAAGAGCGGCGTTGGCTACCTTGCGCCATGGCGTTCCCAAAGCCCCCCTGATAGTGCGAATTAAAAATACTAAAGAGCTTGAAACGATATGGTTATCTGAAACCTATCGAGAATTTATAATGCAGAATTCCAATCTCGAACTGATAGGTGAGGCTAAAGCGGTCAGCTTCGGCCCAGACGACTCCATGGAATTTAATTAACCTCATCTGTAATCAGGGCGTTCAGCCTATATCATGTTGATGCGCAGGAAACATCCAAGGTTAAGTCGAGAGCGATAATCGTCAAGATTTGAATTGGCAAATTCTTAAGGATGGAAAAAAAGCAGGGCGATGAACAACCCTGCTTTTGACGCGTGAATACGCAATCCTCAAAAAAGACTCATGAATGAGGCTGAATTGATGGGTGATACTAATGATTTGTAAATCCTTTCAATGGTATGGTTTTGTTCAACCAAACAACAAATAAGTAAAGGAGGGGGCATGCAAAAGGACCTGAAGATCTCCAGGCGCACCTTCCTGGCTGCTGCAGGCGGCACCATAGTGAGCATTGGTTTACCTGGAACTTTCATTAAACTGTCGGACGCAAAGCAGCACGCTCTCGCAGCAAGTGCCAGACCGGACGGCAGGCCTCGTCTTCCTCCCGGGCAGCATGCGGTAGAAAAGATTCTGGATATGGGCGGCACGCCTGGAACCGCCACTGTGGCGAACTGGAGCGTGCGTATCTATGGTGAGGTTGAAAAACCGATAGTCCTCTCTTATGAAGAGCTGTTAAATCTAGAGCAGGTTCATATCGTCTGTGATGTTCACTGTGTCACAGGTTGGACGCTTTTAGATTCCAGTTGGACGGGTGTTCGCTTGAGAACGATCATAGATCTGGTTAAGCCTTTAGAAAATGGAAGTTTCATTATTTTTGAAGCAGCTGAAGGTTACACAAGCAATGTACCCATAAGTGATGCCCAAAAAGAGAACGTCTTCCTTGCTCACAGTTTCTTTGGTGAGAGACTGCAGCGGGCGCACGGCGCCCCCGTGCGTGTGGTAATCCCTGATCGCTACTTCTACAAGAGCGCCAAGTGGCTGGAGGCGGTCAAAGTAACCTCACGAGACGAACCTGGGTATTGGGAAAGCAGAGGTTACAGTAACTCCGCCGACCCGTGGAAGGAACAACGTTATCCTAACTAAGGAATTGACAAGCGATTTTGCTCGTCAATCTGAAGATAAACAGGAATCTCTATTGGGTTGTTGGAGCGAATACTTAGGTTTGATAACGGCCACCGGTAAAAAAGCAGTCACTGTACCTGACCAGGAAATGTAACAATTAGGCGCTGGTTTGAAACCCAAGATTCTAGCTCGAGAGGAAACATCTCAATAGTGCAAGACTCAGGATTTTATTTAGATTACCGAAATACGGCAAGAATCGGAATGTCAAGCTGCGTTCATTGCTCAGAAAGAGAAGTTATTTGATGTTCGCCTGTATTATAATGACTTATACTGACGTAAATTTAAATTATTAGTGCAGAAATAAATAAAGAAATGAGTTATCTCACGGGATGCTTTGCTTTAGAGTCCGACCAGTTTTTCTAATCACAGGGAAATAGCGGATTTTTTAAACTTCCATATTTCTGAAAAGGGGTTTGCAATGATTAAGATCAAAAAAGCATTGGTTTGTGTTGATTTGTCAGATTATTCAAAAATGACCTTGGAATACGCTTTATCGCTTACGAGCGGAAATGTTGCACAGCTTATACTGCTAAATGTAATTAACAGCAGAGATATAGATGCGGTGAAGTTTGCAAGTCATTACTATCCTAATGAGGCTAATGTCGAGCTTTTTCTGAAAGGAACCAAAGCTGATCGTCAGCAGCGCTTAAATGAGATGATTGAGCAGTATTCGATCCCAGAAACGGTTCAGGTAGATTTACTGCTCAAAGAAGGAAACCCTTTTAAAGAAATACTCAGTACCATAAAAGAAGAGAATATTGATCTTGTAATAATAGGCAATAAGGGGAGAAGTAATGTTGTAGGCACCCTTCTGGGCTCCGTTGCGGAAAAGGTATTGCGACATTCACCAGTAACGGTGATAAGTGTCAGGGATAGAGCACAGTTCGGCCGCTAGTACTCAAAACCGTTGGGCATAACGTTCATTTTCCAGCGAGCATTATTGTTCTTTCTTGGCTTTATCCCAGCAGATGGGGAATGGTTCACTCCACCTGGACCTGAAAAGGTTATGAAATTGCCCGCAAAGATGGTGGGCCAGAAGGCTGTGGCGAGATCAAAAGGACGTGGTTAGTTCGCATATATGATCGTGGTGAGGCTCATCGGTCTTTCTACACAACATAAACCTGGTCCGCTTTATAATGGGGGGAGGTCACCTTTCGGCCGCAAGAGATGGACGAGGGGACCATGGAGACCATGACGCTCAACAAACACTTTCAGATTCTCGGCAGTCAGACCGTCAAATCTCTTTAGTGCCTTGACAAATATTACGTGGTTCGGACCATTCGGATCGAGCTTGGCGACTTCTTTCTCAATGTTGGAATAGGTCATGTGAACCTCCTCGGAAACGGGGGAGAGATGGTAATGGCGGAGCTGTCATTAGGACATATCTAATACTACCACATTGTGGTTCCTTTGGTCAAAATCAAACTTATGATCTGGGTGATGGCGGGCTCTGTCTGCAAATCAAATTTCAGGTTTCTTCAACAAGTTCTTGAGGTCGGCAAAGGGGGAGTGTGTAGCCGTAGCGCCCTCCTCTTTGTCTGGGTTTTGGGTGGACAACCATTCGGCGTCAAGTAGACGGGAATGCTCGTTATCGTGGCAGTAGAGGCATAACAGTTCCCAATTACTGCCGTCGGGCGGATTGTTGTTGTGATTATGGTCTTTGTGATGAACAGTTAACTCTCGCAGGTTTTTTCCGGTAAAATCACGCCCGCAACTTCCACAGACCCACGGAAAAAGTTTCAATGCCCGTTCTCGATAGTCTACTTGTTTCATTCTGATTCCCCTCCATCAAAGAGCCATTACACAGGCGCCTGGTTGCACCCGGCGGTTAAATGGTCTGCTATCAACGGCGTTGGGTAGAGGTGCAGTGCCTGCATCCGATTCATGTATTCTTTTCTTGTGGTATTGTTGTATTGACCAGATCGTTACTAGTATGTAACTCCTTTCCATTCATTTTCAAGCAAGCTGTATCCTATCGGGTGGCCGCGCACACCCGCTGGCTGGCACACAAATTCTGCTCTGGTATGTTCAATTCAGGCGAGTAGCACATATCGCAGGATTGTTCCCACTGGGGCAACCGTCTTCGGCGGCCAATTCACTTTCAAAATTTAACAATAGTAAATACTATTGTTTATCCATTGTTTTACTTCTATTGTTTTTGGTTGAGACGGACATATTTTCTTAATCACACCAA
>JAHEER010000228.1 GCA_024640625.1 Desulfobulbaceae bacterium
TTTGAACACGTCTATCTGCAACAGGTCAGTGACACCCAGGCCCTCGGCAAACCAATTTTCAAAACCCCCAAATTTCGGTTTGATTTCATCGATGGTGCAACCTGTTTTAATCAAGGCAATTTGTTTTGCTTCTTTTTGTCCATTCATCTTCTGTCCTTGATCTCCGTTGGCTATACTACGCGGTTACCACGTCGATTATTGGGCTACGGGATTTTCATGACTTTTCAGGATTTTATCAACTGCCTGCAAACTTACTGGGCAGACCAGGGTTGCGTATTGGTGCAACCTCTCGATATGGAAGTGGGCGCCGGCACCTTTCATCCGGCGACATTCTTGCGATCCATTGGCCCGGAGCCATGGAATTCCGCCTATGTGCAACCCTGCAGACGGCCCACCGATGGCCGTTATGGCGAGAACCCAAACCGTTTGCAGCATTATTACCAGTACCAGGTCGTCATGAAACCGGCGCCGGAGAACTTCCAGGAGATTTACCTGGGTTCATTAAAGGCCATCGGTATCGATCCCGCAGTGCATGATATCCGTTTTGTGGAAGACAACTGGGAGTCCCCGACACTGGGTGCGTGGGGTCTTGGATGGGAGGTCTGGCTCAACGGTATGGAAGTCACCCAGTTTACCTATTTCCAGCAAGCCGGCGGCCTGGAGTGCCGTCCGGTACTCGGCGAAATCACCTATGGGCTGGAACGCCTTGCGATGTATTTGCAAAACGTCGACAGCATCTTCGATCTTGTCTGGACCGACGCGGGTGGCAGAAAGGTCACCTATGGCGAGGTTTTTCATCAGAACGAGGTGGAGCAATCCACCTATAATTTTGAGCACGCCGATACGGCTTCGCTTTTTGCCTGGTTTGACACCTGTGAATCCGAGGCGGACAAGCTGGTCGATCTCGACCTGCCCCTGCCCGCGTACGAACAGGTCCTCAAGGCATCGCACACATTCAACCTGCTCGATGCCCGACGGGCCATCTCGGTAACCGAGCGGCAGCGTTTTATCCTGAGGGTCAGAAACCTGGCCCGCAAAGTCGCGGAAAATTACTTCGCCCGCAGGGAAGCTCTCGGGTTTCCGGGCTTAAAGGAGGTTGACGGTGAATAATGCGGATCATACCGATAGGGTCATGGAAACGGCTCGCTCATCAGACCTGTTGATTGAACTGGGCTGTGAGGAGTTACCGCCAAAATCACTGGCCATTCTGGCCCAGACCCTTTTCGACGGCTTTTCAGATCAACTCAACAAGGCGGAACTGACATTCAATACGGCCGATAGCCGGTTTTTCTATACGCCTAGACGGCTGGCCTTACTGTTTTCGGATGTTGCAGGACGTCAACCCGACCAGGTAACAGAGCGAAAGGGCCCGGCTCTTGTCGCGGCGTTTGATTCTGATAATCAGCCGACGGCTGCCGCCAACGGTTTTGCCAGGTCCGTGGGTAAACGTGTCGATGAGCTCGACACCCTTAAAACCGATGCTGGTGAGTGGTTGTATTGCAAGGTGGAAAAGCCCGGGCAAACGCTGGAAACGCTTTATATGCCAATGCTCGAGGCGGCGCTGCAAGCGCTGCCCGTTGCCAAGCCCATGCGCTGGGCATCCAATGATTTCAGTTTCATTCGGCCGGTCCATTGGCTGGTCGTTATGCATGGTTCAACCATTTTGAATGGCAGGCTGTTTGGGCTGGACGCCGGCAACAGCACCCGTGGTCATCGCATACATGGGCCGGGACCACACAAAATCGCTGTTGCAAGCGATTATGAAGCGGTGCTGGAATCCGCTTATGTCATAGCCGACCAGGCTAAAAGGCGGGAGATCATAAAGAAACAGGTCACCGGGCTGGGTGCGTCCGCTGGCGGATTGGCATTGATCGACGATGACCTGCTCGCAGAGGTGACCAATCTCGTAGAGTGGCCAAAATCCATTTGCGGCAGCTTTGATGAAGAGTTTCTTTCCGTACCTGCCGAAGCCCTGATCGCCAGCATGCAGGATCACCAGAAATTTTTTCCCGTCGTCAGCGAGGATGAAGGCGTCTTAATGAACCGTTTTATCGCGGTCGCCAATCTTGAGAGCCTGGACTTCGATGCGGTTCGCGATGGTTTCGAGCGTGTTATCCGACCAAGGCTTTCCGATGCGCGATTCTTTTGGGAACAGGACAACAAGGACAACATTGAAAACTGGTTACCCTTGCTGGACAGCATTGTTTTTCAAAAAACGCTAGGCTCTGTTGGTGACAAATCAAGACGAATCGCTACTATTTCACAGAAAATAGCCGAAGAAACTGGTGTTGACAAGACAGCTTCGGCACGCGCTGCAAGCCTATGCAAATGTGATCTTGTCAGTCAAATGGTAGGAGAGTTTCCGGAATTACAGGGTGTAATGGGCCGTTATTATGCCATTCAAAGTGGTGAGGCCAACGACGTTGCCCTGGCGATCGGCGAGCACTACCTGCCCGCTTTTTCTGGTGATCGCCTGGCCTCTGGAGCCGTCGGAAAGGTGGTGGCCCTGGCAGACCGGTTG
>JAHEER010000131.1 GCA_024640625.1 Desulfobulbaceae bacterium
CCCGATCACGGGGGTTGGTGCTATGAAAGATTGGTATAGAAAAGGTTAGGCATTGATGGGAAAGCAGTAGAGAAATCTTCTTCCTGATGCTCTTTCTTCGGAGTAATTCCCAGATAATTGATACTGCCAGTGACAACTTCTGAGCCGGGCAATTGATCAGTATCTATATAGATTCAGGAAACATCTTTGGCTTGGACAATTGGTAGTAGGATGAAGATTCGGTTCTGCAATCTCAAATACCAATTTTGATCTTTGATCCTTAAAGGGATAAGGTCACTAAAATCAAAAAGAAGAATCGTGTGGTGATGCGGTAAAATTTTGAATGGTTTTAAGGTTTGTTGGTTTCTATAATCAGCCTGTATTTACCCCCCAAGCCAGATAAGATGGGCCAGATATATCTAAAGTATGGGAGCAGTGAGGCGGGCCGATCGCACCAGGAATTTGAACCAGAAAGGTTTCGATTGCAATTCATCAGACTGCATGGGCCGAGAGTCATTAAAATCATTTAAGAACATCTGTTCGGCTTGGGTGATAAAATTATTATCAATAACGAAAGCGGTAATTTCAAAATTCAAGCGGAATGAACGATTATCAAAGTTGGCAGTTCCGACTGCCGAAACACTGTCATCAATTAGCATCGTCTTTTGATGCATGAATCCTTTGGTATAGCGATAAAATTTGACCCCACTTTTACCTGCTTGCTTAAAATATGAATAGGCCGCAAGATAGACCAGAAGATGATCCGGTTCATCCGGTATTAATATCCGCACATCCACCCCGCGAAGGCCGGCAATCTGCAGTGCTTTGATGATAGACTCGTCTGGAACAAAATAGGGACTTGCGATCCAGATGCGCTTCTTCGCAGAGTTAATCGCATGGGCAAACATGAGGCCCGCGGTTTCAAAATTATCAGCCGGGCCGGATGGGATGATGAGGACGTGTTTATCTCCGCGCATAGTGAGAGCCGCATTCCAATCTAGTTCAATGATTCTATCTGTTGCCCAATGCCAATCCTCCAGAAACGACAGTTGAGTGGCCAGCGTCGCCGGGCCACTTATTTTGAGATGCGTATCACGCCAGTAGTCAAACTTTTCACTTCTCCCCAGATATTCATCACCTACGTTGTTACCTCCAAGCCAGCACGTATGGCCATCAACAATAACAATCTTTCTGTGATTTCTGAAATTAATTTGGAAACGGTTTGAAGGGCCTTTTCTGGAATGAAAGTTTACTGCTTCCACGCCATTTATGGTGAGGTCAGAGATATAGGACTCAGGTAAACTGTAACTGCCCACTTCATCATATAGAAAATAAACCCTGACACCTTCTCGGGATTTTTCGATAAGCCTGCGTTTTAATTCCCTGCCAAGATCATCATCTTTGACTATGTAGAATTGGACCAGAATGTAGTCTTGGGCCTTATCTATACCAGAAAAAATGGATGCAAAAGTCTCTTTCCCATCGACCAGCAATGTGGCAGAATTGCCCCTGAACATAGGGATATCGGCAAGTAACTCAGCGGCCCGAACGGCAGGATATTGGTCAGCTATTTGTGACCGGACGGGAGCAATATTTTTCTTAGCTTTGCCTGAGATATCTGCCAGCCCCGATTCGTTCGCCTGCCGGGCGGTGACATAGCCTTTGAACTCACTGCGCCCCAGCACCCAATAAGAAGGGACCGCAACCAGGGGGAATGTATTGAGTGAAACGACCCAGGCGATCGCTCCCTGTGAAGTACGTGTCGCCATTATCGCATCGATAGATGACACAAATCCAATTATATGGAGAATGAGGAAAAGCAGGGTGAAATATTTGCTTTTTCGAATAAATTCTTTTGTTTTCGTAATCATTTCGCTGGAGGTGGGCTCTGTAGCGTAAACTATACCGGCACTTTCAAATGATTCTTAAGATTTCCCTTCAGCTTTTTCAGCCTTTTCCTTGGTTAGTTTGTAGGCGATGTAGTATTTGTAAATGTTGCTCACGTACTGCACCGTCTCCCTCCCAATTTTTTCTGCGACGACCAATTCCACATTTTTGAACCATACGTTAGGATTCAGCCCTCGTTTTTTTGCCTCATCTCGCAAATCGAGAATCTTCTTTGGTCCAGCATTATAGGCTGCGAAGGTAAGTAAGTTCCTGTTCAAATTATTGATTTCAGAGTCATTAAAATATCTGTTCTGAATAAATCGTAGATACTTATGCCCCGCATGAACATTGTTTTCAAGATTCTCAATATCGGGAATACCAACATTCTCATCGGCGGCAGTAGCCGGCAGCATTTGCATAATTCCGATAGCACCGGTTGGGCTGCGTTTGCTCTGATCCAACTGAGATTCCTGGAAAGCCAGAGCCCCGGTCATCAAATAATCAAAATCATACTGATCAGCATATTTCTTAAACAACCCCACAGTTGACTGATAGCGCTCAACCACTTCGGGTGACAGCGCATTTCTAGCCCATTTATTTTCCTGTAGATACTTCTTGAAGACAATATTTCCAAACTCTGTCCCTTTCTTTGTTGTCTCTAGGAATTTATTAATAACTTCGGCCATTTTGGGGCTATTTTTTCGGAAAGCCCAGCCAATATCTCCACCCTCGTTGAGAGCGATATCTGGATAGAGCTTGATGTTCTTGAATACATCACCCCAGAATGTTGCCTTATGGTCATCAACAGCGACCATTGAAATCAGTTCGGCGTCTGCCATCTCGAGGAGATCGGAATCTTCAAAATGCTCATCAGCCTCAACGATCTCCATGGGCTTCAGCCCTTTCTTCTTAAAACCTTCATTCAATTCAATCGCATGTTGGTAATAACTTGATGACTTTCTGAGGTGAATGGTCTGGTCGGACAAATCTTCTATGCTATTTAAAGGAGGGATTTTACCATTGGTTATTACAATCTCTTTCACATCGGTAAGGAACGGCTCGCTGAAATCCACCTCCCTTAGTCGATCTTCAGTGATGGTCAGATTACCGACGGCAATGTCTCCTATCCCTTCAATCAGAGCAGGAATAAGTTGATCGCGATATACAGGTAGGTAGATCACATCAATTGGCAGGGCTTTGTTTTTGTTTCCTTTATTGATGTATTTTTTAAATGCCTCAATCAGTTCTACACTCACCCCACGATGATGTCCTTGATCAATGAAGAATCCCATTTTATTGAAGACGACAAGTACACGGATTAAACGTCGTTCAACCATCCCATCGAAGTCGCCTTCCCATGTTTTATCTAAAGACAGATGTCCAAATTCTTCTTGTTTTTTCTCTGTTTTTTCTTGTTTCTCTGGAAGATCTTCTTGTTTCCCCCCCGTATCACAACCAATCAAATAAAGTAAAAAGAACGAGCTGATCAATAAAACTGGGCTCAGATAACAAATCAACTTCATCCGAGAACGGAACTTCAAATTATAGGCAATCATCATGTTCCTCTCTGCCCTTACTATTGAGTTAGCTATACAAAGGATTCAAAGGATTCATCTCTGCCAGCACCGGCGCTCCTGTTTGTTGCCGCCATTCTTTAAACATAGTGTAAAGTTCTTTTGTTTTATAAGCTAAAAAAATAGGGGGAATTTCAATTTACACTCAATATCAAATAACACCAATTTCAACTCATAAAGGAATCATTTGATTCTGGTTTCTGAGTTTCCTTTTTTGTCTTGAGACCTGCAGCCGCTCCTGCCAGCCTTTGGTCGGAATGTGTTTGGTCGGCGCCTATATTCGGTTCCGAAGACTCTGTCTCTGGCATTTCAACAATGACCTTTCGGTGGGCATAATATATGCCTTGGGCGGCAAGTGCCTCAGTAATTTTGCGAAAAGCTTCTCTTCTAATGAGAAAATGCTTTCCTGGCTTGGCGGTGAACTTAATACGAATCACCATTACTGAATCGCCCACACTACGAACCCCCTGAGATTTGACGGGCCTAATGATATCTGAACCCATCTCCGGGTCCTCCAACATCTTGACTCCTACCTTTTTGATAATTTTTCGGACCTTATCGATGTCAGTATCATAAGGCAGTTCAATATTGAATTTAACGACCATTCCTCCTCTCATATAGT
The DNA here is from genome assembly GCA_024640625.1 of Desulfobulbaceae bacterium. Taxonomy (GTDB): domain Bacteria; phylum Desulfobacterota; class Desulfobulbia; order Desulfobulbales; family Desulfocapsaceae; genus JABDQA01. The sequence continues at coordinate 4,063 of JAHEER010000131.1, forward strand.
TTGTTATGGAGACTAACTCGCTATAAGGAACGATTTGCAGCATCCCGCGATGGTGGCGAAGCATTACATTCCGCAGTGTGATCGCCTCCACAGTACCGGAGACGCTGCCCGCTTCAATGTATTCCCCCACACGAAATGCATCATCCATCAAGAAGAAGATTCCAGAAAGAACATCAGATATCAGTTTCTGAGAACCAAAGCCTATGGCAATGCCAATTACACCAGCTCCAGCAAGAAGCGGGCCGATATTTACGCCCATAGCAGAAAGAAGTAGAAAACCTACGACTGTCAAAACGATGATTAGTAAAAATTTCCGTAAAACAACTAATATTGTGTCACCCCTTGAAAGGCTTTTTGCCCCCCATTCATCTTCACTATCTTCCTCATCACTATCTTCCTCTTCAAATTCCTCCTCTGGTAATCGATTTTTGATATTGCTTCTCACCATTTCCCAAATCACAATCACCGGTAGGAAAATAATAAAGAATTTTGTCAAGATGCTTTCCACTAAAACAATTCGAGCCCCAGAAATATTCACGTGAGCATCAAGGACATAATTGACAGTCATGACTACTGCAACGTTAGTAAAAACAACAATCACCCATCCAGTAATTTTAATGGAGTTGGATAACTCGCTAGATTTATTGATCCAAAATCTCACGATTATCCAAATCACCACTAGCGATGTAAGTGGGATAATGATTAGTGCAAACCACTGCCAGATTGTCTCTCCGAACACGAGTTGAGTCGACCATACAGGTAGCCATTTACCCCATTTGGGTGGAAGAAGACTTCCGGGGGTGCTGATAAAAAAATCGTAGAAAGAACGTGTAACCTCTTGATTTTCTTTATAAGGGAGGTGCCTAACTTTATTGTAAAATTTATCGATATTGTGAACTGTTTGTGGTGCAAAAAGATACTCATCTATTCGAGGGCCTTCCTTTACCTTGGCAATGACAATTTCAGTGTTAGGTATGCGCCAACGATCAAGCTCGGATATCTTTTCTTCTTCTTTTTCGATTTCTTTGACACCAGTTATTTCACTAGAAGAAGGGACTTCGATCCGATCAAGAACTTCCTTAAGCATCAGTGCATGTTCTTGACCCGCTTTTTCCCGGAACCCCTCGGGAGCCATACTTAAATCTAAGTAATCAATACTACGCTTGATCAGCTCTTCTGCGAGTTGAGCCTGTTTTTTTACCGTATCGGATAGTCGCAACCCCGCAGTCTTATAATTTTCCTTATGAGCCTCCATCAAAACACTGTAGGCGAGATTCATGCTCTCAGTGAAACCTCTAATCGTTGCCCTGGGACTGGAAGTTTTTGGAGGAATGAGCGGGTTTAAGGCGATCTCTTCTTCAAGTGATTTGATGCTTTTTTCAGCAAGTTCTTCTTCGAGAGACTCGGTGCTTTTTTCGGCAGTATCTTCTTTTGATGAGCTTGTGTCTTTTTTACTGCTCAGCGAAACGCTCTCTGGAGGGCCTTCTTGAGCGAGTATGTCTGAGGCTGGTAGCGCTATTAATGCAATCTGAAGAGCCATCAACAGAAGGGACAGATATTTCATCTCGTTTCCTCGAGTATCAAATTTCATGACTGCAAGTATTAAGGGATATCCTTCCTGGGAACCTTATCAATCTTTTACATTATAACGGCCCAGCGTCACCTGGTTACCTCCTGGTTGCTTCCAGGATCAATGGTACCACCTCAAGCAGATTTTCCTTTTGACGTTCACTGAAATGGGCATTCAGTTCATTTATGGAACGCCACTCTTCTGGTCCATGAACCACTTCTATGCGGCTCCATCCATACAGAACAATCGGGAAATTGAATTTCTGGGCCAGTTGGTTCTGCAGTCGTTCTATTTTTTGACGTGGGTATATCTCGGGGCCGGTGATTTCCAATAGGAAATGAAACGTGTCATCCAAATAGGTGGCACTGGTATTGACCAAATTGTATATGTTGTCACCCTCAAAGTGGGCGGTAAGTTCAGTCCTTATTTGGCTTCTCATCTCAAGCTTTTCCGGAGTCCCTTGTTTGCCCAGGAGCCACCCGTAGCGCATCGTTCCCTCAGTGGTGTTGATGTTTTTTTCTATTTGGCTGATGACTAGTTCGATGGAGGTATCGCCCGTGGCTTCCCTTGTTTTGTTTTGCAGTTCGTTTATTTCTTGCGGCGACAGACCTCTCATGCCGTTTACGTGAGCCAGCAGCAATCGACGCTCACCGTAGGGTAAGACTTCCACCCGGTTGAGATCCAGTGCGTTTTCCGAGGAGAAGTACTCTCTGATGATCTGCTCAGTGGTGGCGATATCTTTTAAGGTGTCGTTACCTGCGGATTTGGCCAAAGTGCCGTCGAGATGCTGTTCAATCGTGTTCTTGACAGAACCGAGCGCAGAGACATTGCTGCTTAATTTGCAATGCATGATCAGTTCGATCGGCATACCAATCTCTTGGTTTAACCGTTCCTCAATTTTACTCACCTGTGTGGGGGTCAGAATTGCCGGGGTGCTCACATGAGCAACGACATGAATACGATCCTCTTCCTCCTCTAGATAGAATTGCACATCATCCAGCACGGTAGAGGGAATGAGCGATGTTTCGTTGATAAGCACTTGTTCAATCCCTCTGGCCATCTGGCGTTCCTGGGCAATTTTAAACAGTGAATGGCCGAGGAACACGGTTATCAAAAGAAACGCGACGATAGGCAGTTGAAAACGGCGAAAAAGGTTAATCCCCTTTTCTCTCACCCCAAAACTTTTGGCCATACCGCTTAAAACAAAGGTGATGGAAGAAACAACCAGTATTGAAAAAAAGTTGGCAAGAAACAATAAAAAGGATCCTACTGCAGCGGCAACCTCGCCGAGGGATAGGCAAAGACCCGCGTTTGCCAGAGGAGGAACGATGGCGGTGGCAATAGCCACGCCGGGTAACGCAGGACTCAGTTTTTCATCAACTAAGGCATAAGCCCCGGCGAATCCAGCCAGAACGGCAACCAGCAGATCAAACAAGGTCGGTCGCGTCCGAGACAGCATTTCATTGGTGGGTTCAAAATCACCTAAGAGCAAGCCGACAAAAAAACATATTGCCACGGCAACGATTACCCCAAAAATCTCTGCCCGGATGGCGCGGCCAAATAAATTCGTCTCCCCCCTCACAAGAGCAAGAGATATGCCGAAAATCGGAGTCATCAGGGGAGCCACCAGCATGGCTCCAATCACCACGGCGGTACTGTTTAAAATCAGACCAAAAGCAGCGATCAATGTCGAGACGGCTACCAGGATGTAAAATCGCAGGGCTGGTTCGGAACCATCGGTAATGTCGGCATGGACAACCTCGAAGCGCTCACGGCTTATCTCAAATAGTTTCATTTTGCCATCCCTCCAAAGGCAAGGTGTTCCCCATGTTCCCCAAGAGAAGGCGCTGCAGCCGCGAATCATTATGATAGCGGAGGTTCGACTCTTCAGGCGTGGGTTTTGGGCAAATACGTGCCTATTGTCCCTGTTTCTTACATCTCGCTATATTCTAGAGATCACAACGTACAAGCACACGCACGAAGTCACGATTGATCATAGTTTTTCTGCTTTGGGTGCCTCCCAGGTCTTAAACTTCTCCATATCAGGCGCATAGATGCGCATGACGAGATCGAGGTTTTCATCTTTACGATTGATTGGCAGCCAGTTCTCTTCCGGTACGCCCTCAGGCTGATCGGCCGCGATATAAATCTCGATTCCCCCCTCATCATTAATCTGCATACCGGCATTCTCACCCACACTATATTTCTTCCGGTCGTTCGGAATAAAAAAGCCGTTTTTGGTATCGTAGAGAGTGGTTGACCAGAACGCCTGTGCCGGTGGCATGGCATCTTTCGTCATACGAATGACGTAATCATGCTGGGCATTCAGCGGTTGACCGTCTGCCGTGGTAATCGGAGGGTAGACCGCCTGGTGTCCTGGCACACCAACGGGACCGGAGGCGGACTGGAAGACCATGGCCTCCAGCTTCATCTCACCTTTTGGTTTGAACACGTCATATATATAGGGGTTCCCTTCGGGCTTACTCATGATAGCCAGCGATTCCTCCAAAACCTTCCTGGCTACGTTTGCGAATTTTTTGCCGTCGATCTTGGTAACCGTATTGGCATTGTAGACCTGTCCAGGCTTAACACCGAGTGGTTCCATGGCTGATAACACTGCCTGGTCCATTTTATCATCGGGGTCGAATGTCGTGTGATTGAAAACAAACTGCATCACCTCGAGAAAGTTATTCTCGAAAATCCCCTCGTCGCTGCTGAAAGGTGGAAACTCGATTTTCTCTACTGATTTCTCAGGTTTTCCAAGGTGCTGGGAAAGGGTTTGAATCTGTACTTCCTCCATGGATGCGAGGTTCTTCTGCAGACGATCCGGTTCTAGAGCATGAGGCATCACACGCATAAATGTGGCGACGAAATCCCCCGTCATCTCCATAATTTTATCAACGCCTTCTACCGGCTCTCCAGAATAATCCTTAGTACGCTGGGTGTAGTACAATATCTTGGTGGGATTTTTATAGTCTCCTTTGGTG
>JAHEER010000132.1 GCA_024640625.1 Desulfobulbaceae bacterium
TGATGTAATTATTGATGTCTTAAATAAACTTGAAGGATTGAATGCTGATACTGAAGAAGCTAAAGAACGTCTCATAGCTCAAACAATTTCTCTTAAAGACTCTTTAGCTCAAACAAAGGACTTTTCTGCTCCCATAACTGATAAGAACTCGGAAATTTCAGGTACCACTAATATCCCGTCGCCGCCACCTGAGTTAAAGGTGTCAGAAAACCAACAAACTGAAATTGCCGCTCCCCCCCCTCCTACACAGCTAGGAGATCCAGCTACCGCTATTGGCAAACAGAAACCACTGAAGGATTCAAGGGATCAGTATTCACCATTAATGCTTTTGCTCTCGCCGAGGGAAGGACAGATAACGGCGATGGAGACAATACAATTGATCGGAGTGGTCGAAGATGATACTGCCCTGCTCAAAGTGGAAGTCACCGTTAACGGTAAACCGCTCACCTTAAAGATGGCGCGTGGCATTACCATTGACTCGATTGAACTACCAAAACGGTTTGAGTTTAACGAGCAAATCCCCATTGCGGTGGGGCAAAATCTCATACATATCCGGGTTGAAGACATTCACGGGCGGGTTTCGGAAAAAACCGTCTCTTTAACTCGAGAAGAATCCAGAGGCACGGTCTGGGCAGTTGTTGTTGGAGTGGACAACTATCCTAACTTGCCACAATTGAAATATGCTGTAAGTGATGCTCAGGCCTTTCACGATTATTTAGTGGATTCTGAACTTGCCAAACCAGAGAATATTTTCCACATAACCAATGACCAGGCCAAGCTCAATACCCTGCGCAGCGTGCTGGGTACAAAGCTAAAAAAACAGGCCGGCAGCATGGATATGGTGATCATCTACTTTGCTGGTCATGGTGCGACTGAAAGAGATGTCAACAGTCCGGACGGGGATGGCCTGGAGAAATATCTGCTGCCCTACGATGCCGACCCGACCGATCTTTATGCTTCGGCACTACCCATGCGTGAAATATCGTACATACTGAACCGGATCCGCTCCAATCGGCTGGTCTTTATAGCCGATTCCTGCTACAGCGGCGCCAGCGGCGGCAGGACAGTCAGCATTGGCGGTATTCGTACCAATTTGTCTGACAATTATATCGATCGTATTGCCGGCGGCAAAGGAAGAGTAATACTTACTGCCAGTGCAGCGAATGAGGTTAGTGTGGAAGATGATGGTCTCGGGCATGGGATTTTCACCTACTACCTGATTGAGGGTCTCAAGGGAAGCGCTGATTATGATGGTGACGGCTACGTCACTGTCGATGAAGCCTATCGATACGTTTCAGAGGAAGTGCCCAAGGCCACCGGACAGGAACAGCACCCGATCAAAAAGGGTTCCGTAGAGGGACAGCTGATACTGGGAATTGTCAATTAGCTGGCGGTGTATCTTTTTCTGCTGCCCGCTCATGATGGTTTACGAATAAATTTGATGGGTAATCGGTAATTGAAACATCCTTCTACCCCAATTTCACACGAGAGGCGTGCTCACGATTGATGGTCTGGAGGAAAACGAATGATTCATAGATTCTCAAAGCAAGGTGCTCAGGCAATCTGCTTATTGTCTGCCTTTATCACCTTGAATTGGGCGATTGGGATCAACGCCTCATCCTCGGATCCAAATTTATCTCTGGTGTGGTCTCTTGCAGCAATTACTGGTCCTGAGAATAGGAGAACACTATATGCCCTAGAATCAGAAAGTGTTCTGTATAGCGGGGACAAATTCAAGATGATGTTCCAGACAGCACAGCAATGCTATATCTACATCATCTTTGAAGGAGCTGGTGGGGAGATTTTGGTGCTGCATCCACAAGATATTGAGTCCCTCGATCAGCCCACCGAACCAAATAAGAGAGTATATATCCCCAACGCACGCGATTGGTTTATTCTGGACCAGAATCACGGAACCGAGACCTTGTATCTTCTCGCGTCTTTAACTCCACTGGCGGATCTGGAATCACAATTAAAGCGATATGACGCCGCCTTGGCAGAAGACAAAACAGAGATCGCTCAAACAATTGTGGAGCTCATAGAAAAACACGAGATGTTCAGCCGGCCTCTGACCGCTGCTGCAGAAAAGCCCCTGCTCATTGGGGGGACAATAAGAAGTTTATCCGAGCGACCTGTTACGAAAGAGGACATTAGCAAATTCGCTGAGAAAATCGCGGTTGATGACCTTTTCGTAAGGATTTATTCCATTGATCATCGCTAGAAAGCACTCAATCTGGGTCCGCCTCATCCTGATATTCTCAATTTTTACCGTTGTCACAATTATCGACTGGACAACCCCGGTATTGAAGACCTGGAATGCAAGGTTTTTTGATATCCTGTTTGCGAAGCGCTCCAGTTCATCACTCTTTGCGCCGGAATACGACGATACTGTTGTGCATGTCAATCTCGATGACACCAGTATCCAGCAATTACAGAGTTACTATTTGAATCGCTCACATCATGCTGAAATTATTACTAATTTAGCCAACATGGGGGTGTCGGCTCAGCTGCACGATGTTATCTTTGTGGCGCCAACAAATCGAACAGATGATGCTGCCCTCTTAGAGGCGGTAAAGAATAGTAAAGACGTTTATTTTGGTCTCGCCTTCAGGCTTTCACAAAACGTAAAAGAGAATGTGGAAGAGCCTCTTGCGCCAGATATCGATTCATACATGGCAGAAAGCAGTTGGAAAGTTCAAGCAAAAGGCGACACCAAGTACTTTTTTCTTGGGCAAAGACCTCTGATGACTTTCTCTGAGCTTGCTCGTGCATCACGTGGACTCGGATTCTTGAACCTAACCGCAGACCATGATGGCATCTTCCGCAGAATCCCTTTAGTAGTGCGCTATAAAGACGCTTACTATCCTAGTGTTCCGTTCCGCTTAATCTGCGACTATCTCGGTGTTGAACAGTCTGAAATCATTATCGAACCCGGTGAGAGGATCACTCTTTTAAATCCAGTAAAGCCAGGGGGGAAAGCCTCGGAGCGAATTGATATACCTATAGATAAGCAGGGCAACATGATAATCAATTTCATTGGCCCCTGGGATCGATTGAAACACTATCACTTTGCAGATGTGCTGCGTGCTTCTGAAAGTCAGTCTGTATGGAATCGTTGGGTCGAAGAATTGTCGGACAAGATTGTCATTGTTTCCGAAGTCACCACCGGCTCCACCGATGTCGGTTCTGTGCCAACAGATATCGCCTATCCTCTCAGTGGGGTAAGTGCCAGCGTCATACACACAATTCTTTCCGAATCATTTATCCGGGAATCACCTCTGTTTGTTACTCTGATAATCGAAGCAGTGGCTTTGGCTGCTGTCTTTTGCCTGTCACTGCTGTCCTCAACCCTGTTTTTCACCATAAGCGTGTTAGGTGTTGCTTGCCTGATGCTTTTGACTTCAGCGCTGCTCTTCTTGAAAGTGGGCTTTATTACCCAGGTAATAGCACCTGTCATCATGGTGTTGCTTGCATATCTCACGATTCAGATTGTCAGAGCCTTGGATAATGCCAGAAGTCTGAAGCAGTCTGAATTAAAGAGGAACATGTTTGAACGGGAAATGGAGATCGGCAGGCAGATCCAAGCGGGATTTTTCCCGGAGAAACTTCCCGACATCAGCGGGTGGGAGCTTGCGGCTTTTTTCAGACCGACCCGTCAGGTATCCGGAGATTTCTATGACGCCTTTTTTGTTGCTGACGGAAAACTCATTGGATTTGTGGTTGCAGATGTCTGCGACAAAGGTGTGGGAGCAGCCCTTTTCATGGCCTTGACCCGTAGCCTGCTGCGCGCATTTACTCTGCAAAATCTTAATGAAAGTGAGATTGAACCCGAGAAAATCGGTCCGAAGTTGCAGCACACTATCAGGCTGACCAACGACTATATTGCTGAAACACATGGCAACGCCAATATGTTCGCCACTCTTTTTGTCGGTCTACTGGATCCAGACAGCGGCACACTTTTCTACACCAATTGCGGCCATGAACCGCCAATTGTAAAAAGGGATTCAGATAAACTCATATTTATGAAACCCACCGGCCCTGCGCTGGGGATGTTCCCTGCGATCAAGATTCAGACCAAGGAGATTCTACTGCTCAAAGGTGACATGCTTCTTGCTTTTACCGATGGCGTTACCGACGCCCAGAATGATAAAGGGGTTCAGTTTACAACACAAAAAGTAGTGGAATGTCTTGAACAAGAGTCGAGTTCAGCAGAATCCCTGGTCGCTTCAATTGTGAAAAAAGTGGATGACCATGTTGCGGATGCACAGCAGTTTGATGACATCACCCTTATGGCAATCAAGAAAATCAGACAGTGAGATGAAACCAGTTTCCGAGCCAAATGCTTCAAATTGGAGGAACGAATGGATGGTAACATTCTCCTTGCCAAATAGGTGGCCCTAGCTCATTTTACTGCTTTCTCTTCCTGTTCTTGCAGGGGCTTTTAAACGATTAGGATTAAACAACATTTTGAACATATTCGTTGTTATCAGAGCTGCACAAATGGATTCTGCTTAAAACAGCTACTGTTAACTAAATTCAGTAAATCATGACTCTGAATCGACCTTTCCTATTGATAACTCTAGTGCTGGCTATCTGGCAACAGCGTGCATTGGCTGTACAACAAAGACTGTAATTCCAAAGCGTTCCTAAGGCCTCATCAAAGATCACAAGTCGTTAAAGGTCTATTCGTGTAACAGGAGACCCCAACAACTGCAAAAAACATCATAGATAATCAGGTCCAGGGTATTCGCCTCCGCCAATAGGGTATATAATCAATAGATTGCTGCCGGCAATCCTATAAATGTGACTAGCGGAAGAAATAAGCTTGTTCCTGTATCTCTCCAGATTCGCTTTACCATCTGCAATTTTTTTACCAGACAGGCGTAACCCTACCTTCACAGAATAACCTACAACACATTCTCTATCTAATCTGAGAGACTGGAAAATCCAATCTTTAGTGTCTCGCACTACCACACCGTTCCATTTACCGATTAGAAGCGGTGGTTAGATTTATATAATCTAACATTACCAATTTCATATAGACGCTGAGTCTGGCTCTGAAACCTTTACTAAGTAGAGGGATTAAATGGCCGAAGAAAGAGTCAAACGGAAACTTTCAGCGATCCTCTGTGCCGACGTTGTTGAGTATTCACGACTGATGGGTGAAGACGAAGCGGCAACTCTAAAATTATTAAATACTTGTGATGCTGAGATCATCCAGCCGATTGTGAAAGAACATAACGGGCGGATTTTCAAACGGCTGGGGGATGGGTTTCTTGTTGAGTTTTCAAGTGCTGTTGATAGCGTCGAGTGCGCCCTTGCCTGGCAGAAACAAATTGAGGACCAGAATTATCCTCTGCAATTTCGTATAGGGATAAATCTGGGGGATGTCATAGCACAAGACGATGATGTGTATGGCGATGGGGTCAACATCGCTGCACGTATCGAAAAACTTGCTGATCCCGGTGGCATATGTATTTCCCGTACTATTTACGATCATATTAAGAAAAAGGTTAATCTGGGTTTTGAATTTCTGGGGGATCAACAAGTTAAAAATATCCTAGAGCCTGTTGGCGTCTATAAGCTTCTCACTAAATCAGAAGATGCCGGAAAACTAATCGGAGAGAAAAGCACAATAATTTTTAAGAGGCCTTGGTTTGCTTTCGGAGGACTCGCATTGATCGTGCTCATAGCAGGAGCAATAACATTATGGAACGATTTCAAACTGCCTGATATAGAGGCAGCAAATCTCGAAAAAATGGCTTTTGAACTCCCAGAAAAACCCTCCATTGCTGTATTACCTTTTACCAATTTAAGTGATGATCCAGAGCATGATCTTGTCAGTGACGCATTAACAAGTGATATAATCAGCATACTTTCTTATCAAAATGATCTTTTCGTCATCGACCGTCATTCATCCTTTTTCTACAAGGATAAACCTGTAAAAATAGCTACAGTTGCCGAGGAACTTGGTGTTCAACATGTACTAGAAGGAAGCATTCAAATATCCGGCAATAAGATCCGAGTAACAGCACAACTCATAGATGCGATAAATGGTGAACATTTATGGACCGAACGGTATGACAAATCGTTTACAGATATTTTTAAACTGGTAGATGACATTACCTTCAACATAATAAGCGAAACCCAGTCCGAAATTTTAGGTGAAAGTCCTGGTAACCCTCGAGAAGGAGGAACAGAGAACCTTGAGGCTTGGCTGCTATATCTGAAGGCTCAAAAGTATGGTCGTAATCAAACAGAAGAAGAGAACTATAAAGCGATGGAATTGTTCGAGCAGGCATTTGAGAAAGACCCTGATTTTGTAAATGCACGGGTAGGACAGGGATGGAAAATTTGGCATGCCGGCTTGAAGGGCTATACCGAAAAACCTGACGAGGCTTTGAAAAAGGCTGAAGAGATTGCACAACAGTTGGTTAAAGATCACCCAAACAATGTCGAAGTTAATGCCTTAATGGCTGCAGTCCATATGACGAGCCGAGAATTCCCTGAAGCACTAGCGCTTGCAGAGAAGAATGTTGGAATTGACCCCAATAGTGCAAGGACGAATGCAGATTTAGCGTGGATTCTTCTTTCCAATATGCAGCCAGATAAGTCTATTGATTACTTTGAAAAAGCCATGCGATTGGACCCGTACTATCCACCTTGGTATTTAAATGTAATGATAAGATCGTATGTTCTTGCGGGTAGATATAATGAAGCAAGGTTAGCGATACAAGAGCAGCTTCGACGCAGCCCTGGAAACTTTTTTAACGGTCAGGCACACCTAAATCTGGCAGTTGTTTACAGCAAACTTGGTGAGCCAGAAAAAGCTAAAGTTGAACTGGCAAAGGCTTTAGAGATCTGGCCTAAGAATACGATCAGTTTCGTCAGGCGTGAAGTGGATTGTACCGACCAAACCTTTGTTGCTGATTATTTCCAGACTTTACAGCAACTAGGACTGCCAGAGTAGCGATCCTAATCACAAAATCTTGAAAGATTTGAAAAGACAATCTTCAATCAGTTTAAATTTACACCGTCGTAGATTCTTCCTGTCTATATTCCGTCATAGATGCACAAAAACCGTCATTGAGCTAGAGCTTCTTTCTTTTACGGGTCTCTCGCTGCCAGATATATAGGCCGGACGCGATGATTATGGCACCGCCTCCAAGCGTCCATACCGTTGGGAAAGTGTCAAAAATCAGAATTCCGACCAAGGCCGCCCAAAACACCTGAGAGTAGACCAACGGCGCAAGAATGGATGCGTCCGCCCATCTATGCGCAGTAGTTGCCGAGATATGACCCAAAGCGCCAAAACATCCGATCGCACACAGCACAATCCATTGTCCCGAAGTTTCCGGCCAAACCCATACATGCCACGCAAATGGCGATAGAGCGATTGTCGCCAGCGCGGCGGACCATACCTGCTGGGTCGCATTACTTTCTATCCCTGCCAGCATTCGGGTCATAATGAAATACAGGGAAGACATTACTAGTGTCGCAAGGCTGAAAAACATCGCAGGGTGGAAGGCTGTTCCCCATGGTTGGATGACCACCAGAACTCCAAGGAAGCCAGTGCAGACCCCTAATACTCTGCGGATGCCAACTTTTTCACTCAGCAAAGGAATCGCCAGCAAGGTAATCACGATGGGACCGGCGAACATGATCGTTGTCGTCACCGTTATTGGCAAATATTTGAGCGCAAGAAAATTCAGAAATGTCGAGCTTAAAAGGAAGGACGATCTAAGAAATTGCTTTCCCGGATAATTGGACTTAAATATCGATACCCCTTCCTGAGGCAGGTAAAGGGCTAATGTGTAAATCAGGTGTCCAGCATAGCGGGCAAAGACAATCTGGGAGACCGGAAAACCAGCGATTGTTAGCCATTTAGCCGAGGTATCGATACAGGTAAATAATATGGCCGCCAGCGCCATGACCAGCACACCGGCTGCTGTCCGTTTTTCTCTGGGTTTAACACTCACTTCAGTCCTATAGCGTCATTCCGCCGTCAATGGCAAGACATTACCCGGTCGGTGTTTTGATGGAAAGTTCTGAGCAAAGAGACTCTTTATAAACTCCTGATAATATAAATTGAATGAATTATTATGTTGATCATATTAAGGAGTCAGTCTGCTACCATATGTATTGGCAATCTTCACTATTTTCTCTTTTACGAATAGTAGGTGTTTCCTGTTTCTATTTGAAGGGGCTGGACGTTCAGATGGAGGGAATTGTTAATATATAGACATTTTTGTTGCAGAGCGGAAATAAGAAGACCTGTCCCTTGTTAACGTGGGTTGTGTTGTGAAAGTTTGCAGTCAATCCCAACACAGAGCCACAACCAAGGAGACAGGTCATAAAAAAAATACCAGATTTGTCCATTTTGGTATATATGAAATAAGGTTGAAGCTACCTGACGGTTTAGCCTTCACCCTAGCAAGCCCCTCGCATCTAATCTTACAACAAAC
>JAHEER010000133.1 GCA_024640625.1 Desulfobulbaceae bacterium
ACACCAGCATCACCAGCCAACGCTACACAGCCGAACTTTTTGCCGAACAGCTGCGCCGCCAAGGCATTGCGGTGGGTACCGGTTATCAAAGTGGCAAGGTGGCGGCCGGCGACACACTGCTCTACACCCATCGCAGTAAAATGACGGTGGCCGAGATGATCAGCGGAGGTCTGAAATACTCCAACAACTACATCGCCAACCAGCTCTTTCTGCTCTGCGGAGCCTCCCGGTTCGGGCCGCCGGCTACCTGGGAAAAAGCACAACAGGCGATGGCTGCCATCCTCTCCTCAGCCGCCGGTCTGAGCAGCCGGGATATCATCGTCGTCGAAGGGTCGGGCCTGTCGAGGAAAAACCTGGTAACCCCGGCGGCAATGATTACCCTGCTGGAGCGTTTCAAGCCCCACGCGGAGTTGTTGAGCAAAACGGGAAATACATCGCTCAAATCCGGAACCATGACCGGGGTCTATGGCTATGCCGGCTATTTCGCAGAGACCGACAGGCTTGACCCCTTCGTCATCCTGCTCAACCAGGAGTCCAATACCAGGGACCAATTACTAACGCTCGGCTCGACATTGCACCACCAGGTAAAGCAGAAACCGGTCCAGTGAAAGTTCTTCATCTCATCTCCCAGCGTCCCGACTCCACGGGCAGCGGCATTTACCTTCAACAACTGATGGGCCACGCATCCCGTGCCGGCCAGACAAATTTTCTCATCTGCGCATTGAGCGGCGACGAGGAGGTGAACCTGGAAGGTGTCGCCGCTGACCGTATCTCAGCCGTAAGATTTTCGACCCCTTCCAATCCGGGAGCCATTGTCGGCATGAGCGACGTGATGCCCTACCCGAGTCGAACGTTCGGGAGCCTAACTCCAGACGAACTGAACAGCTATGCAAGCCACTTCCGCGGAGCCATCGAACACGGGGTCAAGAAGTGGCGCCCCGACCTCATCCACAGCCACCATCTCTGGCTGGTCAGCTCGCTGGTATGTGAGGCTGCTCCCGGGATACCCATTGTCTGCAGCTGCCACGGATCAGATCTCAGACAATTTCGCCAGTGCGCCCATCTTCGGGACAGGATCCTGGCAGGCTGCAGGGAGCTCGCTCGTGTCCTGGCCCTGAGTGACGATCAAAAAACTCAGATTATCCGCACCTATGGTATCCAGCCCCATCATATCGATGTGGTGGGGGCCGGCTTCGACGACGAGCTGTTTAGCGCTACCGGCAGATCTGCTGCTTCAACAGCGACTCCAGCGATTGTCTATGCGGGAAAATTGAGCCGGGCCAAGGGAGTTGTCTGGCTGCTCAAGGCTCTTCAATCCCTGGCTCATTGTCCCTATCACCTGCACCTGGTCGGCAGCGGGCAAGGCGGGGAAGCAGATGAGTGCCATGCTGAAGCTGAAAAACTGGGGGATCGCGTGACCATCCACGGTTCGCTGTCCCAGGAGCATCTGGCTCGTATTCTTAAGGACAGTGAGCTTTTCGTACTGCCCTCGCTGTTTGAAGGATTGCCGCTGGTGGTGCTCGAGGCCCTAGCCTGCGGCTGCCGGGTCATCGCCACCGATCTGCCGGGCTGCCGTGAAATACGGGAGCGAACCGCCACCAAACGGCTGCAGCTGGTACCGCTGCCTGCTGTCATCGACCTGACGCACACCACACTTGAGAGCGACAAGAAGTTTGTGGGCGATCTGAGGGATGCACTCACCTTGTTTCTCGAAAAGCGACGGCCGCTGCCCGACACCACAACCGATCTGGGATATTTCCGCTGGTCGGCAGTCTATCAGAGGATTGAAATCAACTGGCGGGAGGCGTGTTCAACTGCCCGGAGCTGTTGAAAGAACCGTTGCATATTGAGATCTCTTCAGCTAGGCTGTCAATCAATGGCCTAGCGACTTTGACGACTTTTACAAAGAACGAATTAGCGCTTGCGAGGAGAAGAATGATGGTGAGGGGAATGGCTGAATCTATTTTGCGTTGGCTGCCGGTTTTATTGCTCTTCTTTTTCGCTGCCGTGCTGGTAACTGCCTGCAGCACCCCCATGGGCAATCCTGAGGATGGTAAACGCTGGTACTCGATGCACAACTGTTTCGCCTGCCACGGTCCCAATGGTAATGACGGCAAGGCACCGGTGGTCAGCAGCCTGGAGATGAGCCACTGGAGATTCAAGCGCATCATTCGCAATGCAGGTTCTCCGATCATGCCGAAATACCCGAAGGAAAAGATCTCTGCTCAGGATGTGGCCGACCTCTACGCCTTTTTAAAGGCGAAGTAGGCCCTATCCGCTGTGGTGAAAAAAGTGATGAATTACTTTCATTCCGGATAATTGTGATTAGAGTAACGCCTGATTAGTTGCTACACTGCATGGAACGCGCTGTCGGGTCGCTAAATTTAATTAAAGAGAATCGTCATGATCGAATCCTTATACAATTTCCTGGGTATGCTCGGTTTTCATCACCCCATACACCCCATTGTCGTCCACCTGCCTATGGGACTGGTGGTCGGCAGCGTCGCCTTTTCACTGGCCGACATGAAGTGGCCGGACAAGCACTACGCCACCACCGCCTATCATTGCATCCTGCTCTCCTTAATTTCCGTCATACCGGTCTACATCGCCGGCCTGCTCGACTGGCAGCAATGGTTCGGGGGTGATTTCAACAAATGGATCATCATCAAGATGATTCTCGGTGTGGCGCTGACCGTCATGCTCTTTGTCACCGTCCAACAGAAAAAAAAGGGCGCTCCACAGAAGAAGCTGTTCGTCTTCTACCTCATCAATCTGGCAATCTGTGGAGGTCTCGGTTTCTCGGGGGGCGAGCTGCTCTACGGCGGCTGAAAACTCAGGCCTGGAGACGGTGAATCACCACTTCGGCCGCTGACTCGAGCGTCTCAGCCTGATCGACGATGCTCTGGTGGTGGGTGAAGAGGATCACCTGGTTTTTCTCCGCCAGCTCACCCAGTGCTTCAAGCGCAGCCCTGGAACGACGGTCGTCGAAATTGACCAGGATATCATCGACGATAAACGGCATCGGTTCATTGGACTCGAGACGGTACTCAAGGGTGGCCAACCGCAGAGCAAGATAGAGCTGATCACGGGTGCCGTCGCTCATTCCTTCTACTGTTATCAATTTCCCATCCGGGCGGATTCCCACCAGTATGGGCTCGCTCTTGTCATCCACGTCCGCCTTGAGACCAATGAAAGAGTTCAGGGTGAGATCGGCAAAATACCGGGACGCTATCTTCATCACCGGTCCCTGGTGTTTCTCCCGGTAACGATCAATCTCCTGCTGCAGAATTTTTGCGGCCAGTTTTATTCTTAAATAGCGCTCCGCCAGTCGCCTCAGCCTGGTCAGTTCCCCTTCCATCTCCTCCCTGGTTTCGGCAGCCTTACCACTGCCGTCCATCCCCTTGAGCTGACTGGTTGTCTCTCCTATCTCCTGGGAAATCTTATTTATTGCAGGATTCAGATTTTTCTCTATGTCCTGCCGTAGCGCGTCAATTCGGCCCGGCAGTTCATCGGCGTCAAGCCCGGCTGCCTGCTCGAGCAGTGCGTCCGCAGTGGCTCCGCCTCCTATCTTGGCGAGCCTGGCCTCAATGGCGGATATATTTTCATGACATTGCTGATAGTGGCTGAACCGCTCAATAATAGTGGTGAGTTCCTCTGGTTTGTCACAGTGGGCAATTCTGAGCAGTTCAGACATGTGCTCATTCATATCCCTGAGGTTCTTGTTGATGGCGGCAATCTCACTTTGCAGCGCATCGATATCCTCGCCCAGTTGATCGAGACGAATCCTGTCATCCCGGGCCTGGTCCAGTTTATTCCGTAAATGTGCAATTGCTTGATCCAGAGGTAGGTCAAGGATCTCAGGGTCCACCTGCCGAACAAGTCCCCTCACCTCCCTGTCGAGCAGATCGGCATCACGATTAATGCCGTCAATGCGCTTTTGCATGTCATCTGCCTCTTTCACTTTTTCCAGGCAACTTTGCAAGGTATCGATATAGATTTGGGCTTCCACGGGCGAGATATCTTCCTCAATACCGAAGCCGGAGAGCGCCTTGGCCCACTGATCTCTCCACATGGCCAGCGACTCCCGGGCATCAGCCAAGGTTTCCTCCGCCCGGTGGAACTCTTCCCGCGCCTTTTTCTGCCGATCACCAATCTGGATGAGCTCAGCTCTTTGACGATCCAGCTTTTCGAGCACTGTTTCGGCGAGGATAAGCACCGGCCCCACCCCGTGTCCCGCTTCCACTTCCACTGCAAATGGGGTAAGGGCGTCAAGAAGATTGTCCCGGAGCTGGGAGCGCCGCGCTTCCTCACTAACAATTTCTTTTTCTTTTTTCGACAGTTCGTTCACCCTGAAGCGAAGCGTTTCGATCGCGCTCAGCCAGCCGCTCATTTCCTTTGGCGTCAAAGGGGTGATGCCGGCGGGATCCCATAGCGCACTCCAGGCCCCATTCAGTTCCTGCTCGCCTTGATCGAGTTCTTCTTTCACTTTCTCATAGTCAATCAGTGATTCCTGCAGAGTTTCCATCCTGGAACGAAAAGTCGCGGCATTGGCCACTCGATCTGCTTCATTGCGCAACCGATCAGCGATCAGATCCGCTTTTTTGACCAGTCCTTCGTAAGCCATCGGCAATACTTGTGTTTTATCGAAGGCTTGACTTTCCTCGGTTACATCCTCGCCATCAAGCCACTGACGCCGCAAAAGCTGCCAGCCTCTCTCCCGTTGCCGCCTGGTGAGCTGCAGTTCTTCTTCCGAGGGAATTTTGCCGCCATACTCGATCTTTTTGATCTCGGTCTGCACCGCCTTTAACTGTTTTGCATCCTCTTCGCGTTCTTTCTCAAGCCTCTGCCTCTGGTCAGCAATATCTTTGCATTTCTGTTCAAATTGATGCACCGTCTCAATAAAAGGCAGGGGGAGTTCCTGAAGCGTTGCCAGATCGCCGGACCAGAGACCAATCCGTTTCAGTTCGGTAAGACACTCCTCGGTCCCCTGTTCAGCTTCGTTTCTGCGTTTTTGTATTTGATTGTCCAACTCACCGGCTCTGCGAGCCAGTTTCACGGCCTGCTCAAGCAGGTGCGAATCCATGGGCTCTATTGCGGCGGCACGCTCCTTGTCGGCCTCAATCATTGCCAGCTGGGCCGCTTTATTCATTTTTTGCGCCTGCCGAACCTGCTCGCTGACCGCCTCGAACCGCCCAGCCAATGTTTGGATTGTCAATTTCTTGGCAAGCACTGGACGTAAAGAATCTACCTGCTCCAGCGGTACCCCCGGCTTTATCTGTTTGAGCAGCAGTGAGGCTTCTTTGCGCAGGTTGATGCGCATCCCGTTTCGTTCCGGTTTGTCTTTTTGCCCTTTGCGGTATTCTCCCAGCCGTTCATGAAAATTATCAACCAGCTCAGCATGTTCGAGTAACACCGTGGGCAGGGAAATAGCCTGGCGCTTGTCTTGCTTCTGCTTCAATTGTTCAGAATTTTTGTGCAGCTGCCTCTTGGCCTCACGGATTTCCTGCTCCAACTGCTGATATCGGTCACTGAAATCAGACGGCAGGAGTGTCACCGTCCCAAGGGCTTGTAGACGCTCCTGCCAGATTTTCAGGGAAGCGAGTTCAGGAATGGCCTGCTGGAGCCGTTCGAGCCGATGCAGCTCTTTGACTTTATCACCACGTTTCATTTCAAGCTCAGCCCGTTCAGACTCCGTCTCCTGCAAAGTATTTCTCAAGTCCTTCCAGTCTTTGGCTGAAAGCGTTGCCTCTTTGAGTTCTCTTCTTAGTTCGTTGAACCGTTTGATGGCCTTGTTTATTTCCGGCAACTGCCCGGCTGACTTGAACAGCCCGGCGGCTTCCTCGTCAAGCTGGTCGGTGACCTTTTTCAGGGAAGAAAGACCGGCTCCGGCGGCAAACAGTATCCGTCCCACTTCCCCTTTTTGGGACAGAATTTCGTCACCGCCCTCCACCAATTGTCTGTGGTCAATTCCATAGAGTGACTCAAAGATTTTCGGCTCAACTCCATGGAGGAAAGCGGCCAACCCCTGCGTCTCCATGGGAGTTCCTTCCGCGTCCAGAAGATCGCCTACCTTCCTTTTGCGGCGTTGAAATGTCAGCTCCCGCCCATCTTTGTTTTCGAGACAGCCGCCAACCAGGAGCTGCTCGTAAGAATGCAGGAAATTATCTGGGGTCCTGTTCTGAAAACCGTAGAGAAGGGCCTTGAGTCCCCGCAGAGAACTACTTTTGCCTGCCTCGTTGGGGCCGAAAATGATATGGAGTCCGGGCTTTTGGGAATTAAACTCAAGCAGCTCATCGGTAAACGGGCCGAAAGCCTTAAGTTCAAGGAGCTTCAATCTCATCGTTCAGCACCATGCTTGAGCAGCATGGAGATGAGCATCTCCTGCACTTCGGTCTTCAGACTCGGGTCAGAGGCGGGCAAGATTTCCAGAAAGGGCTCGTCATTGCCATATATCTCGGCCGGCAACTTCGACTTGAGAACTGCGATTTCCGGCACCATTTCCAGCACATTATTGGCATCAAATTCCGCTTTCCGGATCGAATCGATCAAACCGGCAATGGATGTATCCGCTCCGAGAATTTCTTCAAGCCCTACTTTGCGCCTGGTTCTAAACTGTACCTTTTCCAGCCATAGATTGCCGAGACTGGCTGCAATTCCACGAAATTCCTCGGTCCATTGCTCCGTTCTCTCAAAAAGCTCAGCATGCACAGGACACTCCCCGGTCAGGATAAGGCGAATGACCAGCGTCCGGCCTTCAGCATTGCGCAGTATATTTTCCAGGGTCTTGCGTATGCAATTATAAACGCTATCGGTAGTCTCACATTGAGCCAGGTCTACCGCGCAGACCTCCCAGCGCAGCACATCCAGTTCCCGCTCCTCGACTTCAACGACAAGCCCGTCATCCACGGTTACCAAAGTGGCGCCTTTGGCGCCTGTCTCCTTAATATGGCGGCCCTGGATGTTGCCGGAAAAGATAATCAACGGATCAGTCGCCACTGTTTCCCGCTTGTGCACATGCCCCAACGCCCAATATCCATATCCCTTGGATCGCAAATCGTCCACCTTGCAGGGCGCATAATTTTCATGCCCCTCCCTTCCGTTCAAAGAGGTATGGAGCAGGCCGATGTTGAAATAGTCGGGATCGCGCTGGGGGTAGCCGGAGGCGAGGTTTTCCCTCACTGCTTTGGTGGCATAGCTCTGACCATGGATAATGACCCCACAGTCTTCGAGCACAACGGATTGCGGCTGCCGGGAAGATAAGTGAACAACGTTGTCGGGAAGGGGCATGGTCCTGGTAATCCGGCTAACCGCATCATGATTGCCGGAAATCAGGATCACCTTGATACCCGCCTGGTGAAGCCTGCCCATGCGACTGACGAAGAAAAGCCCGGTATTATAGTCCTGCCAGTCGCCGTCGTAGAGATCTCCTGCGATCAACAGGAAGTCCACCTTCTCATCGACGGCCAGATCGATCAGATTTTCGAATGCCCGCCGGGTGGCGCCGCGGATCTCTTCGACGGGAGTCCCTTGGTGGGCTTCGAGACCGCGCAGCGGGCTGTCGAGGTGGATATCGGCGGTATGGATAAATTTGATCATCTATTGATCATCCGGCAGCTACGTTTCTCCAGCACCAGCACTGATCCGGGAGAAGACAATGCTCCTTTCTCCGAGCCGGCGGCGCCAAAATCGCCAGTCAGTCGAACACTTCAGCGTCCCGAAAGAGCGGCGCCTCGCTGTCTTTGGCAGAAAGCTCCGGCGTGATTCCGGCCGGCCAGGAAATGTCGAGTTGAGGATCATTCCAGATAATGGCCCGCTCATGTTCGGGAGCATAGTAATCGGTGGCTTTATAGAGAAAGTCGGCCTCCTCGGAGAGAACCATGAAACCGTGGGCGAATCCAGGAGGGACCCAGAACTGCAGTTTGTTTTCCGCACTGAGGCGAACTCCGGCCCATTTGCCGAAAGCAGGCGAGGAACGCCTCAGGTCAACGGCCACATCGAACACCTCGCCGGCGACGACCCGTACCAGTTTACCCTGGGGCTGTCTGATCTGATAATGAAGCCCCCTGAGCACGCCGCGCCGGGAACGGGAATGGTTGTCCTGGACAAAGTCGCAGTCCACACCGGTGGCTTCAAGCCAGGTCCGCCGGTTGAAGCTCTCCATAAAAAAACCGCGCTCATCCCCAAAAAATTTGGGTTTGAAGACCAGCACCCCAGGAATCTCGGTGGTAATTACTTGCATAGCTTAGGCGTACATCTGCTTGTAGTAGTCCTGATAGGAACCGTCGATAACCGTCTCCAGCCAATCCAGGTTAGCAAGGTACCAGTCGATGGTCATTTCGATCCCCTGTTCGAACGTTACCGAGGGCTGCCAGCCTATCTCCTCCCTCAGCCTGGTGGAATCGATGGCGTAACGGCGGTCATGGCCAAGGCGGTCGGTGACATAGGTAATCAGCGAAGTCCT
>JAHEER010000134.1 GCA_024640625.1 Desulfobulbaceae bacterium
TCATTGTTGGCATCACGTTGTGTGAATCCCGCGGCATATGCCCAGCCCTGCTCCGCATCCACGAAATAACTGGCAATCTTACTGCGCAGGTTATAGAGGTCTTCAACCGGTGTACCGTATTCCTCCAGCTGCAGCCACCGCTGGGTGTCGGGATGGTTGAAGCGCTTGCGCTCGATATGCACCAGGCTGAGCAGGGCGGGATCCACCGGGTTGCTCAGGACCAGCTTGCTGACACGTTCGGGATTTGCCCTGGTGAAAAGCAGCACCTGCAGGGCACCCCACGAATGACCCCACAGCAACACGGGTTCCGGAGGCAGGACTTTCTGCATGTCCCGCAGCCACTGCGAGATAACTGATGCCTGTGGTTCGATCGGCAGGCCAGCATTGTCGCCGACACCGCGCATATCCCAACGACAGACGGTGTATCCAGCTCCCAATTGTTTCTGAATGGGCCGCAGGTTCCAGGTAGTGAAGGCAGGCCCGCCGCCGATCAGGTAGGCGGGCGGTCCCTGTCCCTGGCAATGGACCCTGATGTCGGCTGCCGCGGCCGGGAGACAGCAGGTGAGCAGAATCGCGAGAAAAATCGCCCTTGAGCGTTTCATAGTGTTGTAACGGAATCTGACCCGGATGATTCAAACTCGTGTTTGAAATATCAATGCGGTCTGATCCTGCCTGTTTACCGTAAATAGTAGCGCGAGTATCAACACGCTATGCATAAACAATTGCCCATACTTGTTATGTGCAGACGTCATCGTACTCTCCTAAAGAAAACAAGAAAACGTCAACTATCGAACTTGAACGAGTCATGAATGCATTCGCTATGTTTCGATTATAGATAAGCATATGCTTTATATGAAATGCTATAGGTAATTCATACCAAGTCAATGCAGCTGGTAAATCCTCTATCCTTAACCCAGATTGATCGTTTGGCTGCTTGCGGCCAAAAGACGTCGATCGGAAAATTGTTATGAATGGCGGTCACGTCTCTAAAGCAGACATTTAGCCACGATTGAAGACTCATCCATATATATATTCGTTTCAACATCACGGTTCTGTATTAGAAGCTTCCAGAAGAGTGAACACCCGTACATTCAAATCTTCATCTTTCCGAATAGCTCTAACAATCTGAATCAGCTCATCCTTTACGCCGGGTTGCAGCGGACCCGAGGCAGTCAGTAGGAGCAGAATCCCTGCCTCCGGCTCAATACTTTGACGAGCCATAAGAATCTCATGAAGCTCCTGGTTGTTGCTGATGTACCCTCGTACTGCTTCTCTCACTACGGTGGAAACCGGGTATGTCGCTGGTCGTGTCTGCCCGACACGGTTCTTTTCCAGCACATTTTCCAGAAGTGGCGCCATCAGAATAATGGCTATCAACGCAAATAAAATAGTGGCTCTTCTAACCCATCTAGGCGCACCTGCTTCTCCTACTGCAATATGCATTCCTAATAACCTGAACACCAATGCAGCCCCAAGGATAATGGCCACCATGTTTGTCGCAAACAGGATTGCCGCATAACCAGCAACTATTGGTTGATTATTTGTCAACCCTATACCAACTACAGCAAGTGGTGGAAGCAATGCTGCAGCAATTGCAACACCTGCAAGTGTTCCTGAAACATTGGGACGACCCATTGCATAAGCAGCCACCATGCCTGACGCAAGTGCGATAACAAGGTCAAGGATATCGGGGTCACCACGCGCCTCTATTTCCATTGAAGGCTCAAATCCGGGATTTAACGCACCAAAAAACAGCGATGCTGCCAGACCTATCACGACTCCCAAGCCACTAACGAACATCGCGCTGCGAAATAATTTGAAATTCCCTTGGGCAAGTGAGAGACCACCTGCAACAAGCGGACCCATCAATGGCGCTACCAGCATTGCTCCTATCACAACAGCAGTTGATCCCTGAAGCAGCCCCAAGGACGCAAGAGTTGCAGCAAGCAGCATCATTACAAAGAAATCGACGCCACCGTTAGCCCCTATTGAAATGCGTTCAACAACTTCCTTTCGTTCGCTCCGGTCAAGTGTTGGGAAATAATCAAAGATCTGTTTTTTAAGCCGTGGTGTATCAGGTGATTCGTTCATTCTGTACTCTCATTTAGCGATAGCTTGTTGTCTGTAGATAATTATCTACTTACGCTACATAGTTACTATTGAGAGTTCAAACCTGAAGGACGGAAATGCGTCAACGCCCGCCATTTAGTGAATTATTAGATAGTTAATTACTAAACGACTGGGTTCGAGCGGCATTCTGCCTTTCCTGGCATTCCGCTTGCGGATTTTTATCGAGGCTTACTAGGACTCGAACCGGCCAAAAGGAGACCTACGGCACAAACAAAAACAGCGACCGAAGCCGCCATCATTCTCAATCTTCGCTATTAATCACTGACACTCAGCTGCACGCGCCATCCGTACAATGTTCGTAGTCTTGTACTCGTCAAACTTCTGTATCGTTGGCGCAAAACCATCGGCATATACCTGCAGCTTGAACTGCCCTTTGGCATCCAGCGGGATTTTCAACGCGTAACTTCCTGAGCCATCACAGGAGAACGTGTGCTGGCCATTCGCGAGCACCATGGCACAGATCGGTGTTTGGGTATCCTGCACCAGCACCTTACCAGCGATGTAGATCTGCTTGCCTGCTGAGTCGGGGACAAAGGCTTGTTCATAGGGCAGGTTATAGCTGGGGCAGGTGCCTGAACGCGTCATGACTACCGCTTCCTCGCTGGAATCCAGCATGATTTCAACCATCGGGAAAAAGCCGTCCGCATAGATCTGACGCTTTACCCAGCCACCCTTTTCACGCAGAAGGTTGGCCAGTGAGTATTCACCAATTGGATTACAGGTAAACTGGTACTGGCCGCTGGCGAGTACCAATGCACATATATTTGCATCATCTGGTGCTTTTATAGTTCCGCTGATATTTACGGGTGTGGTGGGTGCAGCAACACATTCATCGTGTACCATCCAGTGTCCAACCGTATCGTTTGCTGTGTCATCATACGCAACCCCATATCCTCCTCCGGTAAGACCTACCAAACTGCGTGTTTCAACATAGATTGAAACACTATTGCGCGACCCTGACACTAGGTCTGCTGTTTTTCCATGAGACACACGCATGAATCCAAGGTCTCTGGTTACACCGACCAGTGACTGAAGCAAAGACAATGGTTGGTATGCATCTGGATGAAATATATTACTTCCAAAAACTGGCCAACCCACGCTCGTAAGCAAACTAAATACTTCATCAAATGTAGCGTGTCGGAAACACTCGAAATCGCCTCCAAGGTAAAGATTTCTACTGACGTCATTGAAAGATCGGCCAACTGTTGCAGTGAGATCCAGCCAATCAAGGTTTGTAGTGGTGTCGCGAGTGATGGCATTATCTCCAGCAACCTCCCAATCCAATACAAGCAATTCCGCTGAGCATTGAGATGTTGGCGCAAAATAAATGACAGCGCTTATGAGAATTATCAGAATGTATCGGTACTTTTCCATATGCATTCCTTAAAGAGATTGCCTCATTAGTTGGTTAGGAAACATCCTATATCTTAATATTAAACGCTGTAGGAACCTTCCAGGGTCCGAAGTAGCGACTAGCTGCTGCTTACTTGATTTGTGTCAACTACGAACGAAAAGAAATGGAATTGTCCTATGAATATAGGTAGATATGTTTCGGTGAGTACATACATACCTGGCGTATTAATTATGAGTTGCGAAGTTCTTAAAAGGGTCGACAGTCGCCCTTTAGTTAATAATCAAATAGTTATTTACTAAACGTCCGGGTTCGAGCTGTTACTTGTCCTTCTCTCTCCTGAACCCTGGCTGCTGACGGAAACGCTAACGCGTACTACCGGCCACTTTCAGACCTTCCCGGCTGAGAGACGAACGGCAAGCCCCCCGTTTCCAGCCCTTCTTAAACTGGCGTCAGCCATTCAGCAACAGCAAGTAAAAGTGGGACCCTAGTCAGTTCGCTGCCCATGCATTTGCCTGTCTTCAGTGACAATGTAAATTGGTGCGGACTTCTGACCATTAACGTCGGCTGTAAACGCCCGTACGATCGCTGCGGTGGTAGTCCACGCAAATTCTTTTCTAATGCCTTCATGAGCACTATATCCGCTGCGCTTGAAAAACCGGCCCGCGATGTAGTCCACTTTGCCGTTTGCAATCCATTCCAGGTCGCCACTCGCCCTGTTGATCAGCTTCACTCCAAAGTCAATGCCCACGATCGCCTCATGTCCATCCCTGTGGGTGCGATAAAGCGGATCGAGGTCTATATACATTATGGCATCGGGCGCGAAGGCATCGATTTCGCTTGCGTACTTCGCTGTGGTGTCTGACTCTCTGGGCGCAACCTTGATTATCGCGTCTACCCCATTAGATTCGAATGCTGATGCGAGGCTGTGCTTGAACGAGTGCATGAAAACATAACTCAGTTGTTCCTGGAGCCTGGCAAGTGCGAAAATCCGTTCCACCTTCCTGTCAGAAGTACTGACATTACGTGAAGTAATTGAATATTCTTTCTGTTTTGAAGAATGCAGATCTTCTGGTTTATTAATCTGCTGGATCAACGCGGTTACGCCGACACTTGTGGCTTTTTCTATCATATTCAAACGCGAGGCTTCAGATGAGTCCCCGGCACCCAGGTTAGCATCGGCAAGCAGCTTGTGATGGGCATTGAGCAGGAATGAGAAGGCGTTTTCTCCGTTCCGGTCAAAGATATAGCAATGAATGCCGCCCACTCCCTGGGCCACCAGGAACTCCATTACCAGACTGTATTGAGCATCGGATTTTCGGTCCTTCAGTTGCTCTGCAATGGCGTGCATGTCGCTTTGAAAAATATCCCACTGAATATTACTCACCTGCTCCCCGGGTACGAGTGTGCCGGGTTGCGCCAGCGCGGTTGTTATACGTTCCTGATTCAGTATGGAAACAATCTGTTGCTGTGATTGTACTGAGTAGGAAGTCCCTTCAAATGTGCGCACAATGGTGGGATAGACAGCGACCCACGCAGTCTTTAGCGCATTGAGAAAGGCAGAGGCATTTTCACTGTACGGGCGAAAAGCCGGTGCGGCTGTGTTTTGCTCTGCTTGATTTGTACAGCCATAAAGTAAAAGCAGGGCCAGGCATACAGCTGCTGCGATATGGATTTGGAATCCTATCATGATGATTCCTCTATTGTGTTTTTTTACTTCGCACTTACCTAGTCGCATCGATCGAGTGGCACATCCCGATACGGCAAATATACCTGCTGTCAAAAGCACCATCACCGCATGCAATCGATACATTAGCTAGCCTCTGCCGAAATTTATATCTCAACGCTTGTATAACAGATAAGGTGGGATAGCAGATTGATGCGCGTCAAGATTGTTTGTTATATGTCCGAAACTAAGAACATTATTGCAGTTCAGTATTCTTTGGGATGCATTGCGAGAATGGGTTGATGATTGCCTATCAATATCCGGCCTCTGTACGTCTGCTTACAGTAAATTTCCTGCCGTCCAGACTAAAATGCTGAACTTCGTATATGGGTCGACTCCGGTCTGTTAGCGAAACCTTATTTAGAATCAGTCCCTAAGTCCGGTGTTGACCGGTAACCTGCCGTTCACAACCAGGACAAGGCTACTGCCTTGCGTTGTTGGCAATGCGTACCTTCGGCCAACAAGCGACATTCCCGATGTTCCCGGGAAGGTCTCAGTTGCAGCAGTTCCTGCCTTTCCCTGCGGGCACTCTCTACTACCGGGAACGGCCAAGACCGATCATTTCTTGGAGGCAAATTGCTTCTTGATCTGGCCTTGAGATATTCTTCAGCAAAATACCGTACCAATAGATATTTGTCCAAGCGCTCCCCAGCGGGCTCCAAAACGAGATTTAGTTCATATGCAATCAATTTATGAAAAGGTCGAAAAGTACTGTCAGGAAATTGGAAAACAACCTGACGTAATTATTAGTCAATCGCTCGAGATTTTCTACAACAACGCTTTAGCTGATAAGCGCTTATCTAAGTTCTTTGTTGGGGTTGACCTTGACGCGCTAAGGGAGAAGCAGAGGGTTTTCCTGACGGGTGTCTTCAGTAATGAAAAAGCTGGGGGCTTCACCGCTGATCGGCTGGCCGAAATACATAAGCGTCTAATTTTAGACAAGGGCTTATCTGCAAAGCACTTCGACTATTTTTGTGAAGACTTTATTGGTGCTTTGAGAGAAACGGGGCTGCCTGCAAGTCTCATTGATGAGGTAATCGGCAGGCTAGCCGTATTTCGTGAAGTCTTTGAAGAAGCAACGGATCGTTTTGCGGTTGAGCGAGAGCAGCAGATTTTCTTTGCCCTTGATGACGATAATGATGGGAAAGTACCTGTAGAAGACCTCCGGCAAACACTTTTGGATGCCGGCCTCGATAGTGCAGACGAGCGGCTGACTAACATATATAAACGACTCGACTCTCTAGGGGATATTAGTATTACATTCCCGGAGTTCAGAGAACTCTTCGGCTCAGCTGGACTTCTTATCGAACGTGCTTTGCAAGGCGAACTAGTGATTCCTGACTTTCGAGATTTCAAGGAGCGTGTTGACGAACTTTTCGAAGCGGTGAAGCTTAACGAAGGCGGACTGCAGGCCGATTATATTCCGCCGCTAGCAGAGATCGATCCGGACCAATTCGGGGTGGCTATTGTTACTACTGATGGCCAAGTTTACGTTCGTGGAGAGCATGACGTCGACTTCTCTATACAGTCGATGTGCAAGCCATTTAACTACTGCTTTGCTCTTGAAGAGCTGGGCGCCGAGGAAGTCCATGACCACGTCGGCAACGAACCTTCCGGTCGTGCGTTCAATGATAGAGACCTCATGGCGCGTTTTCGCAGCAGTTCATCTGGACAAGAAAGAATGCGGGTTGAAATTCCTTATAACCCAATGATAAACGCTGGCGCGATCATGACCGCTGCGTTGGTTAAGAGCCACCGACCGTTCCCTGAGAGACTCGAACATGTACGCCACCAGTGGGCGCGTATGATCGGAAGCGCTGAGTTGGATACCAGCGAGGTTAAGGGGCCAATTTTCTGGCCGCGATTCAACAAAGAAATGGCACGACAGGAGAACTTCACCGGGCACAACAACTTTGCGCTTGGGCACCTTCTCAAGGCGACAGGGAAATTACCGGGCAACAAAGCAGAGATCCCAGAAGATACTCAACCCGATGACCCGGATAATTTCGAATTTCTGCATGAATCATCGGTCGCGGATGCGCTAAAAATATACTTCAGCACGTGCTCGATTGAGCTAACTGCAAGAGAGGTGGCGATTGCAGGTGCGACGCTGGCGAATGGAGGTGTCTGTCCGACCACGCAAGAGCGAGTCTTGAGTCAGTCAACAGTCCGAAACTGCCTGTCGGTTACGCAGATGTGCGGCATGTACGATGGAAGTGGTGACTTCTTTTTCAGGATTGGTTTGCCTGCAAAAAGCGGGGTTGGTGGCGGCGTTGTGCTCGTCGTACCTAAGCTGATGGGTATCTGCATTTTCTCGCCTCGACTCGACGAGCAAGGAAACAGCGTTCGAGGAGTTGAGTTCGCGAAAAGGCTCATCGAGGAAAGTCGTCTGCATTTGTACGATGGGGTTATGACTGATCCCAATCGTGTAGACCCCAGGGTGCCTTTAGCAAGATGGAAAGCCTCACAAGTATCAGAGGCGCTATGGGCTGCGAGCAAGGGCGATGTCCGGACATTGATACGCCTTAATCAGGAGCAATTTGATCTGTCGGCAGGAGACTATGACGATAGAACTCCAATGCATCTTGCAGCAGCCGAAGGTCACACGGATGTCATTGAGTTTTTGCTGGAATGTGGCGTTCCTCCCAGACCAGACCGTTGGGGTGGTTACCCAGGAGCTGACGCACTCGCAAGTAGACACGAGCATATCGTAGAGATCTTTGAGCGAGAAGGGTTCCCCTTAGACCCCCCAACCCATACCAAAGACGATTCCAATCATGCTTATCAGCAAGCTGCGGAGCATGGGGATGATCTATCGGTGGTTGAATTGCTATGGGCTGCTGCCGAAAACAATTTGTCTGGTCTGAAACGCCTGGTAGCCAGAGGCGTGCCCGTACATGCACAAGATTATGATAACCGGACAGCGCTGCATCTCGCTGCGGCTGAAGGACATTTAGAGGTCGTCAAATATTTGGTCACTCATGGGCATCCTCTTAATGTAAGAGATCGTTGGTTCGCGACACCGCTAGATGAGGCTATCCGGGAGGGACGCGACGATGTGGCTGAACGTCTCAGAAACTGGCCAGTTGAACTGGTATGACGTCAATGACAAATG
>JAHEER010000001.1 GCA_024640625.1 Desulfobulbaceae bacterium
GGAGAATGCTTCCAGCGTCGGTTTCCCGCCTGGAGAATTGCTCTCTTTACAGCCGCACCCGACTATGCGGACCAGTTTAAAGTAGCCTTTGCATCAAGCGTAAAAATCTTCAACGGGCCTCTCGCCTGCCGGTTGTTCAGCGGCTTCCCGCTGCCGGTCTCAGACAGAAATTGGCTGCAAGATTGGCACATGAGCTCGGTCAAGGATGGGGATGCGGGTACTGAGCTGAGCAACAGGCTGAAGAAGAATTTTCGTAAATTCCACTCTTGGGCGGTTGCCCGGAAGTTTGACTGGTACAGACTGTACGACCGCGACCTCCCGCAGTACAACGTTGCCATCGATGTGGTCGGCGGCCATCTGTGGATCAGCGAATTCCCTCCCCCGCGAGGCAAAGACCCCCGCATCGCGGATGAGCGCTTCAGAGAGGTGACACGAACCGTGCGGACCCTGTTCGACGCCAGTCGTGACCAGGTAGTGGTCAATCGTATTCGGGAAGCGAAAAGGAGTTCCAGGAAGGGTGGCGCCCGCCAGAAACTGCTGGAGATCAGGGAGGGAGATGCGGTATTTCTGGTGGGCGGGGGGAGGGGGCTGGAGCGGCAGTTTTTTCCAGAACAGAGGTTTGTCAGGAAGTTTATCGGTCACACAGTAGACAGGGGTCCATTTCTCAGCCTTTTCGACAGCAGTGGCGGGGCGACCATCAGCGCCGTTCTCGGGGGAGCAAAAGAAACCGCCACCATCGGGGTGACGGCCAGAGATGCGGAGATGCTGTTGAGCAGCTTCAGCCGCAACGGCCTCCACCCCGACAACCACGACATCGCGTTTGAAGATGTGAGGGACTGGTTGAACAAAAATCGTCAGCAGTTCAGCCTTATTTACATCTGTTTTCGCCACAAACGTTACCGGCTCAACAAGTCTACCGTCTTCGATACAGTGTCGGGTCATCGGCTGCTCATCAGCAGGGCGGTAGCCGCTCTGGCGGACGGGGGGAGGGTGCTTGTCTCATCTCTGATAGCCGGTTTTGAGCTCGATCCCGCCGTGACAAAATCCCACGCCTGCAATGATCTCAGCCGGAAACTGTCTTCTCCCGACATCGTGCGGGGCGGGAGAAGTTTCAGATGCTGGGAAATCACCAAGCGAGAGGTGGATGAATCGGGGGCTTCGTGATATAATGGCCTCCTTTTGGGTGCTTAACTCGCACGTGCGAAGAGCAAACCGACTCTTAAGATGGTAAGTAACGCTATGATTTCACCAGGATTGTTAGTTGAGGTTTTGAGCTCAACAGGTCACCATCCCCAACCGATATACTGCCGTTAATTTTATCCATGCCGTCCTTCACCAACGTCTGCCTGCATACCTTCGGCTATGAACTGCCGCCCAGAACGCTGAGTTCCAAAGCTATCGAGGAACGACTGGCGCCTGTCTACGAGCGCCTCAGACTGCCGGCCGGCAGACTGGAAATGATGAGCGGAATTAGGCAGCGCCGCCTCTGGGAGCCGGGGACCAAGCCGAGCCAGGCGGCCTCACTGGCAGGGCGGGAGACCATCGAATCTGCGGGGATCGATCCCACGGAGATTCAGTGTCTGCTCTTCACCTCAGTATCGAGGGACATGATGGAACCGGCCACGGCCTCGTTCGTGCATCACTCGCTGGGGCTGTCACCGGCGTGTCTGGTGCTTGATATCTCCAATGCCTGCCTGGGCTTTTTAGACGGTATGATCCTGCTGGGCAGCATGATCGAGCAGGGCCAGGTCGAAAATGGGCTGGTGGTTTCCGGGGAAACGGCGGAAGAGCTCATCGAGTCAACCATGCAGACCCTGCTCAACGATACGTCGCTGACGCGCAAAACGATCAAGCCTGCCTTCGCCTCGCTCACCATCGGTTCCGGTGCGGTGGGACTTTATATGTGCCGCAACTCTGAAGCAACAGCAGACAAACCTCGTCTGGCCAGTTGCTCCTGGCTTGCCAACACCGATTTTTCAGACCTTTGCCTGGGAGGGCAGTCGACGGCAGAGACCACTCTGATGGCTACCGATTCCGAAGAGCTGCTCATCCAGGGCATCGAGACCGCCAAGCAGACCTGGGAACGTTTTTCGTCGGCGAGCGGCTGGGATGATGGGGACATCGATTGTTATTTCTGCCATCAGGTTGGGTCGGCACATGCCAGATTGCTGTTCGAGAAGCTGAGACTGACAGCAGATAAAAATTTCGAGACTCTGCCTTTTCTGGGCAATGTCGGGTCGGTTTCAGCGCCGGTGACCATGGCCATGGCTATGGAACAGAATCGTTTTGTCCCGGGCATGAAGGGCGCAATGCTGGGCATCGGCAGCGGCATCAACTGCCTGATGCTGGGGGTTACCTGGTAGGTGATATGGGTGCCACACAGATACCAGCGGTGTACGGCCGCAGATTGCTGAAACTGGTCAGAGAGACCATCGGCCAGCGTTTGGGCCTGGTTGAGGCGGTGGATCAGGCCGGTCTCGAGGATGAGGCGTTGCACCAGGACCTGGCGACCTTTGTGACCCTAAAGATAAACGGGCGGCTGCGGGGCTGCATAGGCAACCTGGAAGCCACCGGACCGCTGCTTGAATCGCTCTCCCAGAATGCCTGCCAGGCCGCCTTCAAGGATCACCGCTTCGCGCCGCTGAGTGCGGAGGAGTTCGAGCGAATCAAAATCGACATTTCAATACTGAGCACTCCGGTTCGGCTCCACTATGAAAACGGCGACGACCTGCTCACCAGGCTGCGCCCCGGGATAGACGGGGTAATACTGAAAAAGGGCAGGGCCAGGGCAACATTTCTGCCCCAGGTCTGGAAGCAGCTGCCTCGCCCGCGACACTTCATGGAACATCTCTGCCAGAAAGCGGGCCTGTCGCCTCAAT
Source organism: Desulfobulbaceae bacterium (assembly GCA_024640625.1). Taxonomy (GTDB): domain Bacteria; phylum Desulfobacterota; class Desulfobulbia; order Desulfobulbales; family Desulfocapsaceae; genus JABDQA01. The sequence goes on from JAHEER010000001.1 coordinate 2,880, forward strand.
CCTGGCAGGATGAGGATATTGAGATCTATCTGTATCAGGTTCAGAGTTTTGAAGAGGAGACACATGCGGTTGATTCTACCCCCCGGGCTGGCTGAAGAGCTCAGAATCCTCTATGAGGAGATGGAGCAGGCCTACGACGCAGTAGCCCAGCAGCTGGGACATGGCTGCGACGGCTGCCCGGACAATTGTTGCGATTCATATTTTCTGCACCACACCTACATCGAGTGGGCCTATCTCTGGCAGGGGCTCGCCGCACTTCCCGAAGACCGCCGCCAGACTCTGCTGTCCAGGGCCGAAGCCTACGAGAGAAAAGCCCAGGAACTGATCGGCCTGGGGCAGCGGCCCAAGCTCATGTGTCCGCTCAATGAAGAGGGCAGATGTTCGCTGTACGCGCATAGACTTATGGTCTGCCGTACCCATGGAGTACCCGCCACGATGACCCGGCCAGACGGCAGACAGCTTAGATTCCCCGGTTGTTTCAGGTGCCAGGAACTGGTGGAGAGCAAAGGGGGCGCCGAGGACGAACTACCATTGATGGAGCGTACCCAACTGCTGAAGCGTCTTGTCGTGCTGGAACAGAAGCTTGTCGTGGGAAAAAGACATATGGCTCCCAAGGTAAAGCGGACGATTGCTTCAATGCTGAGCAGCGGTCCGCCCGAACTGCCCCATTGCTCGGATCGCACCCCTAAATGTTGAACATCATTTCCCCATTAACAGACCGGAGTCTGGCGTGAAGCTGAAAGTGACAGGAAAACAGCCCAATTCAAAGGATTGTTTCGTCTGCGGGCTGGAAAACGATTTTGGCTTGAAAAGCTATTTCTACGAGCTCGAAAACGGCGAATTGATTGCCAGATTTTTCCCCGCCGATCAACACCAGAGCTATCCCGGCCGTCTGCACGGCGGCATTTCAGCGGCCATCCTCGATGAAACCTTGGGCAGATTAATTATCAATCACAAAGGGTCCGGGTTGTGGGGGGTCACCCTTGAATTTTCAATGAAATTCAGAAAACCGGTGCCGCTGGGCCAGGAAGTACTGGTCAGAGCCAGGGTGACTTCCGAGAATAAAAGAACCTTTGAGGGAACCGCCGAAATCGTGCTGGCCGACGGGGCAGTCGCGGTTGAAGGCAGGGGCCGTTATCTGAAGATGTCGCTGTCAAATATCACCGAGGACGATTTCCAAGGTGAACAGTGGCACATCGTTGCCCAGGAAGACGATCCCATTGAGATCGAGCTGCCCTGAGAATACCCCGCTCAAAGCAAGGAATAAAGGAATTCTGCCGCCTGATCGGCACCGTTGAGCGGCAGAGGCTCCCGTCTGCGTAGCATCATCTCTTCCAGGCCCCTGAGCCAGGTGCCGCTGAAAAAGTAACTCTGCTCAATAATTTCCCCATTCATCTCTTGACTGACGTAGTGTGCTATCACCTCGGACTCGGCAAAGTGCTTCCTGATGACACAGCAAATCGGCGTGGCGGTCTGCTGGCATTCGGCAATGGTGGAATAGCCGCTTTTGCAGATCAGCAGATCGGCAGCGTTTATCAGGTCGGGATGGTGCAGAGTGGTGTGGGCAGCCAGCAGTCGTATGTTGTCGCCCACCGCCTCACTTTGGCTCTGCCCCGCGACGAGAAAAAGGTATTCTTCATGGCGCTGCAGGTCGTTGATGAAGGGCAGGTCGAGGGCAATGCCACCCATGGAAATAAGGACGATTTTTCGCCGGCCGGCAGCGATCTCTTCTTTTATCCTGGCAGAGGGCATCACCTGTTTTCTGGCTATTGGCGCACAATGAAGATCGCAGGGTGCCGGGTTGCAGACCGGATCGGTCTGAATTCTGTAATCTACCCTCTCGTAGGAGTCTGAGAGAAGTTCAATATAGGGATCGAACCCCGATTCCGGGCCCATTTGAGAGTAGATCCAGTCCCAGGTGAAGTTTTCTACCAACAGCGTGGGAATCGCAGCGGTCCGCCCCACTTCAATACCAAGAGAACTGATGTCACAGATGATCAGCCGGCATGAGCGGCACAATTCAGCGCATCTGCTGATGAGCGAGGGGGCGAAAGGCAGGAGTTCAGCAAGCTTTGCACGTGTCTGCCGGCGATCTGCAGCGAAGGCGTCGCGCTGCACCAGACCGATGTCGGTGACCATTCGGTGATAGGAAAACGCCACTCCCGAACTCTGGAACAACGCGGGCGGCAGGGTGGTAAAAAGTCTGGCCTTGAGCCCGGGGATGTGACTCTGCAGGGCCTGAAGAAGTCCGATGGTCCGGGTGGCATGGCCGAATCCGTGGGGGGATATGAAGCAGGCCAGCTCACAGTTCATGGATTGAGGTTCTCTGGAGAGGGGACAGCGATCAATGCAGATCCTTGCCGGTGGTACTCATTGCCATTTTGCAGTTGCGCACGCCCCTGAGGGAGCGGAGCCGGTCGGTAAGCTCGTTGACCGATCCGGCCTTGCCCTTGACTATGACAACTTCGAGGCAATTGTGATGATCCATATGAATATGAGTAGCTGAGACAATCTGGTGATGATAATCATGCTGAATCTCGGTCACCTTCTCCTGCAGTTTTGGCTGATGATGGTCATATACCATGGAAATAACGCCGACCACATCTTTGTCGGCCTGCCATTCTTCCTCGACAAACGAGGATCGAATCAGGTCCCTGATCGCCTCGGAGCGGTTGACATATTTCTGCTGTTTGATAACGGTATCGAACTTCTCGAGAAGTTTTTCATCCAATGAGATGGTGAAACGTTTTAACATGATTCTTCCTGTTCGTTTCTGGAGTGGTTGAAATGGCTCCGTGATCCTGTCAGATTTATTCCTGGATCAGGGTAACCAGACAGTGGTAATTGTCCATGCCGCCATGCTCTCTGGAGCAGATTGGCACGCCAAGTTCAGGCATCGGCATATCATTGAATGCCCGGCTAGGTTAGCGTGGTGCCATTTCTCCGTCAACACTTTTAGGGCCGGGGTGTAAGGTCTGCCCTCAATCGACAACTAAATATCCAGGTATGAAGATGATAGATAGACTGTCCATCGAAGTCATCGGCCACATCAATTCCTGTTTTACCGAAAAATTCGGTACCCCTCGGCAATCCGGCCTGGTTCCATCGGCGGCGGCGCGGCTCAGACTGTGCGATCCCTTCAACCGCCGGGAAATGGTGCGGGGACTGGAAGAATTCAGTCATCTCTGGATCCATTTTGTTTTTCACCAGGCCATGGAGGACGGCTGGAAATCAACGGTGCGTCCGCCGCGGCTCGGGGGCAGCCGCCGTATAGGCGTGTGGGCCACCAGAAGCCCGCATCGGCCCAACTTCATGGGCCTCAGTGTAGTAAAACTAGAAGGTATCGAGTTCGACCATGGGGTCGAATTGCTGCTGACCGGGGTGGATCTGCTCGACGGGACGCCGGTGCTCGACATAAAACCCTACCTGCCGTCGAGCGACCGCATCGAGGATGCTTCCGCAGGGTGGGCGGCACCTGAGTTGGAGGCGCTGGAGGTGGCGTATCGGCCGGAGGCGGCCGACTTCTGCAGCGCCTATGAAACTAAGACCGGTGTACCCCTGCGGCAGCTGATTAGCGAAGTACTCCGGCAAGATCCCCGGCCCCCTTCTCAGCGAGAGAAAAAAGAGATGTACGGAATGCGGCTCTACGACATCAACGTGCGCTGGCAGGCCAGCGGCGCCTCCTGCCTGGTAAGAAGCTGCGAGAAGATAGGCTGAGCGGATTATTCTGATCCCAACACAGTATGGACCCGGCCGCCGACCAGATACTGACCGGTGACGATATCGTACCTTAGGCTGGAGCCCCTGATTTCGGCCCGTTCGGCAACCATGCGGGTGGGAACGGGCGAATCGATGATCCGCTTCTCGTCGTAATAGTGGAGCAGGTCGGTGAACAGCTGCTGCTTATCTGAGTCCCGGCTGACCACCACGTTTTTATTTAAGATCAAATGTCTTGTCTGGGTGTTGTAGATTCCTGAATCGGCCTTGATGTTAACCATATCACCCTGGTCGTCATACAGGTCCGAATCTATGTCCACCAGCACGAATTCATCTGGTTTGCCACTGGTATAGGCTTGTCTGGCACGTATTTCAGCAGTTTTTTTGCCCGCCTGATTCTGGGTGATAAGCACCTTCTGCATGATAAAGTCTTGCTCTTTCTCCGTACCTGCTGCCACACTATTCTCATCGAGGCCGCGGGGGGCGAGAAAGGAAGAAACCGGCAGCCGCCACAGCGGAAAGGTGACAATCATCAGGACCGGTATGAGCCAGATTAGATTGCGGCGATTGATCGTCATCATAAGAATTGCTGCAGGAGCGTATCGTGCAGACCTTTGGCCCGGATAATCAGATCGCAGGTTTCTCTGACCGCACCGGCTCCGCCCGGACTGCGGGTAATAAAGTGGCAGGCCTCCTTGACTTCATCCACCGCATTGGCCGGGCAGGCTGCGAGACCAACCCGGGTGAGCAGGCTGAGATCGATAAGATCGTCTCCCATGTAGCAGACCTGGTAAGGTTTAAGACTTGTTTCATTGAGGATGGATTTGAATTCCTCGAGTTTGTTGCTGACTCCCTGTCTGATCTGATCCATGTCCAGTTCTTCTCCACGCCTGGCAACCAGGCTAGAGGTCCGGGCGGTAATTATGCCCGTCATCACCTCGGCCCGCTGCAGGAGTCTGATGCCGAGACCGTCCTGGGTGCAGAAGGCTTTCGACTCGACGCCTTCGTCCGAGTAGTAGAGCCTGCCGTCGGTGAGTACGCCGTCCACATCGAGCAGCAGCAAACGGATCGGCTCGGCTTTGGCGAACACCAGACGCTGCTCTTCCGAAAGGGGCCGGTTCTTCTCACGGCTGCGGCGTCGATAGCCTTCGAGAATTTCGCAGTCCGAGGGGTGGGGCCCCCCGCTGGCGCAATGCTTGGCATCATCGGTCATAACGGGTCGCTAATCAGCTGAGGACGTCGCGGATGGAGACGAGCTGCCGGAGCAGCGCTTCAATCTCGTTGAGTGCGATGGAGTTGGGTCCATCGCATAGGGCGTTGTCGGGATCCGGGTGCACTTCCATGAATATTCCGTCGATGCCGGCGCCGACCGCAGCCCGTGACAGCGGTGCGATGAACTCCCGCTGCCCCCCTGAGGATTGTCCCGCACCGCCGGGAAGCTGAACCGAATGGGTGGCGTCGTAAATCACCGGACAGTCAAAGCCACGCATCACCGGCAGGGACCGCATATCGACCACCAGGTTGTTATAGCCGAAGCTGGCGCCGCGCTCGACCAGCATTACCTGGCTGGTGCCGCTGGAGCGAATCTTGTCCACTCCGTTTTTTATTTCCCAGGGGGAGATGAATTGTCCCTTTTTGAGATTGATCGGTTTGCCGGTCGCCGAGGCGGCGGTCAACAGGTCGGTCTGTCTGCATAGAAATGCGGGAATCTGGATGATGTCGAGGACTTCGGCTGCGGCAGAGGCTTGGCCAGGTTCGTGAATATCGGAAATCACCGGTACGCCGACCTCCTGCCGTATCCGTCCCAGCGCGCCCAGACCCCGTTCCAGGCCGGGGCCCCGATAGGAGGAAATCGAAGTGCGGTTGGCTTTGTCGAAAGAGGCCTTGAAGACGTAGGAGATTCCCAGTCCGGCGCAGATTTCCAGCATGGCCGCGGCTACCCGTAGCCCCAGCTCTTCCGACTCCAGGACGCAGGGGCCGGCGATGAGCAGCAGGGGGCGGTCGGCTCCAACCTCGATGGTCGAACCGTCGGGACAGCCTACCGATACGGGGGAAACCTTCATCAATTTTTAGTGTTATGGGTGAGGGCGGCCTTGATGAAATCCCGGAACAGGGGGTGGGGCCGCATCGGCTTGGATTTGAATTCCGGGTGAAATTGACAACCCAGAAACCAGGGATGGTCTTCGATTTCGACAATTTCAACCAGGTTGTTGTCCGGCGAGGTTCCCGACACTATCAACCCGCCTTTTTCGAGCTGCTGTCGGTAGTCGTTGTTGTACTCGAAGCGATGTCGGTGTCGCTCTGAAATCTCTTCAGCCCGGTACGCTTCAGAGGCTAGAGTACCGGGTTTCAGTACGCATGGATAGGCGCCGAGACGCAAGGTCCCACCCATGTCGGAATTCTCGTCGCGAACCTGGACCATGTTGTTGCGGTAGTCAAACCATTCTTTGCACAGATAGATAACCGGGTCCGGAGTCAGGGGATCCAGCTCGGAACTGTGGGCTGTGGTGATGCCCAGCACCGATCTGCTGTACTCGACCACGGCGAGCTGCATGCCCAGGCAGATGCCGAAAAACGGGATTTTGTTTTCCCGGGCGTATCTGATTGCCTCGATTTTGCCTTCCGCCCCCCGCCTGCCGAAACCGCCTGGAACCAGGATGCCGTCACAGCCCTCGAGCAGCTCGGCCGGATCGCCTTCCTCCAGTTCTTCGGCGCTGAGGTATCTGAGCTGAACTCTGGCCTCATTGGCGATGCCGCCGTGAATAAGGGCTTCGTGCAGGCTCTTGTAGGATTCGGTCAAATCCACATATTTGCCGGTGATGGCGATGGTAACCGTGTATTTGGGGTTTTTTAAGTTGTGGACCAGCTTTTCCCAGGGCTCGATGTTGGGCTGCCCGGTCCAGACGTTGAGAAGTTCGAGAATTTTGGCATCGAGACCTTCCTGATGAAAATGAAGGGGAACCTCGTAAATTGTGTCCACATCAATGGCGGTGATAACTGCATCCTGGGGGACGTTGCAGAACAGGGCGATCTTGGCTTTCAACTCCGGGGTGAGCGGCACTTCGGTCCTGCAGACCAGAATGTCGGGCTGGATACCATCGGCCCGCAGTTCCTTGACCGAGTGCTGGGTGGGTTTGGTTTTCACTTCGCCAGCCGCCTTGATGTAAGGTACCAGCGTCAGATGAATGAACAGTGAATATTCTTTGCCGAGGTCACCGCGCAACTGTCTGATCGCCTCGACGAAGGGCAGACCCTCGATGTCGCCTATGGTGCCGCCTATTTCGATGATGGCAATATCGACACTGCCGTCTAGCTGAACTACGGCGGCTTTTATTTCATCGGTGATGTGGGGGATCACCTGGACGGTGCCTCCCAGGTACTCGCCCCTGCGTTCCTTTGTTATGACCGAATAGTAAATTCTTCCCGAGGTGTAGTTGTTGACCTGGGCCATTACGGCATCGGTGTAGCGCTCGTAGTGGCCCATATCCAGGTCGGTCTCGGCACCGTCATCGGTAACGTACACTTCCCCGTGCTGAAACGGGTTCATGGTGCCGGGATCGACATTTATATAGGGGTCGAGCTTTTGAAACGTTACCGTCAGCCCCCGGCTTTCCAGCAGCGCACCAATGGATGCGGCGGCAAGGCCCTTGCCCAGGGAGGAAAGGACTCCGCCGGTGATAAAGATAAATTTCGTCCGTTTGGTGTTGCTCGCTGATCTCTGCATGTGGGGCCCCTCGAGGAAAGTTGTTGTCGGGTCTTTTATACACCTTATTTACCCCAGAGGCAACCGCCCTTCAGTTCATTGTGAGGCCAAAATGGTATGCCCTTGTAACCGTCTGCAACTGTGCATACTTTAGAAATAAATAAGAATAATTCCCAAATAGGATTAGCGATGAATTATATATTGATATCAGGCGTATTGGCAGTATTGGGATTGGCCATGTTTTCATCGGCCGCGCTGGCTAAAGAAGAAACCGCAATTTTTGGCGGAGGCTGTTTCTGGTGCATGGAGCCGCCTTTTGAGCAGCTCGAAGGAGTTATTGAAGTGGTGGCCGGCTATACCGGAGGAACAAAAGAAGACGCGGACTACAAGAAGGTCTCTTCCGGCAGAACTGACCATTATGAGGCGGTACGGGTAGTCTATGATCCAGAAAAAATTTCCTACAAAGAGCTGGTCGAGACTTTCTGGCGACAGATCGATCCCACCGATGACGGCGGTCAGTTCGCCGACCGCGGCAGGCACTACCGGACGGCAATCTTCTACAATTCTGAAGAGCAGCGGAAGGCTGCCGAGATGTCCAAACAAGAGCTTGACGAAGCGAAGATATTCGATCGTCCGGTGGTTACCTCCATTCTTCCTGCCGAACCATTCTATATCGCCGAGGAGTACCATCAGGATTACTACCTGAAGAACGTGCTGCACTACAATAGTTACAAAAAGGGTTCGGGCAGACAGCCGTTTATCGAGAGGGTCTGGGGGAAGGAGACCGGTACAAAAAATGATGGGGCGTATACCAAGCCGAAGGACGAGGAGCTCCGGCAGCAGTTGACGCCGATACAGTTTCAAGTCACCCAGCAAGACGGCACCGAGCCGCCCTTCAATAACGAGTTCTGGAACAACAAGGAAGCGGGCATTTATGTGGATGTGGTGTCCGGGGAACCCCTCTTCAGCTCGCTGGACAAATTCGAGTCGGGCACCGGCTGGCCGAGTTTCACCAGACCGCTGGAGCCGAACAATATCGTCGAGCACGAGGACCGGTCACTGTTCATGGTGCGGGTCGAGGTGCGCAGCAAGAATGCTGACTCTCATCTCGGCCACGTCTTCGAAGACGGTCCTCCACCGACCAATCTGCGTTACTGCATCAATTCAGCCGCGCTGCGCTTCATTGCCAAGGACGAGCTCAAAGAGGAAGGCTACGAAGATTATCTGGAGCTCTTCGAGTAATTGATCCGCCACCTATCTCCAATCCCGGATATCGACTTCAGGCGGCCGGGAAAGGAAGATGGGCGTGGTCAGGCGGCAGCTTGATCCTTCCGATGATTTTCACAGGTAAAGCCTTGTATGCTAGACTATCGGTTGTTGAGGATAGCCTCGATTGTTTTTCCAGCGATCCTTGCGGCGAAGATTTCTTCCAGCAGTCCATGGACCTTATCGGCAACCCTGTCTTCGATCAGGAAGCCGGGCAGCGGTATGGCCGTCAGGCAGTTGCCGCGGGCCGCGGCCAGGTTCTCTTGAGCATGACCGGCGGGGCAGATATGACCCGCTGCCGCCGCCTGCAGGGTAAGCACATCGATCATGGTGCCCCAGAGGCTGAACTGCCCGACATGTTCAATGATCTGTGACACCGCGGTCGCCGCCGACAGATACTCCGCCGGCAGCAAGGCGTTGCCGCCGTGGTGACAGCAGACGGTTGAGGCGAAACAGCGGCAGGAAAAAGGCCTGGCAGGATAGACCGAGCAGATATTTTCTTCCAGGAAGGGACAGACCCCGCCAACACGGTTCTCCTCAGCCTCCGACTCCCTGCCTTCCAGGCAGGCCTTCGCATATTCGTTGATCGTCTGGGAAAGTGGCCGGTGAAGCGGTGTGGTATCGAGCTTTTCTGAGAGCCACCGCGCTCCGTGCTGACAGACGATATAGTCGAGCAGCAGTTCCCCTTCCGGCGCCGTAATCGAGACGTCGGTGGTGCAGCAGACCGCGCAGCCTTTAGTGCAGGCGAGGCCAAACTGTTTTGACCAGTTGTCAAAACACGCGAAAATTATGTCCAAGATCTGTTTCTTCATTTTCCCTGCCAAGATTTACTATACATTACTTCCCGGTGGAAGACTGAAAGCACATTGATTGTCGCAAGCCACGTCAAAAGCTCCCTCTGTTGCTACTTGTGGTGCCGGGATCAGTGTTGTAAACTGCGGCTTCTTTGCGGCGCAGAGAAACCGCTCGTTCAACCCTCCGGAGATCATGGATTATCTGAACATTGCAGCCAAATATTTTGTTATTTTCGGCCTGGCCAACAAGAAGTCTGTTGCCGCCGCCATCGCCTCGAACCTGATTGAGCAGGGCGGTGAAGTGATTCTGGTGGTGCGCACCCGGCAGCGTCGGGAGACGGCCCGCAAACTGTTCCCACAGTGCCCCGTTTTTATCTGTGATGTCGAGGACGAGCAGCAGATCGTCAAGGTCAAGGAGGAGATTGGCCAGTGGCTGCAGGAGCGCCAGGTAGAGGCCCTGGCCGGCATCGTCCATTCGATCGCCTTTGCTAATTACAGTGAAGGTATGAAGCCGTTTCACGAGACCAATCGAGATGATTTTTTACAGGCGGTCAATATCTCCTGTTTCTCCCTGATATCGATTGCCAACAATTTCAAAGAGCTGTTGGATGCCAACGCGTCCGTGGTAACGATTTCCATCTCCACTACCCGGATGGCGGCGACCAATTACGGCTATATGGCGCCGGTCAAGGCGGCCCTTGATTCGTCGCTCTGTTTTCTGGCCAAGAGCTTTGCTGAATTTTCAGAAATTCGCTTCAATGCCGTTGCCCCTTCGCTGCTGAAGACCTCTGCTTCCGCCGGCATCCCAGGCTATGTGGACAGTTATCTCTTTGCCGAGAAAGCGATGTTGCGTAAAAGAGCGCTGTCAACCGGAGAGGTGGCCGATACCGCAGTGTTTCTTCTGTCTGAACGGTCGTCAGGTATAAATTGTCAGACTGTGGTGGTCGACGGCGGTATGGCGGTCAACTATTTCGACCGGGACATCATAGCCGGAACAATCTCCTCTTAGAGCACAGAAGACAGCCAGTACGATGGATCAAATCAATGAAAATCAATTTCTTGTCGATCAGGAGAAATGCATCCGCTGCGGTGAGTGCGTTAATGAATGTCCGGTGAATATTCTGGTACTTGGAGACAGCGTGCCGTTCGTTGCCGACGGGCGCAACGGGGATTGCATCGGCTGCCAGCATTGTCTGGCTGTCTGCCCGGAAGGGGCCGTCTCCGTGCTCGGCCTCCGGCCCGAAGATTCATATCAGCTCGCTACCACCGAGATGGCCTCATATCTGCAGATTGATCGTCTCCTGAGAGGCCGGCGGTCGGTGCGGCGATACCGTGATGAAGATGTTGCCACAAACATTATTGAAAGTCTTCTGCGGACGGCATTTCATGCACCTTCAGGGAGAAATGACCGGCGCCTGTCATTTTCGGTAATCAATCGGCGGGAGGTGATGAACCGCTTTCGGCAGCAGACCTATGACGGTCTGTCTGAACTGGTGAAAACCAGTGATCTGCCGTCAGGCTATGAATTTTTTGTGGATATCGTCAACGGCTGGAAGATGTATGATGTTGACGTGCTCTTTCGCTGGGCTCCTCACCTGGTGGTGGCCACCGTACCGGTCGACAGCCCTTCCCCCGAGGCCGACGGCATCATTGCCTTGAGTCACTTTGAAATAGCGGCCCAGAGTGTCGGCTTGGGAACCCTGTGGAACGGACTGGTGAAGATGTCGGTCACTTTGCTTCCTGAATTGAAGGTTCCCCTGAAAATTCCCGAGGACAACCTGCTGGTCTTCACCATGAGTTTCGGCAAGCCGGAGGTGAGCTATGCCCGCTCGGTGCAGTATGACCCACTAATTCGGATGATAGAATAAGGCACCTAGAAGTTTACGGGGTTTTCTGGGACAATCAGGAAGCCGCTGCCGCTGGCACCGCCGCATTTCCCCTCCGTCCCTATGGTGAAATCGATGGTCACTGAGCTGCAGTAGCCGATCAGCGCCCGATCGATGATCAGTGGAATACCGCCAACGTCATAGCGCCTGTCCTCCGCTGTCGCTTCATCCACCACCAGCCCCAATCCTGGACCTTTGCTGCCCCCGCCCATGACCGCCACCCGTATGGCTGATTGTTCACCGCCTTCGCTGCGGAGCAGCTCTGCCAGTTTAGCCAATGCTTCCTCGGTTGCCTGTATCATCTACAACGACCTCTGGAAAACGCAAAAAGCCCGGAGCGTGAAGCCCCAGGCTTTTTAGCAGAAATGAAACTGGGTTTACAACAGTGCCAGCAAGACACCCGCTGCCACAGCCGAGCCAATGACACCTGAGACGTTTGCTCCCATGGCATGCATGATCAGGTGATTCTGCGGGTTGGCCTCCAGGCCGACCTTGTTTACCACCCGGGCAGCCATCGGTACTGCGGAAACTCCTGCGGCACCAATGAGCGGATTGACCGGTGTCTTGGACAGCCGGTTCATGGCCTTGGCCATTAATACGCCGCCGGCGGTACCGATGCCGAAAGCAATCATGCCCAGGGCCAGAATGCCAAGCGTTTCCAGGTTGAGAAACTTGTCGGCAGACAGTTTGCTGCCCACACCGAGACCCAGAAAAATAGTGACCGTGTACATCAGGGCGCCCTTGATCACATCGCTGAGGCGGTCGATAACGCCGCATTCCTTGGCCAGATTGCCGAGCATGAACATTCCGATCAGCGGTGCTGCAGTGGGCAGCAGAAAGGCGCAGATGCCGAGCACCAGCAAGGGCAGAATCATTTTCTCCAGTTTTGATACGTGGCGGAGCTGCACCATCTTTATCCTGCGCTCTTCCTCGGAGGTCAGCCATTTCATGATCGGCGGCTGAATGATCGGTACCAGCGCCATGTAAGAATAGGCGGCAATGGCAATGGAGCCGAGCAGGCGCGGCGATAACTGACTGGACAAAAAGATTGCCGTCGGTCCGTCGGCACCGCCAATGATACCGATCGAGGCGGCATCGCGCAGCGAAAAGTTGATGCCCGGCACTAGATCGGTAAGGAACAGCGCTCCCAACAGGGTGACGAAAATGCCGATCTGAGCAGCGCCGCCCAAAAGGATCGTTTTCGGATTGGCGATCATCGGACCGAAATCGGTAAGCGCCCCGACGCCCATGAAAATCAGCAGGGGGAAGATTCCGGTCACAATACCCACATCATAGACGTAATAAAGAATCCCGCCCGGCTCGGCAATGCCGGCAAGCGGAATGTTGGAGAGGATGGCGCCGTAGCCGATGGGGATCAGCAAGAGCGGCTCAAATTCTTTGAAGATGCCCAAATAGAGTAGCGTCAGGCCAACACAGATCATCAAAATACGACCGATGCCGACGGTCCAGTCCTTGCTGATCTGGCCGTCGATGATCCCATACACACCGGTGGTCCTGAACAGGTTGCCAACCAGAGCGCCGATGCCGGGTAGTTCCTCGGCCTCTGTTGCGACGGGCTGCTCAGCGATGATGGTCGCCGTGCTGATGGTGCCGATCGGTTCACCTTTTTTGACTTTGCCATAGGAGATCACATCGATGGCGGCGACGGTACCGGAGACACCGGCCTTGAGAATGATGGTCGTGCCGTCATCACCTTTGACGATAGCCAGCGAGTCGCCGCTGAATACCTTGTCGCCGGGAGCGACATCGAGACGGACAATCTTGCCGTCGGCGGGCGAGACGATCGAGACCATGTCCCCGGAAGCCTGGACGAAGGCGGCCAAACCCAGGCAGAAGCCGACGAGCAGGAACAGAATTGTCTTCGTTTTCATAGTAATTCCATCATTGAGACAAAATCTGTCGCCGCCTGCTGGGGCGGCGACAGAAAATAGAGCAGAAATCTGCGAACTTAACCGATGGTAAAGAGTACATCGGAGGCCTGTACGGTATCTCCGGTCGAGACATTGACCGACAGGATCTTGCCCGCGCTCGGAGATTTCACCTCAGACTCCATTTTCATGGCTTCCAGCACCAGCAGCGGCTGATCCTTGGCGACCGTATCACCGACCTTAACCATTATTTTTACCACATTTCCTGGGGTTGGGGCCTCGATCTCGGTGCCTCCGCTCACTGGTGCCTCCGCTGCCGGAGCCGGAGCTGCTGCAGCCGGAGTCGCCTGCACCGCACCGCTGCCTTCGGCCACCGTCACGTCGTAAATGCGGTTGTTTACCGTAATGGAGTAGGAACGAGGTCCAGCCGGGGCTGCCGCGGCAGGTGCGGCTCTGAGAGCTGCCGGTTTGGCCGGGGCCTCTTCTTCGTCTGTTTTTTTCCTGATGTTGGTTTTGGCGTTGCCGAGCAGGTAATCAAGTCCTTTCTGCTCGCAGCTGGCGATGATGAAAATGTTTTCGTCGTTGACCTCGAGGTTGTTCTCTTCGAGGATCTTGGTCGCCTTGGGAACGCCAGGCTCGAGGATATCCAGAGGATCATCGGTGAAGACCGGCTTGCCGAGCTGTTCGGATGCCAGCTTGACGATTTCCGGATCCGGCGGCACCGGGGTGCGGCCAAAATAGCCGAGCACCATGTTGCCGTAGTTGGGGTTGATCACCTTCCACTTGCCCTGGGTGACGTTCAGATAAGCCTGCTGGAAGTAGAATTGGGAAACGGGGGTGACCGAGGAGCCGAATCCGCCGAGGCGAACGACCTCTGCCATCTCTTTGATAACTGCGGGATAATGTTGCAGGGTATTGGTATCGCGCATCATCATGGTATTGGCAGTCAGGGCTCCGCCAGGCATGGGCGACAGGGTGATGGTCGGCGAGACCATTTTGGCCTCGGGCGGGAAAAAGTAGTCGCTCATGGCTTCCTCGAAAGCTTCCTCGGCGGTAAGCACCTTCTCGTAATCGAGGTCGAGGGTAAAATCGGTGCCCTTCAGCACGTGCATCATGGACAGGATATCCGGCTGACAAGTTCCGCCACTGACCGGGCTCTTGGCCAGGTCGATGCCATCCGCTCCGCCCTCAATGGCCGCCAGATTCTGGGAGATGCCGATTCCGGCGGTATCGTGGGTGTGGAACCAGAGCACGGTATCCTCCGATACCATTTGGCGGGCTCCGACGAAGGTATCATAGATTTTCTTTGGATTGGCGGTCCCGGTAGCATCTTTGAAACAGATTGAATGATAGGGGATGTCCGAATCCAAAATTACCTTGAGCCGGTCGAGATAAAACTCCGACGTATGCGAGCCTTCACATCCCGGCGGCAGGTCCATCACCGTCACCACGATCTGGTGATGCAGTCCGTGGTGGGCGATGCGCTCGCCGGAATATTCCAGATTCCTCGTGTCGTTCAGAGCATCGAAATTGCGGATGGTTGTGATGCCGTGCTTTTTGAACATCTTGGCATGAAGATCGATGATGTCCCTCGGCTGCTGGCTCAGAGCCACCACGTTAATACCACGAGCCAGGGTCTGCAGATTGGCGTCGGGTCCGGCAATTTCTCTGAAGCTGTCCATCATGTCGAAGGCCGATTCGCCGCAATAGAAAAACAGACTCTGGAATCGCGCGCCGCCACCGGCTTCAAAGTGGGTGAGACCTGCCTCAACACTGGCCTCCAGGGCCGGAAGAAAATCTTTGGTGAAAACCCGGGCGCCAAATACTGACTGAAAACCGTCCCGAAACGAGGTATCCATGAATTTAATTACTTTTGTACCCACAACTGCTTCTCCTTGCGTTAGATTGGGTCAGAAAGACCTTGTTAGAGCCTTGGTTTCATCCTGTAAACTGATTTTATGCCGCTGCCCGATCCGCTTCAAAAGCGGCAATTGCGGCGCTGATAACGGCGATGTCATCATCGCCCTCTTCGGCGGCCAACTTATCTCTTTCTCGCTGCTTCCTGAGCCGCTCTTTTTCATCCTCGATGGCCTGCAGCTCCCTGGCGGTTACATCTTTAGTGAGCCGGGCTGAAAGCTGAATGAGCAGAATCATAAAGGTCAGAAACAGCAACACGGTTGTCATGCCGACAACCATCAATTTCAAGCCTTCAACTATCATTATCGATCCCTGAATTTTTTAGGGTTAGTTGTTATTCTTCGTACACTTCATAGTGGGTCTCGATGCCCAGCAGCAGGTCGATCTCACGCTGAATAGCCTTTCTCTCCTCGTGTTCGAACCAGTTGTTCCAGTCGGCCAGCGACCGCCAGGTTGAAATCACCATGCATTCGTCGGGCTGATCAACTCTTCTCAGGGTTTCCCCGAATATATATCCTGGTTGATTGAGGGTGAGTGTCCGCATCTTTTTCAACAGCACGGTCAGCTCGATGATGTTTTTATCCACCCCTTTGCGCTTGATAAATATTTTCACCGCCATAGTATTCTCCCCGGGTGCCGATTCAATTGATTTCGTTGGCCAGGCGCCTGGCTCTGCTGATGAATTTCTCTGGATTTTGGCTGGAAGCACCCGTTTTTGAAACGCATAATGAGTATATGGGAAGTTTTTTTTTTGTAAAGATAAATCAGTGGTGCTGTTCTGGAACTGAACTATAAATAATTATTAATAAATTTGAGTTCAGACCTGATACTTTGCCTAAGGCCCGAGATTTATTGTAAAAAGAAAACCCTGGATTGTTGGTCAAGCCAGAGTTGATCATTTTGGTTGAGCGCTTGTATCATCATTAATGATTATCAGCACACAGAAATTTTGCAAGAGCAAAATGAAGTGCAAGTCCGCACTTTAAGCCAGAACTGCCATTGTGGTAAATATCGAAACCACTCCTGATCATGGCCTGGTGAGGGCCTGCCATAAGGTTCATGGAAATTGGTCCGACCAGCGTTGTTCGTCAGGGACTCCGTTATAGGACTCTTCCTGGATGACGGTGGACAGGGCCGGTTAAGTGAAAAAGTGCTTGCGTCCTGGCACGCAGTTTGTTCTGTTTCCCGGCAATCAGCGGCTGTCGATTTGTCAGCCGTCCCAGGTGTCGGCACCTTATTGCTTTCGGTTGGAGAGCCGCGCCCTGCTCGTTGGCATACAGTTGTTTACCGTGGACAATCTCATACAATTTATCAAATACGGGCTGGCTGGCGGCCTGGCCACCGTCACCCATATCGCGGTCTTTCATCTGGCCGCCTGGAAGCTGTTTCCGGCGCTGCAGCCGAAGGACCATCTGGTCCGGCTGTTAGCTCTGCAACTGCGTCCCATCGAGGAGCACCACCGGGCCAGAAATTCGATGATCTGTAACGTCCTGGCTTTTCTGGTTTCCAATATGGTCGCCTACATCACCAACGTGCTTTGGGTCTTCCAGGCAGGCCGCCATCCATTTATCATCGAAATTGCTCTATTTTATTGTGTTTCGGGGTTGAGCGTACTCATCGGTACTCTGTTGATGGGGCTGTTGATCAAGAGATTTGGCATGTTAACCACCTATGCCTTTGTGGCAAATATCGTCTCGGCGGTACTGATTAATTATGCCGTCAGGAAATTCTTCATCTTCCAGGGGTGAACCTGATCTTTTCCTGGAGGGGGAGACAGCCGGGGCCGCATCCCCCTGGACCAGTCTAAACCGCGTCCTTTAGGTGTCGGTTCAGCCCTGTTCTTTGAGGAGCTGAGCCATTTCAACGAGACGGGCAAATTCAGCCCGGTACCCCTGTTGGTCTTCACCTCTGGCCTGCCTGGCCAGGGCCACACACTCATCCCAGCCGAAACTGCCGAGATGATCGGATTCCCTGAGCAGCATGGCAAAACCTGCCACCGAGGCGGCAAATCTAAAATCCACGCTGGTCTGCTCAAGTGTGTGGCGGTTGTCTGGTGCGGCTCTCTCGATCTGGGTCGAAGTCGATGCACCATTTGCTTTGTAGCGCAATTTCACGGTGAGCAGTTCGCCGGAACCACTGTCCGGCCGTGATTCCGGCTGGCGGTATTTCAACGGGTCGACTGCAGGGATGTCACCGTTGCCGGCTGGAATGATTTCGTACAATGCGGTTACCCGATGGCCTATCCCAATTTCCCCTGCGTCCTTGGAGTCGTCGCGGAAGTCCTCGTCCTGGAGGGCCCGGTTCTCATAGCCGATTAGCCGGTAGGCCCCGACCAGGGCAGGATTGAATTCCACCTGGATCTTGACGTCGTTGGCCAGGGTAAAAAGGGTCCCGCTGCGCTCTTTGATTAATACCTTTTTGGCCTCCAGCAGACTGTCTATATAGGCATAGTTGCCGTTGCCCTTGTCGGCCAGTATCTCCATGGTGTCGTCATGATAGTTGCCATTGCCGAATCCCAAAACGGTCAGGTAGACACCGCTCTGCCGTTTTTCCTCGATTAAATTCTGCAGTTCGGCCCGGCTGGTGATGCCGACATTGAAATCGCCATCCGAAACCAGAATTACCCGGTTGTTGCCGCCTGGCATAAAAGAGCGAACGGCAAGTTCATAGGCGGTTATGATGCCGCTTGAAGCATGGGTTGAGCCGCCGCTCTGCAGATTGTCGATGGCCGTCTTGATGGTCTCTGTTGCACTGCCTTGTGTCGGTGGCAGGACGATCCGATCGCTTCCGGCATACACCACCATGGCCACCCGATCCTGGGCGGAAAGCTTCCCGGCCAGAAGTTTCAGCGACTTTTTCAGAAGGGGCAGCTTGTTGGGCTGGTTCATGGAACCGGATACATCTATGAGAAAGACCAGATTTGAGGGAGGCAGTTTATCTGGTTTGATATCTTTGGCCTTGAGGCCGATTTTGACCAGCTTGTACCCTTTATGAAAAGGGCTCGGGCCCGCTTCCACCTGCAGTGAAAAAGGCTGATTCTTGTCCGGTTCGGCCATCGTGTAGCTGAAATAGTTGAGCATCTCCTCGGTCCTTACCGCCCCGCGAGGGGGCAGGGTTCCCGCGCTGATGAACCGTCTGACATTGGCATAGGAAGCGGTGTCCACATCGATTGAAAAGGTCGACAGCGGGTCGTTGCGGGTAGTGATAAATCTATTTTCCTCGATGGCATCGTACGATTCTCGATTCCACCTCCCCGGCTGCTTCATACCGGGCCTCGGGTAGGGCGGATGGAACAGGCGCTGATCTACGGCCACGGGATATTCGGCTGCCAGCGCGGGGATTTGATTGTTGCGCTGATGGGTTATTCCCTGCAGCGAGGCAGGGACGTTACCGGCAGCAAGCTCTTTCTCTTTTTGGGGTTCCTCTTTCACCCTGTGCGCGGCAGTTTCCCGATCACTGTCCACGGGCAGCCCTTCAGCGGCGGTGTGAACCGAATTCTCTCCGCAGGATGCGGGCAACAGAAATAACAGCAGCAAAAGCAGTGCACCTTTTTTGTCCATGATATTCTCCTTTGCAGAATGTATGATTTATAGACGACCACCGTCCGTTATCCTGTCTGACGGACGTGACGGCCCATTGTGTCGCCACCAGCAAAAAAAACATTTTTAGAGCTGATTGGATTGGTATCTGTCTGAAATAAATATATAAAAGGAAAGCGGGTGAGAAGCAGCCAGAAACCACACCAGCATCACTTCTTTAAAAACTGGGTACTTGAGCACTGGGACCTGGTGGACAGGCTGGCGCGACGCCGATTCGTAAGTGAGCCCTTAAGCGAGGAGGCTGGGCTTTATGTAATGAACCGGTTGGCAAAAGACGACTGGCACCTGCTACGCGGTCACCGCGGCAGCGCCCGCCTGAAAACCTATTTCTCAGCGGTGGTCTATAACCTGCTGGAAGACTTTGCCAGGAAAAAATTTGGTCGAGTGAGGCCGCCCTTGTGGATTAGAAAGCTGGGTGGTATCTGGCTCCTTCTCTATCGTTTCATGTGCCTGGAGAGATATGAGTATGCCGAGGCCACGAACCTGGCTGCGGACAGATATGGGCACCTCCGGCACAATCAGATTGAGCAGATGGCGGACCGCATACTGGCAGAAATTCCAGGGTGCGGTAAGGTTCAATTTTCCGAGGTATCCCTGAATGAAGAGCACCATGGAGGTGTGTCGGCCCACCCATCGAGTCAGGAGATCGCAGAAAAGAAAGAACGGGAGTTGATTATGAAAGGACTGCACGACCTCTTTTTCGGGCCTGATCCCGATCTGTCCCAAGCGGAACCGCTGCTCCAGCTGCTTGATTGTCCGGTGGATTTAAAAGCGGATGAACGATTGCTGCTTACCCTCTGCCACGTTGAGGGGGTCTCGGTCACCGAAGCCGGAAAAAAGCTTGGTCTGAACCGCTTTCAGGCCCACGGCAAAATGCGGCGCCTGTATGGTCGCCTCAGACGAGCGTTTGACTCAGCAGGGTGCGGCGAAGAATTGCGACTGCTGCTTGCAGAGAGGACAGACACAAAGAGGTGATGGGTCCGTCATACCAACCATGACCCCCAGAAGATGTATGGTCAGGAAAAATGAGCACCAGCGATAAATTGAACAGGGCAGAAAAAGAGAAGCGGCTCGGTCTTTTAGGACTGGCGGCGGATCGTCAGATAAGGGAGGAACCTTGCCCCGATGATGAGTATTTCGCCACATTTCTCGAATCCGACCCGGCCTCGCCAGAGCAGCAGCACTTTCTCACTCATCTAGCCGCCTGCGAATCCTGCCGACAAAAATGGCTGGTGCTTTCTGAGGAACTGGACGGCAGCACCGATAAGAAAGCGGTGCCTGCTGGCCGGCTCGGGCGGCGGGGCCTGCTGAGCCTGGCAGGTTCCGTGTGTGCCGTGGCCGTGGGGGTGATGCTCTACCTTTCCATAGACTATCGCCCCGCACAGTTTGATGGTGGTGACCCAAGAATTTCGGAGCGCATGGCGAAATCAGCCAAGGATCAGGATCAACGCCAGATGGCTGCAGCCGACAGCGTTGCTGAAATTAAAAAAGAAGTAGAGAGTGACACGCTGGCCGAAGCCGACGCACCTGCTCCCGTCTTGGAGGCGTCTGCACATCGGCAGGAGTCTCGAGAGCTGCTTTCTGCTGAGCGGCCGCAAACAGCAGAATCACGTCCGACTGAGGCACCTCTGCAGCCATCCAGATCGAAACGGCCAGGAGCGCTTTCTGATGAAGAAGGTTTTGCCTCCAACAGCGGAGCAACTCAGGAGCCAACCCACTACCTGAAGGCCTTCGAGGAATTCATTGATCTGTTTTTATCTTTCTGTAATGAGAAAAAAAATGGAGTTACCACAACCGCTTCTTCCGAGCTTGCCCTGAAACAGGGAAGAACCCTGCTCGAGGCAAACGGATCAATGGCACTGTCCCATAAAGAAGTGCTAGAGGACATCATACAATTGCTGGGCGGTCCCGAACCTGTTAAAGATACGGAGCTCGACCCGCTCTGCGAAGAGGCCGGCAGGGTGATGGACGAAATAGATACAGCACCCCTTTAATCAACCACCCTTATGGAGCATCAATGACCAAGGAAATAGCCCTGAAAGATCGAATTATCGTAGCTCTCGATGTCGATCAGCGGGAGAAGGCGCAGGACATAGTCAGAGCCTGTGAATCGCATGTCGGTTTTTTCAAGGTTGGCCTGCAGCTGTTTATGGCGGATTATTTCAATACGGTCGACTGGATTCTCGACCGGGGCCATAAAGTGATGCTCGATTTGAAATTTTTTGATATTCCGGAAACCGTTAAATTGGCGGTGGAGCAGGTGAATAACCGAGGTGTCAGCCTGGCAACCATCCACGGAAACGATCCGATTATCCGGGCCGCACTTGAGGCCAGGGGGGATATGAAACTGCTGGCGGTAACGGTGCTGACCAGTTTTGGTGAGGAGGACATGCGGGCCATGGGGCTGACCGGCAGCCTTGCTGAGCTGGTCCTGTTTCGCGCCAGGCGGGCCCTTGAGCTGGGGTGCGACGGGGTGGTTTCCTCCGGGCTCGAGGTCGAAGGGCTGAGGGCGGAGTTGGGCAGCAGGCTGCTGATTGTAACGCCCGGTATCAGGCCGGGAGCCAATGTCAAAACCGATGATGACCAGGTCCGGGTGGTAACAGCGGGCAGCGCTATACAGAGTGGGGCCGATCATCTGGTGGTGGGTCGGCCAATTACCAGGGCTGAGGATCCAATCAGGGTGATCGAGGCGATGCAGGCCGAGATCGTCGGCGCAGCATGATGAAGCGGCCGGAAAAAAAAGCGTATCGTGTCGCCATGGGAACGCGACCAGGCCTCGCTGATTGACAGTTTTGGATAGTTCATTACATTATTTTTACAAAAGAAATGTAACCATCATACTAGTAACTTTATGATAAAAGGAGGCTTTATGAAATTTTTCACCTGTGTGCTCGCTGGCGCTCTTATGCTGGCCCTGGCGTCGTGCGCCAATACCAATTTGACCAAAGGTCAGCAGGGCGCAGTCATGGGAGCGGCCGGCGGGGCCCTCGCCGGCCAGGCCATAGGCCGCAACACCGAGGCAACCCTGATAGGCACGGCCGTCGGTACGATGCTCGGTTATATCGTCGGTAATGAAATGGACAAGTATGACAGAACGCAGCTCAACCAGGCCTATGAGACAGGCCCCTCGGGCCAGCCGGTGGCCTGGGTGAACCCGGATAGCGGATCTAACTACCAGGTGGTGCCGCAGCCGGCCTATCAGAACAGCAGCAATAATCAGGTCTGCCGTCAGGCTGAGATAACCGCAACCATCGACGGTCAGCCCCAGAAGACAATGACCACGGCCTGCAGAAATGATCAGGGGCAGTGGGTAATCCAATAGTTGGGAGCTGAACAGGAACCCCATAAACCCGGATGGTTGTGGTGCAATTGGAACCATCCGGGTTTATCATTTCCGCTTGTTTCCTAGTCGAAAAGCGGGATTCCCTTAGCCGCGATCTTGGTGGTGAACCCCAGACTGTTCAGGCTGGTGCTGAAGGTCTCCAGGGTATCCGGCTCACCATGAATCAAAAAGACGGTTTGCGGCTTTTCCTTGAAGCTGGTCAGCCAGTTGGTCAGTTCGTCTTTGTCGGCATGGGCTGAGAATGAGCCGATTTTGGCTATTTCAGCTTTTACCGCGAATTCCGAACCCATCATTTTTATCTCTTCCGCCCCGTCGAGAAGAATTCGACCAAGGGTGCCTGGGGCTTGGTAACCAACGAAAAGCACAGTGTTTCTCGGGTCCCAGATCCCGTGCTTGAGATGATGACGAATGCGGCCGGCGGTGCACATACCGCTTCCGGCAATGACGATGGCCGGACCGTCCATCTGATTGACCCGGCGTGATTCGTCGACGCTTGGAGTGCAGATCAGTCCGGGGAAATCGAACGGCTGATCGGTTCTGGCCCGGGCTTCCTCATCATAGATGTCGGGATGCTTTTTGAAGACTTCAGTGATCTTGATTGCCAGGGGGCTGTCCAGGTAGATACTGACCGGTGGAAAGTTCGCTTCTTCATTTTTTAGGGCGCTGAGCACATAGAGAAGCTCCTGGGTTCTTTCCAATGCAAAGCAGGGAATCAGAAGTTTTCCACCTCGGCCGCAGGTACGCAGAATATGCTCGAAAAGTTCCTCCTTTCTGGGCAGGTTCTTCTGGTGCACTCGATCCCCATAGGTGGATTCAATGAACACGTAGTCGCTGTTCCAGATGAAGGTCGGATCCTCGATTATGGGTACATCCCACTGGCCGAGATCTCCTGAAAAGACGGTCTTGGTCTCGCCCGAATCTTCATTTTCTATAAACAGTTCAACGATCGAGGAGCCGATCACATGGCCCGCATCCCGAAGTCGGAAAGTGATCCCCGGGGCAGCCTGCATCGATTCGTTGTAGTTGATAACCTGGATGAGCGACACCGTTTTATCTACATCTTCCTCAGTATAGAGCGGCTCTCTCGGTTCCAGTCCCTTTCTGAGCCTTCTTCTGTTTTCATGCTCGGTATCTTTTTCCTGAATGTAAGCCGAATCGGCGAGCATGATCGGCAGCAGGTCGGCGGTGGGGGGGCTCGCGTAGATGGTGCCGGAAAACCCGTGTTTGACCAGTTTGGGCAGCAGACCGCAATGGTCGATGTGAGCATGGGTGTTGATCACGAAGTCGATGCTTTTCGGGTCGAAGTCAAACGGTTCGTAATTAAGTCTGTTCAGTGATTTGGATCCCTGGTACATGCCGCAATCGATAAGCAACCGGGACGAAGCAGCGTCCACGAGATGGCATGATCCGGTGACGAAGCCGGCGGCGCCGTGAGAGGTTATCTGCATGGAGTTGTCCTTTGGTTAACTTTGAAGGTTTGTTTGAAAAATTGCCTTTTTACTCCTGAAATGATAGTTAAACTAACACGATGCTGCTGATAATG
Organism: Desulfobulbaceae bacterium; assembly: GCA_024640625.1. Classification (GTDB taxonomy): domain Bacteria; phylum Desulfobacterota; class Desulfobulbia; order Desulfobulbales; family Desulfocapsaceae; genus JABDQA01. The sequence goes on from JAHEER010000001.1 coordinate 26,537, forward strand.
CACCACCGCAAAAGTCGATGGGGACTGGTGCGCCGCAGCCCCCTTTGCCATCCAGGCTGGGCTGAGTTACTATTATCTGAGAAGGAGATTTTCAATCCACTGAAGGATAGGTGAATAGTGATGGACGTTCTCCACCGTCAAGAAAACCAGCCCGCCGGCTGAGACAAAGATTGCTCCGCCGGTCCGGTTGAACTCCCCATCTATAATGAGGTCGAAGAACAGATCTGCTGCGGCGGTCCGCCGCCGCCAAAGAGTTCGCCTTATGCTCGGCCCGGCTATACCCTGTGCAGTTTCGTTGAGCGTGTAGAAGCCACCGAAGCAGGTCCGGTTCCGGTGGTCTGTACCCGGCGCTCCTGGTCGGATCTGGCCGGAACGGTCTCAGTCAGGCTTGGTTTTAACCGCAACCGCTATCTGGTCGCTCCGGGGCTTTACGCTGTCGGTGCGCCGGACCGAAGCGCCCCGGTACTGGTGACGGCCAATTACAAACTGAGTTTTGACACGCTGCGTTTCGCGCTGCCGGGCAGGCACATCTGGCTGCTGGTTCTCGACACCTGCGGCATCAATGTCTGGTGCGCCGCCGGCAAGGGGACGTTTTCCACCCAAGAGCTCGTCTTCCGGGTGGAGGCGAGCGGACTGGCAAAACTGGTCGATCATCGCCGATTGATCGTTCCGCAGCTTGGTGCAACCGGGATTTCGGCCCTGCAGGTGAAGGAGCAAAGCGGTTTTTCTATCCAGTTTGGTCCGCTCAGGGCCTCGGACATTGCCGCCTGGTTCGACAACGGGAAAAGAGAAATTGAGGGCATGCGAGACGTGACCTTTAGTTTAAAAGAGCGGGCTGAGCTCATTCCTGTCGAATTTCATCTGGCCTTAAAGTCTATGTGGTGGCTGTTTCCACTGTTGTTTATAATAAGCGGCATTGGCCCGGATCTGCAAATAACCGCCCGCTTAATGAGCAGGGGAATGTGGATGATTGTCGCCCTGCTGGCCGGGACCGGTGCTGGAATCATCCTGGTTCCACTGCTTCTGCCCTGGCTGCCGGGCCGTGCGTTTGCCCTCAAGGGAGCCATTGCCGGCCTGCTCTGCGGCCTGTTTTTAATTTTTATGACGGAGACAGGATTGCGCCTGCCGGAATTGTTGGCGCTTCTCGGTATCGTCGTGGTTATGAGTTCCTATCTGGGGATGAATTTCACCGGTTCGACTCCCTATACCTCTCCAACGGGTGTCGAGTGGGAGATGAAAAGAGCCATCCCGGCTCAGTTCTCTCTCTTGGTCGGTGCGCTGATGCTCTGGGTCGGCACGCCGCTGGTGCTTACCTGAGATTGAGAATTATATATGAAAGATTTGAGATATATAGATGGTGTGACCAGCCTTAGTCTGGACAGGAGTGTGTGCATCGGTTGTAAGATGTGTTCCCAGGTATGTCCCCAGGCCGTCTTTTCCTATCATGCCGGCAAGGCCTCAATTGAAGATGGCGACGGCTGCATGGAATGCGGCGCCTGCGGCGTCAACTGTCCGGTTGGGGCGCTGAGCGTCAATCCGGGTGTCGGCTGAGCCGCCCTTGTGGTCAGCCGGTGGCTGAACAAAATAGGGATCAAGTCTAAAGCCTGCTGCTAAGCTATCCATAGCGACCTCAGTCCAATCCATCCCCCTCATGCTCTGTTGCTCGCAGCGGTGGTTGCTCACAGCGTCCGCCGGCTCCTCGCTCGCACCTTGCCTGATGGGCGCCTTGAACTGATGGCGCTTTGTAAAATTTCCATCAGAACCGGCCCCAATGCCGATCATTCTCATCATGCAGCGCTACTCTCAGAAGAATGGAAACCGGTGAGGACAAGTGCTGTGCTATGAACCCTCTGCATCGCCCAGAAGCTTTTCCAACTGCAGATCGTCTCTGAAATAGCTTATTCCCTCGTGGTTGGTGAGGTCGAGGTGGATGGGGGAGATTGTCACAAAGCCCTCGCCCAGGGCCCAGACATCGGTGTCTTTACCACTGTCCAGCAGCGGTGTGCCGCCGCCGATCCAATAATGGATTCTGCCCCTGGGATCCGCTACTTCCTGAACGGCCTGCTTCCAGATCCTGCGCCCCTGCCTGGTTATTTTCAGGCCTCGCAACTCACTCGTGGCCGGAATGTTGACATTCATCAGGGTGCTGGCCGGCAGCCCATGGGCAATGACCCGCTGGGCCAGCTGTCTGATCAGCAGATCCGCCTTACCGTAGTCAAGAGGCGGCTCGCCGGCCATCGACACCGCCATGGAGGGAACCGCATACATGGTCCCTTCGATGGCCGCAGAGACGGTACCGGAATAGGTGATGTCATCGCCGATGTTGGGGCCGCTGTTGATACCGGAAACCAGCAGTTCCGGCGTCCGCTCAAGTATCTTCCCCAGGGCGATGGAGACGCAGTCGGTTGGGGTGCCGTCGAGGGTATAGACATCCTCGTCGAGTTCGGTCAGCCGCAGCGGGCGGTGCATGGTCAGGGCATGTGCTATAGCCGAGTTGTCCCGGTCTGGGGCGACGATGACGATCTTACCGAGTGCAGACAGCGACTCTTTCAGGGCCTTCAGGCCGGGACTGTGAATGCCGTCGTCATTGGTAAGCAAAATGGTGTGCATGCGTTGCTCCAGTATTTTCTAAGGATTTTAATTCGGTGATTCGCCAGAATGGCTCAATGATCGGATTGGCGATATTGCCTTTGGTGGTGCAGATGCCCACATCGAATGGCTCCAGCTCTGGGGCGGCGTCGAGGATGGCGACCTGATTCTGCAGCGGTGAATTGTCCAGAACCAGTCGGGGCACCACTCCGATACCGCAGCCCATGGCGACCATGGCGATCATTGCCTCATTGCCGGCCACATACGAATATATCTGCGGGCTGATCTGCTTGTCCGCGAACCAGCGTTCACAGCGCACCCTGCTCAACCCCCGTTCAGGCATGATCACCCCTTTCTGCAGCAACTCGTCGACGGCCGCCGACGCATCTGTTTCCGGGCTGCGGGGACCGATGAAGATAAGCGGGGTTTGCAGCAGCTTTAGAAAACGGATATGGGATGGCAGGTGCTCAGGCAGTGCCGCAATGGTTACATCGGCCTCGCCGTTTTCAAGACGGTCCATGGCCATGGCGGCGTCGCCAGTGGAAAGTTTGAGATGAACGTCGGGGTAGTCTTGGCGGAAAGCGTTGATGATTCCGGGCAGAATAGAGAGAATTGCCGTTACCGAGCAATAAATAGACAACTCTCCCCGAAGACGGTTTCCCGAGGAAAGCTGGTTCTGCAGAAGACGATAACGCCGCACCACGTCCGAACCATATTCCCTGAACAGTCTTCCTGCTTCAGTGAGGCGGACCGAACGGTTGTTTCTGAAAAACAATTGTTCACCCAATTCCTGCTCAAGCCTCTGAATGGTCCTGGTGAGGCCCGATCGGGTAATATTGCAGGCTCTGCTGGTACGGCCGAAATGCAGCGTATCAGCCAGGTGCAGAAATAAATTCAGGGAGCGTATTTCCATACAGATCTCAGACGATGAATATTGTTGCAAAATATGCAACATAATATCACAAATAAATCACTTGACGCAATAAAACTTTATATCTATATGGTGTGGGATCATTATCTGATGTTCCGTCCAAAAATATCACAACCAAAAGGAGATAGATCATGGCTGAAAATTATTTCAATGCATTGCCGCTGAGGCTGCAATTAGAGGAACTCGGTCAATGCCGTTTCATGGAGAGCGATGAATTCAACGGTGTCGAGGCGCTGCGGGGCAAGAAAATCGTCATCGTCGGCTGTGGAGCCCAGGGGCTCAACCAGGGACTGAACCTGAGGGATTCGGGACTGGATGTGTCCTATACGCTTCGCGATTCGGCCATCCAAGAAAAGCGCCAATCCTGGAAAAACGCTACCGAACAGGGCTTTACCGTAGGATCCTATGAAGAACTCCTGCCCACCGCCGACCTGGTGATCAACCTGACCCCCGACAAGCAGCACACCGCGGTGGTCTCGGCGATCATGCCATTGATGAAAGAGGGGGCCTGCCTGTCCTATTCCCACGGCTTCAACATTGTCGAGGAAGGAATCCAGATTCGCGACGACATAACCGTTATCATGGTCGCTCCCAAGGGTCCCGGTACCGAGGTGCGCACGGAATATATGAGAGGATTCGGCATTCCTACCCTGATAGCTGTGCATCGGGAGAACGACCCCCAGGGCCTCGGACTGGAAATCGCCAAGGCCTACGCCTGCGGCACGGGCGGTGATCGGGCCGGCGTCCTGCAGTCGTCCTTTGTGGCCGAAGTCAAATCCGACCTGATGGGTGAGCAGACCATCCTCTGTGGTCTGCTGCAGACCGGTTCCTTGCTCTGCTATAACAAGATGATCGACAAGGGAGTCGAATCGGGGTACGCCTCCAAACTGGTCCAATACGGCTGGGAGGTGATAACCGAAGCCCTGAAGCATGGGGGTATCACCAACATGATGGACCGCCTGTCCAACCCGGCCAAAATCAAAGCCCACATCCTTTCGGAAGAGTTGAAAAATATTCTTACTCCGCTGTTCGAGAAGCACATGGACGATATCATGTCGGGGGTCTTCTCGAAGACGATGATGGAGGATTGGGCCAACGGCGATACCGACCTTCTGGCCTGGCGCAAAGCCACCGGCGAGACGCCTTTCGAGAAGGCGGAATCGACGGCCGAGGATATCAGCGAGCAGGAATACTTCGACAACGGTATTCTGCTGGCGGCCTTCGTCAAGGCGGGTGTAGAACTGGCCTTTGATACCATGGTCGATTCGGGAATCAAGGAAGAGTCGGCCTATTATGAATCACTGCATGAGGTGCCGCTGATCGCCAATCTGATCGCCCGGAAGAAACTCTACGAGATGAATGTGGTCATTTCCGACACTGCCGAATATGGCTGCTATCTTTTTTCCAACAAAGCCCTGCCGCTGCTTGAAGATTTCATGAAATCAATCGATACCGATGTGATTGGACGGGGACTCGACCTCCAGGACTGCGCCGTTGACAACCTTGATCTGATAGATGTCAACGAGGCCATTCGTTATACCGACGTTGAGGCAATCGGGGCTGAGCTGCGGGCCTTCATGGGGGCCATGAAGCAAATCTAGCTGCGCAAAGCAGACAGGCAACCTGGCACTGGCCCCGCGGATATTCCGCGGGGCTTTTTTTGTGGTAAGAGAGCAGCGGAGGCGATGTGCTTCGTTCTTGCACAAACTTTGATTCAGAGTGTATTCTGTAAGGTAAACAATTCCTTAGATAAATCTGACTAACGCAAGAATAGAGGCTGAACGATCATGGCAGATATGCAGGAACCGTTGTGGGATAGAACCAGAAAGCTGATTCGCGAATACTGGCCGCTCGGAGACCCGGTTGTCCTTAAAGATGTCATTGGCATCAATCTGCCCAAAGGCGATCTCGGCAAAGTTCGGCGCAAGATCCACGGCTGCCTGGAAGGCAAGGGCGGTGAAGTCTCGGCCCGGGCCCGCGCCGCGGAACTGGGGGAGGCCTATCTGGTGCTCAACGCCAACGGCCGCCGCCGCTTCCTGACACTGCTGGCCGAGGAATACGATGTCGACCATGAAACGGTGGAGGCTGCCATGACTGCCCTGCGGGAAACAGATGACCCACAGCAGAAGCGGCACTTGACCATGGAGCTTCGCGATCTTCTAGAACCACCCCGGGCAAAGATACTCAGACAGTTCAACGGACTTCGGGGCGGGGTCAAATTTCTGGTCGACCTGAGGGCCGATCTGATGCGCTGGGCCAAGGATAATCAATCGTTGAGCGATCTCGACAAGGACGTCTATCGGTTGTTGGTTTCCTGGTTCGATATCGGCTTTCTCGATCTCCAGCGGATTACCTGGAAGAGTTCGGCCGAGCTCCTGGAAAAATTTATCCGCTATGAGGCGGTCCATGAAATAAGGTCCTGGAAGGATCTGAAAAACCGTCTCGAAGAAGACCGTCGCTGCTATGCGTTTTTTCATCCGAGTATGCCGGGTGAACCGCTCATTTTTGTGGAAGTGGCTCTGGTCAATGGTATCTCAACCGATGTTCATGAATTACTCGATGAGAAGGCACCGATGATTGATCCCGATAAGGCCGATACCGCCATATTCTATTCGATATCCAACTGTCAGGAGGGGCTAGCCGGTGTCAGTTTCGGCAATTTTCTGATCAAACGGGTGGTGGCCGACCTGGTTTCCAGTATGCCCGGCTTGAAGAATTTCGCCACCCTCTCCCCCATACCCGGGTTTGCCGCCTGGCTGAACCAGCAGGCAGAAAACGAAGAGGGTTCAGAAACTGAGCAGAGTTGGGCCAGCACCACGGCGGCCGAGGTGAAAACGATTCTCTCGAAACAGAACAATATTGGCGATCTGCTTGCTTCAACTTCCGGCAAAAGCAAGCGGGCAGAACTTGCCCGTCAGCTGCAGCAGCAGTTGCTGTCGTTGTGCGCCACCTATCTTTTCAAGGCCAAGAGAGGCAGCCAGGTTGCAGACCGGGTGGCCCACTTTCACCTGACCAATGGTGCCTTGATCAAACAGATTAACTGGGCGGCGAATTTATCCGACAAGGGTGTTGAAGAGTCTCTGGGGATGATGGTGAATTACCTCTATGACCTGCCCTCCATCGAAAAACAGCACGAAGCCTACCGCAGCGGGGAGATTTCCGCCTCGGGGGCGGTCAAGAAACTGGTCAAGTAGATGGTATGGGTTGTGTTAGAATTCCACCCTGCGGCAGTGTACTTAGGAGTGCGACTGTTCCGCCTCAACATTTTCATTGCTGATCCGTTTTATTAAACTGTACATGCGGACCAGTTTGTCAGAAAAAGAAACCTCGATCCGGGCCGTTTTAAGCGCCGCCTCGTCTTCCGAACCAAGCCTGTTGGATTTGCGCACCATCAGCGCCTGCTGAATCGATTTGATTTTGCGTTCGTATTGAAGAATCTTCTCAGCGGCCGTCTTATTTTTTTCACTGATAACAGGGCCCAGAAGTAGGATGCAGTTCTCCACCGAAGCGTAGAGATCATACGTGAGTCGTTTGGTCTCCTCACTACGTCCATGACTGATCTGGATTGCCTGGACGCCGAGTCTAACAATATCAGTTTCAATTACATCGCCCAAATTTTCCAAGGCCACGGCTGAAACCATGAGATGTTGATGGTCGAGGCTTTCTGCGGAGGTGAGATGGCGTTGTCTGATCTTGCTCAGATAATCAAGGCAGGCCGTTTCCAGAAAATCGATCTTGTCGTCCTCGCGGACCAGTGAGCGCATCATCTCGACATCGTCATTGCGCAGCGCTTTGCCCGCCGTTTGAAACATGGTCAGGATGATCTCGCTGGCCCGGGCCAGTTCCTGGCGGACGCGGTCTAAGGCCAAGGACGGCACGTCGAGTACCGAGGTGTCGAGATAGGCGGGCTTGATCGGCCCGGGCGGGGCCGGCCGGGCCGGAACCAGTTTTGTCGCCAGCCAGGCAAAGGCGGTGGTAAAGGGAAGAAAAATGCAGGTATTCACCACGTTGAACAAGGTGTTTGCGTTGGCTATCTGGCGGGGCACTTCGGCTGCCAGTCTGGCACTGCCCGCAAGCTCGGGGCTGGACGGAGAGAACCAGGCGGCGAAGGCGGCCAGTTGGGGAATGAAGAAGAACCAGAGAAGCACCCCGGCGATATTGAAAAATATGTGTACGACAGCGGCTCTTACCGCCTCGGGTGGTTTGCCGATGGCGGCCAGCAGAGCGGTCACGCAGGTGCCGATGTTCGCCCCCAGGGCCAGAGCGATGCCAGCTTCCAGGGCCAGAAAGCCCTTGCTGGCCAAGGCGATGGCAATACCTACCGTGGCGGCTGACGACTGGACAAGGCCGGTGAACAGAGCACCGGCAAGGATGCCCAGCAGCGGTTTCTCCATCTTTTTGAGCATCTCCACAAACGGCTCATAGCTGCGCAGCGGCGACATGGCGTCGCTCATCACCGACATGCCGAAGAAGACCAGCCCCATGCCCATGATCATCATACCGCTGTATTTGAGTTTTTCGCTTTTGTTGGTGAAGATAAGGAAGAATCCGACGGCCACCGGCAGCAGGGCATAGGTGGAGATGTTGAAGGCCAGTATCTGCGCCGTTACGGTGGAGCCGATATTTGCTCCCATGATGACTCCAACCGATTGGGAAAGAGTCATGATGCCGGCCGTCACGAAGCCGACCACCAATACCGTGGTGATCGATGAGGAGTTCAGAATGCCGGTCACCACTGCACCGGTAATGGCACCGCTCACCCGGTTGGTGGTCAGGCGGGCCAGCATTACTTTGAGGGCGTCACCGGCAACTTTTTTCAGACCGTCGGAGAGCTGATCGAGACCGGACAGAAAGAGCGCCAGACCGCCCATTAATTGCATGAACAGGAGTCCCCAGGCAATTTCGTTGTCTGTCTGGGCGGCCCTGGCGGCCAGGGGAAAGACGAGCAGAAGCGCACCGGCATAGGCGACAGTCTGATAAATCTTATTATTCATTTCTGGCTCTTAGTGTGCAGCTGCATTGAAGACCACTAAATGACAGCTCTGGATACTATAGTGAAAATCAGCAAAATTGTAAGGTGTTCCGGCAGGTTTCAGACCTGGCCAGAGAGCTGGCTGCGGACGATCTCCTCCAGTTGAGCGGAGAGCAGAGCATAGTTCTTGTTCAGATCATGGTGGCGGAGTATGTGTTGTGTGGCCTCTTTGCCCATTTTTGTTCTCAATTCCGGGTTGTTCAACAGCTGCTTGATGGAGGCAGTGAACTCTTCCGGTCTGGATGCCGGTGTGAGCAGCCCGGTCTGGCCGTTGATAACCGCCTCTGAAGCACCCCAATCATCGTACGCGGCCACCGGCAGACCGGTTGACTGGGCTTCGAGGTAGACCATGCCGAGCGATTCCTCGATTCCAGGAAAGGCGAACAGGTCAGCGGCGCTGTAATAGTGGAATAGTTCAGCGCGCGCTATTCTGCCGAGAAACAGGCAGTCGGACCCGAGATTTTTTCGGGCCTCGTCCTCCAGTAGAGGACGGGTGCGGCCGTCGCCAATGACCACAAGAAGAAGTTTGTGACCGAGGCGGTGCAGTTCAGCACAGCTTTTTATGACCTGGCTGATGCTCTCGGTTTTTACCCCGGGTCTAAGCATTGCCGTGGACAGGACCACCTGTTTGTCTGCCGCCCGCCAGTTCGCTCTCACCTCCTGCCTCTTGTGCGAATCGAAGGGGAACTGAGCCGGCCGCAGTCCTGGGGCTATATAGCGTACACGTGTGCCGGGCAGCAGGCGGCGCAGATTCTTTTCATCCTTTTTCTTGTTGGCGAAAACCATCTGTGCCGATCTCAGAGCTTTGCGGTTGAGAATAAATCCGGGCAGGGTCTTCACACTTCGTCTCCGTTTGGTGGAGTATATTCCCTGGAATATGACGTAGGGCAGGCGGAGTTTTTTGGTGCAGACCGGGCCAAGTAAATCGGGAGCCTTGTAATAGGTGTGGTAGGTGAGCCAAAGATCTGCGGGTTCTTTCTGTAGTGCGCTGCACACTCGACGGGCTTCAGACCAGTGTCGGATGAGATGGTGAGGTTTCCAGTAGACCCACCGGCTTCTCAGGGAACTGACGAGGTCCAGTCGATGGTCTTGGCCCGCCAGAAATTCCTGCAGCTCCCGGCCGGTAACAAGATCGCCCGAAGGGTTGAGGTGGTCGGGCGGCTTGAAAGGCATGTAGTAGGCAATTTTCATCGTCCAGGGCTCGACAGCGGCCTGAAAGCACCCGTCGATCGGGTACCCGGCCTCGGTCACCTTACCGCAACGAAATCCTAATGACCACCTGGAAAAATAGTCTTTTCGGCCAATCTTGGGGTGACGTGGACAAATTTAATCCCGGGAATATCATCCCTATGCCTGCGGTAACATCCTTCCGCGCGCCTTGATCTTGAACGACAATCATAATTCTCCAAAATAGCTCAAAGTGAAGGAAATAGCTGGGCTTCCTCTACTGGATAAAGGTGTAGAATAACAGTATAGTATGGAAACTACACTTATCCTGAGCCTAATTTGAATGAATTTCGACAAGGAGCCCAGTGTGTATTCAGCAAGAAGAGAAGACCTCAACGCCATCTTCAGAGCCGGCCTGAATCGGGTCGATCCCTATCGGATGCTGATTGACCATGTCAGTTTTGACGGCAGTATATTGACTGTCAGACTCGAACACAGCCAGTACTCGATTAACCTGGACAACTATTCTAAAGTGGTTGCCATCGGTGCCGGTAAGGCGACTGCGCCGATGGCTCTGGCCCTGGAACAGATTCTCGGTGACCGCCTTGACGGCGGTTTGATCGTGGTAAAATACGGCCATGTGGAAAAACTCGAGCGCATCGAGACGGTCGAAGCCGATCACCCGGTGCCCGATGAAAACGGCCGCCGCGGAGCAGAGAAAATTATTTCCATTGCCGAACAGGCTGACGAGAAAACCCTGGTAATCTCACTTATTTCAGGCGGCGGGTCAGCGCTCATTCCACTTCCGTACCGCGCTGGCGACCATTGCCTGAGCCTTGAGGACAAGCAGAAAACCACCGGTCTGCTGCTCTCCTGCGGTGCCGATATCGAAGAAATAAACTGCATTCGCAAGCACCTGTCGATGATCAAGGGCGGCCGCCTTCTAAAGAGTCTGGCCCCGGCCCGCTCGGTCAATTTCATTCTCTCCGACGTGGTCGGCGATGCGCTCTCCAGTATTGCCTCGGGGGTCACCTGCAGTGATCCGACAACCTATGGCGACGCCTGGAAAATAGTGGCAAAGTACCAGATAGAAAGCCGCATTCCAGAGCCGGTCCGCCGCTTGCTGGAAAGCGGGCTCAGAGGGGAAGTAGAGGAGACCTTAAAACCGGGTCATGAGGCCCTGGCACTGACTGAAAATATTCTCATAGGAACCAATACGGGTGCCTTGAATGCTGCGGCCGAGGAGGCCAGGCGGCGGGGCTATGAAGTGGTGCGCCTGACCAGTAGAATTGTCGGCGAAGCAAAAGAGGTTGCCAAGATTCTGGCGGGCATTGCCATCGATTGCGCGGTGCAGTCCACCCTTGCCCGTCCGCCGGTCTGTATTCTCTCCGGAGGGGAGCCGGTGGTGATGATTCGGGGGGGCGGCAAAGGAGGGCGAAACCAGGAAATGGCCCTGGCCTACCTGATGGAAATGGAGCGGCATGAAGCGCTCTGCTCCGAGGTTTCCTTCCTGGCCGCTTCAACCGACGGGAACGATGGACCAACTGATGCGGCCGGGGCTTTTGCCGATCTGGAGCTGCTGGATCGGGCGAGGTCGGCGCAACTTGATCTGGGTGCCTATCTGAACAACAACGACTCTTACCATTTTTACGAGAAAATAGACGGTCTGCTGAAAACCGGTCCGACCAACACCAATGTGTGCGATCTGCATCTTTCCCTTGTAGTGCCCAAAGATGCTGACTGATATCGGTAGACCATGAAACCGCCTCTCCCCAGAATGCTGACCCGAAAACTCAGCCGGCCGGGCGAATCCACGATGATCGTGCTGCTGGCGCTCGCGGTGCTCACCCTGGTTGGAGGGTGTGGCCGGCAGACCGTGGAGCCGCCGGTGAGTCTTCCCTCGCTGGGGTTGAGTCAGGCTGAAGTAAAAACCCGTTTGTTGAGCCAGTATGTTACCTGGCAGGGGGTGCCCTATCGCAACGGGGGGCAAAGCAGAAAGGGCATAGATTGTTCGGCCTTCGTGCAGCTTACCTATCAACAGAAGTTCGGGATCAAGCTGCCCAGAACCACCCGGCAGCAGGCGGGCCTCGGCGGCCTTGTCGCCGGTTCGGGACTGCGGCCGGGGGATTTAATATTTTTCAAGACCGGGTGGAATGACCGTCATATAGGCATCTACCTGGAGAAATACCGCTTTCTCCACGTTTCGACTACCGTGGGCGTGACTATCTCAAAAATCACCGATCCTTACTGGTATGAGCGATACTGGCAGGCCCGGCGGCTATTCAATTAAGTGGGACTGGAGATGGATCTCTCGCGACTGGACATTCTGATCTACGGCCATGACGGCAGAGGGCTCGGACACGTGAGCAGATCGGCTGCCATCGGCATGGCGCTGAGAAGGATCTACCCTCATCTTAAAGTGTGTCTGCTCACCGGCTGTCCCCTTACCCAGGAGCTGATCGGCGAGGTGGAGCTGGACTGGATTAAACTGCCGGCTTACGATACCGTGGTGATCGACGGCAGATCAAGCGGGATCGAGGGGCCGGGAGGATTTGAAGATAAAGAGCTGGGGCAGTTGCGGGCCGAACAAATCCGTCAGCTGGTGGCGCTCTACAGGCCGAGGCTGGTTCTGGCGGATCATACCCCCCAGGGAAAGCACCGGGAACTGATCCCCGCGCTCGAGTACGAAACAGATGATCCCCCTCTCTGGGTATTGGGCATGCGCGGTATTGTCGGTTCGGTCGCTCAGGTTGGCTCCGAGCTGGCACCCGATCTCTACCGCCGCTATTACCGCGCCCTGCTCTGGTATGGCGACAGTACGGTCCTGGGGGGCGACCACCTGCACACATTACAGACGCGCTTCGCCACCGAGCCGCTGGAATGCGGCTATGTCTCGAGGCTGATAGAGCTGGTTTCGGTTGCTCACCCATCGGTCATGCACCGCTATGGCTGCACCGTATCGATTCCCTGGTTCGGGGAGCACACCGAAAGATTTTTCGACCGCTTGATTGAGGCCATTGGCCTGGTGGGACCCGATTACGGACAGTTTCGCATATTTGTGGGGGGGGACGACCCTGCAATTTACCAGCAGAGACTGGAGGGCCTCGATTTCTGCACGATTGAACGCTTTGGGTCGCAATATGTCGAAGCGCTCTGCAGTTCCAGAAGCGCCATTGTGTTCGGCGGCTATAATTCGCTGGTCGATGTGCTGTCCCTTGGAATTCCAGCCCTGGCCGTGGTGCGGGATATGCAGGACCGGGAGCAGGAGGACCATCTCAAGACGCTCATCCGGTCGGTGGGCACCAGGCTGACAGCCATCCTGGAAGATGAATGCAGCGTGGAGCAACTCTACACCATGCTGGTCGATCGGATGAAGACCGACATCGATCCCTTCGCACTGCCGGTCAATCTTGGCGGGGCGGAAAAGGCGGCCAGATCGCTGGCCGCTCTGCTGTGAAGCAATTGCGGGGATCACTGATTTTGCTTGTTCGGTCCACTAAACTTTTGTAGGTTTTGGCTAGCATATGAGATTAATTTCGGGAGCTGACCGGTAGATGTCTGAAGTCATTGTTTTTACCAGCGGCAAGGGTGGGGTGGGCAAGTCGAACCTTTGTCTCAATACCGCCCTGCAACTCACCGCTCTCCAGTATCGGAGCTGCCTGTTCGACGGTGATCTGGGACTGGCAAATGTCAATATCCTGCTTGGAATCGAGCAGGAATACACCCTCGATGACCTCCTTTTCAATGACAAGTCGATCGATGAGATACTGGTTCAGACTGGCTATGGATTCGATATCATTCCGGGCAGCTCCGGCGTTGAACAGATTGCCAATCTGACCGCTGAACAACTGCACACCCTGATAGCGGCTCTGACCAGTGTCGCTGATTACGATTATTTTCTGATCGATACCGCTTCGGGGATTTCCAGAAGCGTGATTTCCTTCTGCATGGCCGCCCAGCAGACCATCATCGTCATCACCCGGGAGGCCACCTCCCTGACCGATGCCTATGCCTTGCTGAAAATTCTCAGCGTCAAAAAATATCAGGGGGCGGTTCGGGTACTGATCAACGACTGCGATTCCATCCCCCAGGCCAAAAGTACCTATCTCAGGTATAAGAAGGTGGTTGATAAACACCTTGATATTGCTATTTCCCCTGCCGGGATCGTGCTCCATGATGATCATTTTGAGCGGGCGGTGGTGCAGCAGAAGCCGCTGCTCGAACTCTACCCGGAATCGATCGGCGCCCAATGCATCAAAGCGTTTGTCTCCAACCTGGTCGGTGCGACCGGACCTGGTTCGGAAAGCGGGGGGTTGTCGCAATTCTGGCAGCGCTACCTTGCTCAGATTGCTGAAGTTGTTCCTGATAATCGGCATCAGGGAGCAGGTGGTGCTCACCAGGAGCAGGAGAGGGTAGACCAGACCTCCGGCCCCGTCTTCGGGCCCATTGCGGCAGCATCGCTGGGCTACGAACAGCCGGACACATCAAAGCCAGGAGAGATTGCTGCCGCGATGTTTGGCGCCGGAGGATACGCTGATATAGGCTCCAGTGCACCGGCCTTGCTCGCTCCCATCTTCAAGCGTTTGAATCAGGGTGAGATCTCGGCTGCCGAACTGCGTCAGCTCATCATTGTCGATCCGGGCCTGACTTTTCAGGCCCTGCGCCTCTTGAACCTTGATGAGGTTGCGCCCCAGGGCCATTTTCAGGGTCTGGATGAGTTGACCCGGGGGTTGAAGGAAGAGGATCTTCAGCCCATGCTCTTTCAGGCCGCCCTGAGAAGTGCAAGTGGCGCGGCTGCTGGCAGGAATGACAGCGAAGGCCTAAAAGAGTGGAGCGACAGCTATCGCTGCGCTGTTCTGGCTAAAGAAATCAGCCTGGCTGTTTCGTTTGGATTTCCTGATGACGCCTATCTTGGCGGCCTGCTGCTCGATATCGGCTGCCCGACGGCTGCAGGAACTGAGCCTGCAGGTGGTGGAGCGGCCAATCATGCGGTGCGTGGTGCCGAACTCTTGCAGTCGCTCGGACTCAACCCGATGATCTGCGATGCGGTACGCTTTCATCATCATCCTCCATTCGAGGTAGGGACTGCCTTCAGTTTGGTCAGAATAGTCTATGCGGCGCACGCACTTGCCCATGGTGCTGAATCTGAGGAGGCCCTCTCTGAAACCATCGGTGTGGTGGAGGGACTGATCGATTTAAATGGGGAGCAGATTTTTGAACTGCTTGACACAGCAAAAGAAATGACAGCCAGGACGGCCGCCTGGCTCGATCTCAGCCTCACCGCCACCACTGACCCGGAGAGCAGCAACACACAATACGGCAGTCTCTATGGGTACCTGCTCGACAATCTGCTGACCCGGACCATCATGTCTCCCTTGAGCCGGCCTGCTTCGCTTGAAGACTGGGTTCGCAATTTTCATCGCAGCTGCACCTTGTTGGCCGGGATCAGAAGAATTATCTGCCTGGTGGCGGATACTGCCAATGAGCACCTCACCGCAATAGGTTTTGCCGGCTGCTTTTGTGCAGAGTACCTGGATAATATCGTCATTTCTGCTGACAACAGTACCAGTCTGGTAAGCCAGGCCTATACAACCGGAACTCCACTGATTGGGGATTTGTATGGGGAATCCACGCTTAGCCTCGGTGATCGACAGCTGGGAAGTTTATTGGGGGGCAGCAGGATGGTCTGCCTTCCCCTGAAAGCCGATGGAAAACCCGTGGCCCTGATGGTCTACGCTCCAGATGAAGTGCAGACGGCCGCACTCGACAGACAGATGAGTACGCTTCTCACTCTCGGTACCAGGGCCGCTGAAGACCTGGAGGTTCTCAGAACTGCACATCACTGATACCTCACCCTCCGCTCACCTTCCTGGTCTCAACCTCGTTCACGTCTTTGTTCACATACTTAAAGAACAGCGGAAAGGCGACGAAGAAGGCGACGCAGATCAGGTATTCGACGCCTTTGATATGGCTGTAGAAGTCGACCAGGGTGTGCGTGGGTTTGACCACACCGGTGGCGATCAGATATTGCCGAAGCAGCTCAGTGAGTTGCCAGTCGACCTGCTTGAGGCCTGCCGTGAAGGCCAGCAGCGACCAGATACCTATGGTGACGCCGGTAATGAGCACCACACCGAAGAGGCAGGCTTTGATGACGATTTTCATTGACGTTCTCCTATGGCGATAACCTAGAAGCCGGTGATGGCGGTGATATACCCTCTGACCACTGCGGTCAGACCCTGGCTGAAGAGCGCCGAGGCCAGACAGGCAAAGGCCCAGACACCAATGACCAGGGCAGAAGCCGAAACCACGGTCATCAGAATGCTCAGCAGATCGTGGGTTACTTCGGTTTCAGTGGTTCGCGTCGAATCAACTATGGTTTTCATGACATCCTCCCAGGCGTTGAGGTTAGGGTGCAGGAGGTACGGTCCTGCTCTTACCCGGGTTAGTGCATCAGGGATGCCAGTTTGTCCTCCTGGCGCGGCACCATAATTTTTCCATAAATATCTGTAATCAATAAATTTTTTTTACGACTATGGGAAATCGGGTGCCGACGCGCTGCCGACCTCCTTCAGTTCTGTTTCAGCCGGCGAAAAAGCGTCGCATCAGTTACCACACTTGTGTCGGCGCTTGTGGTGGATAGGTCGGGTCCGAGCTTATTGCCGCCAGCGGAACAGCACCGGAATTCGGTAGAGGATGAAGCGATAGACAATGAAATAGAAACCGAGCACCGTGAGCACGACCCAGAGCTCTTTCCAGTACGGTATTTCCTGATGCAGCCGGTAGTTGTAGCAGATCAGGACTGTATTGAGACGATTCCAGACGATGCCGGCCACCGCCAGCAGCGCTCCCCAGCGCACCATGGTGACGCGGCTGTGGCGCACCCCGTAAGCGAAAATAACCAACGGTACCACGGTACCCAGACCAAGTTCGAGCAGATAATAGAGGCCCCAGCCGGAGATCAGCAGCAGCCATTCCTGGTCGTGGGCAACGGCGACGAGTTTAATCACCAGATACGTGATCATTGCCAGGGCAGCGCCCTTTGCCAGACCCAGGGTAATGCCGTCAAGGGTGGAGAGATAACGGCGGTCGCAGCGCCAGGTCATGGTGTGCTTGACCAGCCAGGAGACGACGATCACCATGCACAGTCCCGCAAAGATGGACGACACGAAGAAATGCAGCCACTGAAATTCCGGGGCTATCCATAAGGGGTGAATCTTCGCCGGTGCATAGCAGAACAGGGCACCGAGCGCACCCTGATGCAGAGTCGAAAGGATGATGCCGGCAATGGTGAGCCCCAGGGTGATTTTCTTTATGAATCTTTTCAGGCCGGGCCAGTCCGCCCATTCGGATACAGCAGGCAGCATTTCAGCGATCTGGACTGAGAGGTAGGTAGCGACGTGCCAGGCGACAAGAAAGAGGACTGCGGCGGGCCCGAAAGAGACGACCATTGGATAAGTCAGGCGCCAGGGCATGCCCAGATCGACAAGCAGAAAGACCACGGCAAAGAAGTAGCCGAGTAACCCGTTGAGCAGAGCCAGCCTCTCTATGGGAAGAAAATCATCACGCCGGAAGATTTCCACCGTCGTACTGAGCAGAAATCCGGAGGCGGACAGCGGCACCATGCCGAACAGGCCGAAACCGAGGAGGATTCCCCACGGGTAGTCCTGGGAGCCATGGGTGATTGCCTGCAGGCCAAACAGATAGCGTTGGCAGAGGAGCGGGATGCCGATCGCAAGTATGAGGCCGAGAATCCAGTTGACCGGGTTGGTCAGCAGCTGGCCCAGGTAGTTTCGGATCGATAAGCCAAGAAAAATTTTGTCCAGCAATCCCCGGTGGGAACCGGAAACGATGGTGGCTTGACCGACCGCATCCGTTATATTAGCGCTCACTGGTTTCATCGCTCACATCCTCGTGATCATTTGTGTTTTTGTGCGTCTTGTTAGCCCTAGCCAGCAGGTAGATGCCGGCAAAGAGACCGGGCCAGATGGTCAGGACCATGGGCACCACGGCCAGAAAATCCTTGACGTAATTAAGTATCGGCTGCCGGGGAACGTGAATATCGAACCCCGCCTGCTCGAAGGGTACAGGTGATATATAGAGCCATGAGGTGCCACCGGCTTCGAATTCCCCATATACCGCCTTCTCATATCTGCCGGGGGTATCCCGTATCCTTTTTCTGGCGACCCTGAGTAAATCGTTTCTATAACCGAAGGTGAGGGCTTCCATGGGGCAGGCCTCAACGCAGGCTGGCGGCCTGCCCCTGCTCAATCGGGTGTCAAAGCAGAAATTGCATTTCATGATCTGGGGCGCGAAGGCACTGTCGTATTTGAAGGCCGGAATCGAAAAGGGACAGGCCACCATGCAGGTCCTGCAGCCCACACAGACATCGGCGTCATAAATAACCGCACCTTCCGGCGTTTTGGTGTAGGCGTTGACAAAACAGGCGGTCAGGCAGGCCGGTTCAAGACAATGGTTGCATTGGGTTTTCTTGAAAAGCGGATGAGTTAAAAGCGGCGACTCATGGCGGTTTACCACGGTAAACGCGTTCTGGTCGGTTCTGCGCATCCCCTGCTGCTGCTGATCCAGCAGCCGGTAATTATCAACCAGGCCGGGAGGAGGAGCGAGCCCATGCTCCCGGCTGCAGGCCACTTCACAACTGCGGCAGCCGACACACCGGCTCACGTCCACCAGTACTCCCCTGTTCGTCTCGTAGCCCTGAAAATCATGCGCCGAGCTTTTCCGTGAAGGCGCCATGGAGATAGTCGAAGCCATGGCGGCGACCAGTCCCTTGAGTAACGTTCGTCTGCTGATTTTGGCTCTCATCTCGCTCTCCTCTCTTCTTGGCCAGCAACCCGTGCCGGAGTTGAGGGGCCTGGCCCCTTCCTGCGGTGGCAGTCCAGGCAGCCGGTGGGACCGGCAGTCAGAGACAGGTGACAGCCCAGACAATTCAAATGGTAGGCGCCGAGCAGGCCGATGATATCGATATGGTAGCCAGTCTGGTTTTTTTTCTCAGACAACGACTGCTGGGAAAACCGGTCGTTGCGGTGGCAGCTCTTGCAGTCCAGGACACTTGCGCTGGTTCCGAGACGGTGACAGCTGTTGCAGGCGGTATCTGCAGAAGGCAAGCCGGCGACATGGTGGTGACATTCAGCGCAGGAGGCATACGAAGCGTGCAGTTCATGATCGAACCTCACCCCTTCATAGATGTTGCTCAGGGCATCGAGCAGCGCGGCTTCAGGCGCTTCTATCTTGGTGGCCGCCTGGCGCGGCGCGCCAGCTGCGGACGGGCAGAACGCCGCAGCAGCACAGAGGCTCAGTATGATCCATATCCTTCTCCTGCTAATCTTCTGTTTCATCCTGTTTTTCCTTCATCTTCAAATGGTTTTGATAACAGCGATAGACGATATCGACCTCCTCTCCGTCGAGGGTTTCATGGGCGAGCAGCGATTCCGCCACCATGTGCAGAAATTCGTTGTGCGCTTTGAGAAGCTCTCTGGCCGCCTCGTTACTGTGCTGCACCAGCCTCATGATTTCCAGATCGATCTCCCGCAGGGTCTGCTGGCTTTGCCGCCAGAAATCCCCGGCTATCCGGTCCCCATCCTCTGGTCCCGCACCAATGCAGGAAACGGGCCCGAGTTGAGCGCTCATGCCGAATTCACACACCAGCCGATGGGCAATTCGGGTCGCCACCAGGAGGTCGTTGCTAGCGCCGGTGGTTAGCCGGCCAAAGACCAGTTCCTCGGCCAGTCTACCGCCGAGCAGAATTTTAATCCGGTTGAGCAGGAAGGATCGAGTATAGGCATGGTGATCATCGATCGGCATCTGCTGGGTGACACCAAGTGATCGCCCCCGGGGGATAATGGTGGTCTTGTGCAGCGGGTCGGCCTCGGGCAGCAGCTTGGCAAGCACGGCATGGCCGGCCTCATGGTAGGCGGTCAATCTTCTGGCCTCCTGATGGACCACCATGGTCTTGCGTTCGAGTCCCATCACTATCTTATCTTGGGCCTCTTCGAAATCGTCCTGCTCGATTCGCTCTTTTCCTTTTCTGGCGGCCAGCAGCGCAGCCTCGTTCACCAGGTTGGCAATTTCCGCTCCACTGAATCCCGGGGTGCTCCGGGCGATAGCGGTCAAGTCTACCGTGCCGCTCAGGGCGGTAGCCGCGGCGTGGACCTGGAGAATCTTCAATCTGCCCCTTATATCCGGCAGAGTCAGGGTAATGCGCCGGTCGAATCTGCCGGGTCTGAGCAGGGCGGAGTCGAGTATATCGGAACGATTAGTGGCGGCTACCACGATGATCGTTTCGTTGGTTGCGAAGCCGTCCATTTCCACGAGCAGGGCATTGAGTGTCTGTTCTCTCTCGTCGTTGGAGCCGTTGCGGTAATCGGCGCTGCGTTTGCCGCCTATGGCATCGATTTCATCGATGAAAATGATGCATGGCGCCTGTTTCTTTGCTGCTTCGAACAGCTTCCTGACCCTCGATGCACCGAGCCCGGCAAACATTTCCACGAAATCGGAACCGCCCATGGAGAAAAACGGCACCGACGCTTCTCCGGCGATGGCTTTGGCCAGCAGGGTCTTGCCTGTGCCCGGTGGGCCTTCCAGCAGCACCCCTTTGGGTATCTGCCCGCCAAGCCTGCTAAACTTGTCTGGATGCTTGAGAAAATCGATGATCTCTTTCAATTCGTCCCGGGCTTCAGTTATCCCGGCCACATCGGCAAAGGTGACCCCCGTTTTTATTTTCGAGGCGGTGGTGAAGGTGCCGGTGCGGAGAAAGCGTTTCGAGGAGGCTGGCGAGCTTCTGCTGAATATGGCCCAGCCGCCGAGCAGCAGGAGAATAATCAGCATCTCCCTGAACAGGGGCGTCAGCCTCGGCGCCGGATGGGTCCTGATTGTGACTTCCGAGGAGTGCAGCTGAGGCATCAGCGCACTCAGGTCGGGGACGAAGGTGGTGTATTGTGCGCCGGTCCGGTCGGTCGCAGTTATAACATTCCCCTTAATCGATGTTTCCTCCAATCGGCCGCTTTTAAGATCGTCCAAAAAAGTGCTGTAGGTCTCTTCCGGCAGGCGGTTGCTGGCTTGGAAAAAAGCGAAGCCGATGAGGCAGAAAATAACGATGATGATGACGATCAAAATAGGCCGATTGGTGATCATGCTTCACCTCCCGGGGAGGCCGGCAACTCTTTGAGACTCTCCAGGTTCAAGGGTGGATGAGTAAGTGCCTTGAAGACAAGGTCTTCAAAGAGGGGCTCCCTGTTGGTGCAGAGCGTGCCGTTGTGGAAAAAACAGAATTCATCCACCAGGCTCTGAGTTGAGAGGCGGGGTGACCACCGGCATTTATTGCGGCGGCGCCAAAGTTGGTAGGACGCACAGAGCCGCAGGATTTCCTCATGGTGAAATGACGAATCTTCAGTGGTGTAGATCATTTCCTCCATACGAACGGAGGTGAACGGCGCCCGCCCCGGACCAATTATGACGCTGCCTGGGGTCACGGTCTGCCTGCAGAATTGGGCGATCGCTTCCCGGCTCAATGAATCATTGAGCTGCATTTGCAGTCGGCCGGTGGCGTGGCCGTGGGCCACCGACTCGATGGCGCTGAGAAGCTGTTCGCCGGTCACCGAGCGCTCGGCCGGCACGCTGTCGACGAGGACTATGCCGCAACATTTTGTCCGGTTGGCCAAGCTTATGATAAAGCGCAGTTTTTTCATCCAGGCCCAGCCGGTTTGGTAGCTACTGAAACCAAGGTGGTTTTTTAATTTCATGATACTGATCGAGCAGCGCTCGCCGCTCAGCCACCAGAGTGCCCTGAGCCAGGTACCGAGGCTTTTCTTGCTGCCGTGCAGCAAGGTTCCCGCGGTTATCGAAGTAGAGCGGCCGCAGGCCCGGCAGAGAGGCTTTTCCTGAAAGCTGGATTTCGGGTGAGCGGCTCCGCAGCTTGGACAGACAAAGCCCTGCGGCCACCTGAGCCTGAATGCATAGGAAAGGCACCAGGACTCATTGTCCAGTCGGTCATCGAGTTCCACCTCAGGGGGCGGATTATTGGCGATTGAACCTATCATCCCGCTTCCTTGGCAACCGGGTTCGTCTGCACCTCTGTCTTACCGTCGGTAATGCATGTAGGATGCCTGATGTGCGTGTTTCTGCAACAGCTCACGAGTAAACAGGCAGGCGCAATTCAGAAACTTGTTTTGCGCCCAAAAATTATATTTTTCCAATAGCTTATGAGGTTATTCAAGGAGCAAGATTGAGCCTTTTGAAGAAGGCGGCCGCGGGGGCCGGGAATGGGGCGGAAGCGAGAGGGGGATGAGGTCGGCTGTGGATGGAACAGTTGTGAGCGGTGCAAGCTACACAATTGTGGCGCGGCGGCAGAAATAATGCACCACTTGTGCGGCGGAACCTATTCCAGCGCAATGACTGACAGGTCGAGCTCGAGATCCCTGATTTTTCTGTACAGGGTTGATCGATCAATGCCCAGGAGCCGGGCGGCTTTGGCTTTGTTGCCGCCGCATTTGGCCAGGGTGTCGAGAATTCTGGCTCCTTCTGCACCAAGCTTTTCCTCTGCGTCGGTCGGGCGGGGGACGAGATTATTGTTTACCCCACCGGTCTTGGAAGGCGAGGCGGGCCTGATGTCATCCAGCGGGAAGTCAGGATGGGTAAGATCATGGGGCAGTTCGCCGGTGGTGATGGTCGCACCCTGACAGAGTACCACGGCCCGCTCTACGATATGCTCCAGCTCCCGGACGTTTCCGGGCCAGTGATAGCTGTTTAGCATGGACAGGGCGTTATCCGAGATGCCGTGAATTTTCTTTTCCAGGGTGCTGCTGTATTTTTTAATGAAATGGTCGACCAGCAGCGGCACGTCATCCATGCGTTTTCTAAGCGGCGGCAGGGTCAGGTCGATAACTTTAAGCCTGAAGTAGAGATCCTCCCTGAAACTCCCCTCCTGCACTTTTTCCTTGAGGTCGACATTGGTGGCGGTAATAATCCTGGTGTCGACGACCATGGGCTTGTCGCTGCCTACCGGATAAAACGTACGTTCCTGGAGAAAGCGAAGCAGCCGAAGTTGGGTCATGGCCGATATTTCGCCAATCTCATCCAGGAACAGGGTACCGCCGTCGGCCTGCAGCAAAAGTCCCTTTCGGTCCCTGTCAGCACCGGTAAACGAACCTTTTTTGTGACCGAAAAGTTCGCTTTCCAAGAGATTCTCGGGAATGGCGGTACAATCCACCTTGATGAGCGGCCGGCTGCCTCTTCCTGATTCCCGGTGCAGGGCCTCGGCTGCCAATTCCTTACCGGTACCGGATTCGCCGCTGATCAGAACCGTGGTGTCGACCCGGCCGACATTCTCAATCAGGGTATAGAGGGCCTGCATCGACAGGCTGCCGCCGATGAACCGATGGAATCTGTTCCTGCTACCGGTGGCGGCCCCCGGGGGCTGTGACATGTCGCGAATGACGATCACGGCACCGCCTTGGGTGGCATCGTCAATGACCAGAGGAGATGCACACAGGCTGAGAATCCTCAATTGGTTGTCCGACGTCGTGCATTCGAAGCGATGTTCTTTCACTTCCGCTCCGGTGCGCAGCACCCGGAGCAGGTCGTCGCGCAAGGCGGCAAAACCGGAGTCGGCGAACTCGGATCCGAGCCGCGAGCCGACGCCCAGCCCAGGCAGCAGCTCTTCGAACAGCGCCTGGGCAGCCTCGTTAGCCTTGACGATGGTCTGCTGCTCGTCGATGATGACGATGCCGTCCCCGGCACTTTTGAATACCGCGTCCAGAAATATTCGGTAGCGCTCCCTTTCCTCCTCAGCTTGTTGGCGGCCGATCTCGAGGTATCTCTGCTGCAGGGCCAGCCGGACGGAACGCAGCAGGGCCTCTTTTTCGACCGGTTTGACGATATAGTCGAAGGCGCCGAATCTTAAAGACTCGGCGGCAGTGCTGACATCGGGAAAACCGGTGATGATGATGAACGGGCAGTCGATGTTGTTCTGCCGGGTGAATTTGAGTAGATCGATACCGGAAGATTTTTCCAGTACGATATCGCTGATGATCAGGTCTATCTTTTCGGTCCTGATCATGGCCAGCGCCTCTTCGTATCCCGAGGCGGTAAGAACAGGCGCGTACCCGTCTCTGGTCAGAAAGAAATGAAAGGTCTCCCTGAGACTCGATTCATCGTCGACCACCAGGATCGACCCTTCATTGGCTGTATGTGTCATCATTATTCAGTCTCCGTCACCGGTCAGGCCATGCCGCGCCGACTCAGCTAAAGGTGCTTTTATCCCTGAACACCACTACTGCACCGCACAACCTGCCGTCGTCAACGATCGGGGTGCTCACATACTCGACCGGAAAGTGGTCGCCTTCTCTGGTCCAGAAACAGTCGTCGGCGCTGATATGGACCAGCCCGTCCCTGCAGGCCTGGGTGATCAGGCACTGCTCAGAGTCGTGGGAGGAACCGTCGGGATGGCTGTGGTGCACAAGCTCGTGGTGCGGTTTACCGATCATTTCC
This sequence comes from Desulfobulbaceae bacterium, assembly GCA_024640625.1. Classification (GTDB taxonomy): domain Bacteria; phylum Desulfobacterota; class Desulfobulbia; order Desulfobulbales; family Desulfocapsaceae; genus JABDQA01. The sequence goes on from JAHEER010000001.1 coordinate 50,761, forward strand.
TCCCGCTCCCACCCGGTCATGAGGGAGGCAGCGGTATTCACAAAAGTGACGTTGCCATGGATGTCGAGGCCGAAAATTCCTTCACCCGCAGAGTTGAGAATCAGCTCCATCTGCTTCTGCAGTTCCCTGCTTTCCGTTTCGGCCTGCATCCGTTCGGCAACCTCTCTATTCAGAGAAGCATTTATGATACCTATCTCGACAAGTTTTTTTTCCATTACCTCATGATGCCCATGCTCTGCGTCCCTTTTGTTCCTTTCGGCTGCGGCCAGTCTCTGTTCGAGGGAGGCGAACAGTTTCCGGTTCTGTTCGTCGTGGAGCCGGATGATGATGTAGAGCACAAGGCCAAACAACAGGGCGAACCCGGCCAGTTGCCAGGCCAATGAGGGCAGCTGCCCCCCGCTAGTAATGGTGAAGGGTGCGACAATTATGAGGGTATAGATAAATAGCACTGCCGAGATAAGCGCGTAGTTGCGATGCGGTTCATCCATCTTCATTGCTCCTGTTTTTTGCCGCGGGAAGATCGATAATGATCGATGTATAGCTGTCAAGCAGGCTTTTAATGCGCATGTACCCGCCGTTGTCTCTCACCAGCCCATAGGAGATGCTGAGTCCGAGACCCGTGCCAGCGCCGTTGGGTTTGGTCGAAAAAAACGGGTCAAACACGCGATTGATCAAATGGTGTTCGATTCCGGTGCCGTAATCGGTCATGGTGAACCGGACATAGGGGGCATTGGTATGATGTACCAGGGATATGCTGAAGTGCAGTTTTTTGTCGGGGTGGCTGCCCGGAAATTTTTCGTTGAGCGCATAGCGGCTGTTGGAGATGACGTTGAGAAACACCTGCTGCATCTGGGATCTGTTGCAGAAGGCCAGAGGCAGAGTCTGTTCCAGGATACGCTCTATGATAATATGGTCTTTCAATAACTGGTGCTGGACCAGTTCAAGGCAGTCTTCCAGCAGCGCGGCGCCGTCCACTGGTTCCGGTTCTTCCACCCTGTGTCTGCTGAAATCAAGCAGGTTGCGAACAATCGAGGCGATCCGTTTGGCCTCCGTGTTGATACGGCCGATTACTTCTTCGCTCTGGCTGTCCTGGGCAAGGTCAGTGAGCATCTGGGCATAGTTGAGGATGCCGTTTATCGGGTTGTTTATCTCGTGGGCAACCCCGGCCGACAGCTCGCCGATCGAAGCGAGCTGAGCGGCGCGCAGCGCTTCCGCTTTATGGCGCTCTTCCTCGGTCATGTCCCTGGCCACCAGCAAGGTCGCCTCGTCGGACCCGGCCGAATACTCCAACGGGCTGACGGTAAGCAGATAATCGCCGTGCAGACCGCTGAGCTCGGTGTGCAGTATTCTGCTTTCACCGCTTTTGATCTGGGCTTCCAGGGGACAGACGCTGCCTTTTTTTCTGCCCCCGTGCAATATCTGGCAGACACTTTCGCCGATCACCTCATCTCTGGATTTACGCGCCGCGGTGAAGGTTGCATGGTTGGCATCGATAATGGTGCCGTCTCGGGTGGTGATCAGAGCCGGATCCTGAATGGCTGCGAAAATATTTTCCCACTTGGCAACGGCACTGTCATATTTTCTGTCGGCGGCCAACTGATCGGTGATATCTAGGCCAAAGAGCACCATGCCGACAGATCCCTGGTCAATGTCGGGCTTAATGGAGCTGTGCCAGTCAATGGTTCTCAGGTCTCCTTTCTTGGTGCGCAGTGAGGCCCTGAAGCTGAGATTTCCGGCATTTGTTTTCAATAGTCTGGAAATAACATTCTGATAGTGCAGACGGTTTTCAGGTGACAGCAGAATATCTACCCAATAGCTGTCTATTACATCCTGCTCACGGTAGCCGGTTACCTTTTCGGCTTCGGCATTGAAGCGCAGAATTTTACCGCAGGGCGTGATGGACACCATCAGAGCCTGGATCGAGTCGATGATCTCGGTATTGAAATCCCGTTCGAACTGAAGCTGCACGGAAACATCATGGGCATAGAGGGCGAGCGACAGGTCTGCGACAGTGGCTTCCAGGAATTTGAGCTCATCCGGAGGAAAACCGTCAGGCTGCTCAGAAAAAACAGCCACCACGCCATAGACGAAATTGTGGTGGCTCAGCGGCCAGATGCTGCATGATCGGAAGATGGCCCGTTCCGGGGTGAGCGGCAGGGTGACCGGGGGATCGATGTTGGTGAACAGTGCGGGTTCACCCGATTCCGCCGATTCCTGGATCGATTTGATCAATGTACTGTCGAGCAGGATGAGCTTGCGTGAAATCTTTTGCTCATCATTGCTGTCAGCACCGATCTGCAGAAAGGCAAGCGGCGTGATCTCCTTCGTCTCCGGGTCGTGCCTGCCGATCCAGCCACCACTGAAGCTGCTGAACTTGAGCAATATTTCCGCACATCTGAGAAGCAACTCATTGCGGTTCAGGCCGGATACTTGTTCGTTGCTCAGACGGATTATCGCCTGAAGTATATTGGACCGTCTGACAAGTTCATCATCGCAAGGCAGGGAAGTAGATTCTGAGGCAGGAAGCATGGTGGATACCCGGCTGCTGAAAGTTTACCCAACGCGACACTTGTGTCGCACAGCACTGTGTATACTTCATTATACCACAATTCTGTGGCAGGATTCGGCCTATCCTGGCTTTACCTTAACCGATGCAACTTTCACGCCCGATTCAGCCTCTTAAAAAATATAGATCTCGGGCTCGTTTTTAGTTCCAGGTGGTGTGGACACAACCAGGGGGCACGCAGCAGAGAGGTAGAAAGGCCTTGTAAATTGTGCTATTAATGGTAACACAACCGTGTTGTTCAGGCAGGCGAGGGAGCTTCACCCGTATATAAATTAGGAAAACGCTGCACTCTATCCTCTATGTCAACCAGGGAAACAGTTTTTCACCGGATCAAGGAGTCGGGCCATGTACCAGTCCTGCCCGAGATCCTTGTCAGACTTCTGGAAGCATGCGATAACCAGGCAACCCCGCTGACCCAGGTTGCCTCTCTCATCGATAAGGATCCTTCCCTGAGCTATAAAGTTCTGCAACTGGTCAATTCCGCTTACTTCGGATTGAAAACCACCTACAGCGGGGTTGATCAGGCGGTGGTCTACCTCGGTGCCAATTCAGTCAAGAATATGGCGGTCACCGCGGCTGTCCATCAGGTTTTCAATAGCGATCTATTCACCAGCCTCACTTACTTCAATATCCATTCATTCTGGCATCACAGCCTCAAGTGCGCCTGTCTGTCGCGGCGCATTGCCGAACATCACGGCCAGGCCAAGCCCGATGATGCCTATCTGGGCGGCCTGCTGCATGACCTGGGCAAGCTCGTACTGGTTTCCGCCTATCCCGACCAGTATGAAGCGGTGCTGGCCGAAGCACCGCAGCAGGATGACCTGCTGGAAACCGAGCACAGCCATATCGGCTCCAACCATGCCGAGATTGGCGCCTGGCTGGTGGCCGACTGGAACCTCAACTCTTTGATCGGCGACGCCATCAGCTATCATCATGAGGCACCAGAACGGGTAACAGGCGCGTTTCCCCTGGTCAAGATAATCTACGCGGCCAACCAGCTGAGCAAGGACGGTAGTCGCGAGTCCGCCCGCGGAATCGTCGACCTGCTGCTCGGACTGGGGGGGGAGGATCTTGGGCAGATCGTCGAGGCGGCCGATGAGGAGATTCTGCAGATCAGTTCCGAGCTTGGCATCGTGGTGGAGCCTCCGTCCCCCGAGGATGGGCTGGAGGGGCGCACTATTATAGTCGCCGAGGAAGGGGCAACTCTGCACGCCAATCTGGCCTCGCGTATTAAAGGTATTTCGCTGCTCTCCGGCTTTCTGGAAAATATGACCCAGGCCGAAAACCGTGAGACGATGATCAGGGCCTTCGAGCAGTCGCTGCAGGTGCTTTTCGGCTTTGACCGCACCATACTGCTGTTGCCGGACAGGGATGAGGTGCTGCTCAGTGGCAGTGTCTCAAGTGTGAACAAGCTTCGAGGACTCAGCCAGGAGCTGATACTGCCGATCCAGAAGAGCAGCAGCCGCATTGTCAAGGCCTATCAGAGCCGTTCCCTGGACTATCTGAGAGAAGCTGAAGAGCTGGAGAACCTCGCCGATAGACAGGTGCTGTCGGCCCTTAACCGCCGGGTTGTGGCGCTGGTGCCGCTGGCCGCCGAAAAGCAGGAAGTCGGCGTGGCCCTAGTCGGCCTGCCCGAGACCATGACTGAATTGTCGAAAAACAATTACCGCCTGCTCAGGACCATTGCCCAGCAGGCGGGCATGAGTCTTTATCTGGACGAAATGAAAGCCAGAAAAGCCGAGGAGATCGAAACAGAGCGCCAGGCCGCTATCTCAATGACGGCCAGAAAATTCGCCCATGAGGTCAACAACCCTCTGGGAATCATCCACAATTATTTGACCACCCTGAAAATGAAGGTGGCAGATGAGGAGAGCATCAAAAAGGAACTGGGCATCATATCGGATGAGATCAACCGCATTTCAGCTATGATCAACCAACTCGACACCTTTGCCCAGAGGTCATTTGCAACCTCCGATCTGACCAATGTCAACAATGTTATCTCCGACATCGTACAGCTCGTCAAATCCTCGTTTCTCAGCGACACGGCAACCGAAGTCATATTCAACTCCGATCCCGATCTGCCGCTGATCAGGACATCGCCGGACGGTATCAAGCAGATCATCATTAACCTGCTGAAAAACGGTTCCGAAGCGATGGACGGTGAGGGAACGGTGGTGGTTACCACCAGCCGAAAACAACCACCCGACAGTGATGCGGAGGGCGAAATCGTCATCCGCGTGGAGGACAACGGTCCGGGGCTGCCCGCTACGGTGAAGGAAAATCTCTACACCCCCTTCATCTCCACCAAAGGTATCGGTCATTCCGGACTTGGTCTGTCAATCGTCAGCAAAGCAGTCAATGACCTGGGCGGGACGATAGAGTGCAGCAGCGAACCGGATCGGGGTACTGTTTTTGAAATTGGTTTACCGATCAGAAATGAGTAGCCTGGGCGCCCCCGTGCAATGAAGGACAAAGTCAAGATATTGCTGGTTGATGACGAGGAGCGATTCATCGACGGTCTGCAGGGCGTGCTCGACCACTACAATTATTCCTGTGCCCGAGCACTTACCGGCAGTGAGGCGAGAAAGCTGTTAGCAGAAAAGGAGTTCGACATCGCCCTGCTCGATGTCGGTCTTCCCGACATGTCGGGCTGTGATCTGGCGGAATTCATCACCACCTCATGCCCGGACACCAGTGCCATCATGCTTACCGGTCTCAATACGGTGGAGATTGCAGTCCGGGCAATGAAGCAGGGTGCCTACGATTTCCTCTCAAAGCCGATCAATCACGAACACCTGATCAAGGTAATCGGCAAAGCGGTGGAGCACAACAAGCTGCGCCGAGACCTGAGGGTCAGCGAGGCCAGGTTTCAGATCCTGGCCGAAGCAGGATGGGAAGGCATCGCGGTGGTGGAAAAAAATCTGCTGGTGGAGGCAAACAGCCAGTTTTTTCAAATGTTTGGCTACACCAAGGAAGAATTGATACAGCGGCCTTTTCCGGACACGGTCATCGTTGGAGATGCTCTGCAGGAACTGGACGAAGATGAGGTGGCTAAGACGGGGTATGGAGCCGAATGCACCGGGCTCAGAAAAAGCGGATCCAGGTTTCCGCTGGAGGTGCGGCACAGGTCCATGGACTACCTGGGGCGTCCAGCCAGGATCTGGGTGCTCAGAGACATCAGCGAACGGGTCCAGGCCGAGCAGGACAAGCTTGCTTTGCAGGATAAACTGGCCCGGGCAAACCGGCTTGAGGCCCTTGGGCTGATGGCCGGCTCCGTGGCCCATGATCTCAACAATATTCTCACCGCGGTGGTAAGCTACCCGGAAATCCTGCTGAAGAAGATGCAGGAACAGGATCCCTATTTCGAGGAAATCAAGAAGATCCAGGAGGCGGGTAAGCGGGCCGCTGCCGTGGTTGCCGACCTGGTGTCGGTGGCCCGGGGCAAAAAGACAAAACCGCCGCCCCTTGATCTCAATGAGCAGATCCTTTCCCATCTCGAATCGATTGAACATAATGAGCGGCTGGCCGAGTACCCGGGGGTAGTGATTGACACCAGGCTGCAGACGGACCTGCAGAGTTGTTTCTGTTCTCCCCAGCGGGTCCACAAAATATTGCTGAATCTGATCGGCAATGGCTTGGAGGCCATCGGTCACGACGGGATAATTAATATCAGTACCGAGAACACCAGGTTTGCCAATCCGGTCATGCGGGACCAGTCGATGCGGGTCGGCAATTATGTAAAAATGAGTATTGCCGATAACGGCGAAGGTATCGCCCCGGAAGATCTCGAGCACATTTTCGATCCCTTCTATTCGACCAAGCAAAGCGGTCGAAGCGGAACCGGGCTCGGTCTCGCTATCGTCTGGAACAGCGTCATGGAAAGCGACGGCTGGGTCGAGCCGGTCAGTGACAAGTCGGGCACCCGTTTTGATGTCTATCTGCCGGCCTCGGGTAAAGAACCGGCAGTCACGCAGGTTGAGCGCAGAAAGCAGGACAATGGCGGTGGAGAGACCATTTTATTGGTGGACGATGAAGTCGAGCAGAACGAAACCCTGCAGAACATGCTGAGCAGTATCGGCTACAAGGCCTTTTGCGCGACCACCAGTGAACAGGCACTGGGCTTTATGCGCTCCTGCCGGGTCGACCTGGTGATCCTCGACATGATCATGGAAAATGATCTGGACGGCTGCCAGCTCTACAGGAAAATGCTCGAGATAAATCCCGATCAGCGGGCCCTTGTGATCAGCGGGTTTTCGGAAAGTACGCAGACGGTGGAAGCCAGAGCTCTGGGGATTACCACCATTCTGGAAAAACCGGTAACGCTGCCGGTGGTGAGCAGAGCCATCAGACAGACCCTGGAAGACAGCTGAACAGCGATGACTGATTCGGCCTGGGTGCGCATTGATTTGTTGACCCCTTGGTAAAACTGTCTTTAAATAAAGAAACTTGGGATATTACATCCTCCATGCAGGCCAGCAGATGTGCTGCATCATTTAAGATGTACCTGACAACATGGCGCCCATCGACCTGACCACCATTGCCCAGACCCCCCCTTTTTCTTTTCTGCCGAAGCAGAAGATAGAAGAGTTGCGGCACCATTTCGTCGAAGAGAAAGGTAAGAAGAATGAAGTGAAATTCGTGCGCGGCAAAACCAAGGTCTCTTCACTCTGGGTGGTAGTTGATGGTTCGGCTGAGCTCTACTACGAAAAAAACGGCGAAAAGACCCTGCGCCGCATGCTCTCCGAGGGAGACTGTTTTGGCGGCATCTCGATGCTGCTCAACAGTTCCCTGGCTGTCAGGACCATGAGAATAAGCGAGGATACGACCTTTTACACACTGCCGGCCAAGGTCTTTCTCGAGTTGTGCGATGAAGTCGAAGATTTCAAAGAATTCTTCACCAACACCTTCGGCAAGAAGATGCTGGACAGGTCGTATGCGGAAATGATCTCCCGGCAGGTGGAACCGGCCGAAAAAACCTCACCGTTTTTCCAGCAGCGCATTTCTTCAATACACAGTCCGCTTCTGCTGAGTTGTCCAGCAACCATGGCCATACGGGACGCCGCCGGCAAAATGACCGAAGAAAACAGCGGCTACCTTCTGGTCCAGAACGAAAAGGGAGGGTATCAGGGGATTATCACCGATGAGGATCTGAGGAAGCGGGTGGTGGCCACCGGCTTCAACAGAGATGCAGCGGTGGCGGACATCATGTCGGCCCCGCTTATCACCCTGCCGGAGGATGCCCAGCTTTTCGAGGCCTACCTGCTCATGGTGCAGAAGGATATCTCCCACCTGCCCGTCGCCAATGACGATGGTGAGATTTCAGGTATTCTCACCTATCGGAGAATTATCACCGAACAGAGCAGGTCGTCCTATTTCCTGATTCAGGAGATCAATCATGCCTCCTCAGCGGATCAGCTGATCAATATTCATAGCCGGCTGCCCGGACTGCTTTTTGAACCGATCAAGAACGGCGCACAGCCTGAGGCGCTGACCAGTCTGATCACCACGGTGGCCGATGCGGTCCTGGAGAAAATAGTCGGTTTGGCAGTCGACAAAGCCGGTCCTCCTCCCTGCCGCTTTGCCTTCATCATTATGGGCAGCGAAGGGCGCAACGAGCAGACCCTGAAGACCGACCAGGACAACGCCATCATCTATGAAGATCTCGAAGATGAGAACCAGAGGGACCTGGCCGGCAGATATTTCCTCGATCTGGCGGCAGATATTTGCGGCTGGCTCGACCAGGCCGGGTTTGCTTTCTGCAAGGGCAACAATATGGCGCAGAATCCCGAGTGGTGCCAGCCGCTCGTTCAGTGGAAGAAATATTTTTCCGGCTGGATCAATGCCGCCGGTCCGGAGGATCTGCTCAAATCAAGTGTTTTTTTCGATTTCAGATGGGGCTGGGGATCGCGTTCGCTGGCCGCGGAATTGAACGATTTTCTTTTCGAATCGCTGGGGAACTGGTCGGGCTTTTTTCGATATATGGTGGAAAACGCCCTCCACTTCAAACCGCCTCTGGGGTTTTTCCGTAATATTGTCGTGGAGTCCAAAGGCGAGCACAAGGATTCCTTCGACATCAAGCGGGCGGTGATGCCGATTATCGATTTCGCTCGTATCTATGCCCTGAAGCTCGGGATACGGGAGACCAACACCCTGCAGAGACTGGAACGTATCCATGAGCGGCGCCAGTTGACCGACAGCGAATACGACGATATAGTCCAGTCGTACCGTTATCTGATGAATCTCCGGTTCATCCGCCAGATCACCGCGATTACCGAAGAAGACGGCAAAGCCGACAATTTTATCAATCCCAAACATCTCACCCGCATCGATCAGACCATGCTCAAAGAGATCTTCAAAAGGATCGAGGGAATTCAGCAGAAAATGAGCATCGAGATTACCGGAATTGTGTGAAATCCCCACCCCTTCCAGGGTACGACGGTGCCATCGTTGACCTGCGGTTCAGCCTCCGACCCTGGATGTTTCAGCTAACCAGTTGTATTTCAATGATTTACGCTTGATTTGTGGGGAGCAATTTTCTATATAAGGAAGGTATTTTGAGGATTGACGAAGAAAGTATTTTAATCTCAACCGCTGGGGCTATTGATGAGTACAACTGAAGTACAACAACAAAAATCTGCGGGTAACCGGGAAGTACCGATAAAGAAACGCCGCATTCTGCTTCAGTTTCTGGTCATCTGCCTGCCACTGTGGTTATCTTTCAAGTTCTACAGTGGACCCTACAGCGATCAGGTGGGCAATTATCTGGCCGGAGTTCTTTTTGTGATCATTTGGGCGCTGGTGATTCAGCTTATCCAGCCCACACTGCGGGAAACACCGTTGCTGATTATACTCTTCCTGGTGTTCTCAGCTTTGGAACTGCTCTTCTGGCAATATCCCGGATTGGTCGAAAATTTCTCCATCACTATGGGCGGCCAGACGATTATCGGTGACAGTTTTTCTTTGAACCGGATTCCCTATTACGGAGTAGGCGCTTTTATAGGTTATTTCGTTCTGAAGGCCTGCCGCATTAAATAGATTCTCACTACCATAAAAAAAGGCGGTCCGGACATGGAGTCCGGACCGCCTTGGTTTGGGTTAGCTAATCAGCTATGTTATCCCCACCATCCCCAGCCAAATGATCCGGCGAGAATGATGCCGGCAGCAAGTACAATGATGAGCCACATTACATCTTTTGTCATGGTATCCTCCTTGTCTTGTCGTTGGACACAGACTTATTTTTAAGCTTCCTTGACCACGATCATCTGATCGGTGTCTGCCCGTTCAATCTGAGCATCTGAAGTTGTAGACATCTCAGCTTTGAAGCACAGGGCCCACATCATGACGATACCGATGAGCCACCAGACAATCTGCCATGACCAGAGCGGGGTGAAACCGCTGAAGGAGAAGGCCGAGTTGCCCAGGATACAAAGCGGTCCGATGGCGAATACGTACCAAACCGGAACCAGGAATTTCATGGCATTTCGCCATTTCTGGCCGCTCTCGGACGGACCGTCTATATCATCTAACCAGGCCCGGACTTCTGCCTGCCGCTTGATGGTCTCTTCGTTGTCCTTGACTCCCAGGCCGCGGAAGATGTAGGCAATTATCAGACCGGCGAACAGACCCCAGAAGGCGGTGTGCATGGTCAGCGGGTACTTGTAGTAGAAGTAGGTGACAAAACAGGCTGCAATGGCACCGATCAGTCCGACTACCACGCCGACACTCGGATACTTGAAGCCGTAATGAACGCCCAGCAGCATCAGGTACATGATGAAGCCGAAGGCCGTGGCAAAACCACCAATCATAACGATGGCGCCGGGAGCGGTCAGGGACACGCCCACCGCCAGTGCGGTGATGACCGTAACGAAGACGCGGTTAGCCCAGATCTGCTCTGAGTGGCCGGCTTCCTGTTTCTTGATATAGCGCCAGTAGACATCGCGCAGCACGATGGTGCCGCCGGTGCCGATATACGGGGCCGCGGTGGAGTGAATCGCGGCGATGATACCGAGGAAAACGATCGCCATCATTGGACCCGGTAGCAGATAGTTCATCAGCATCGGTACCACGTCACCGTCAACTTGTGGGTTGATTTCCCCCATGCCTGCAAGGACGCGGGCACCCATGCCCTGGAAGGCGGTAAAGAAGAACAGAGCAATACCGACCACGAAGGTGGACATGAAGACCTGCTGCCAGGCCAGCGGTTTCGGGGACGCCATACCATAGTTCCACAGGGTGAAGGCGGGAGATGACTGGATTCCCATCAGGGCGAACATGTAGGTGAGAATCATGACCGCCGTCCAGCCTCCTGTACCGAGCTGGAATTTGATCACTGCCGGTACTTCCAGATATTTCACGTCAAGTTTGGCGACTTCTGCGGAGAAGGCTCCCCAGCCGCCCAGCGCTGGCGCCTTGACGGAGTAGAAACCGAGCACCACAATACTGAGCACCAGGAGGACGAACTGGATTACGCCAACCCAGGTGGAGGCTTTCAGCCCTCCGGTCACGACGTAGAACCAGACGATGAAGGCCATGAAAAACAGACCGGCGGTATAAGGTACACCAGCAACGATGTTGAACAGCTTGGCTGCGGCAATGAGCTGCAGGCCGGAATAGAACATCGAGTAGAGTACAGCAGAGAGCACGGTCAACCAGCGGACTCCCTCGTTGTTGTAATAGTAGGCAAACATATCGCCGGGAGTTACAAATCCATAGCGCTTGCCCATCAGCCAGTTTCTCTTGGCGAAAAATGCACCGGTGATCGGAATCGTCAGTACATAAAATGAAGCGAAAGCGTAAGCCAGACCGTCACGCCAGATGAGACCGGGGTGCCCAACCGTGGTCCAGCCTGAAAACGAGGCCGCGGTTGCAGCCATGAGAAACGCGATAAACGGGATTGAACGGCCGCCGATGGCGTACCCTGAAGCGGTTTTTTCGGTGAAGTACCCTCTGAGCCCCCACCAGAAACAATAGATTATGTATAATCCTAGAAAGATATACACCCACATTTTTGGATCCATGTAACGTCCCTCCTCTATCTCTCACTCAGTTATTCTAGTTTCATAACCGTTGGGGTTATCGTTTTGCGGCTGAGCGCCAGATTCTTTATCACCTCCTCTTGTTGTCTACGCTCGAAAGTTTTGATGTTTGTTTGCCTCTGCCTGCATCAACCTGAGTTATTGATCGGAGCCGATGTCCGTGACAACAGGGTCGTCCGCACTCAGGACCTGGACTGCCCAGGAATGGCGGAATTTCCCTGCTTTCACTTTTATCGACAGTACAGCCGTCTGCTTTTTGATCGTCTAGAAATCTATGCGACTGACGCCCGTCTCTACCTTCTCAGTGGCTCAAAGCGATACGGGCGTCTTTATTGTAAGCGGGCATAGCCCGCTTATTTTTTTAGGCAAAATGATGAGAGACATCATCTTTTTTTTTAACATTCTAGAATAAAAAATGATAATAAGCATCATTTATTTTTATCTGGAAGTGGTTTTTTTCTGAAGAGAACCACTCGATGAATTTCATTAGTACCAGTATAAACGAATGAAAACAATATGTTATGGTAAATTTTTGACAATTGTGAGCAATCACCTATAGTTAAACACATTAGGGAAACCGAATAGCTGCAAAGCCTCTTAATTGGGCCAATATCTGTTACCAGATGGACAGAGACATTCTTGTCTCCGGAGAGCATGTCGCGAGCATATTGTGGAGCCAGAGCGGATCGAGAATTGCTCAGGATAGAGCGCCTGACAGTTCGGCAAGGTTGCTGTGGTGAATAGCAGAGGTGGGGTACGGGTGCCCTGGCAGATCTCTCACATGAGCTGTTTCATCACTACTGTAATGATACTGAAGTACAGGGTCGTAAGGCTTAAATAGACTAAAAATCCATGCCGGCTTAAGGCGGGAAAAAAGCCGGCCACCCACTTTGAGGTAAATCCTGCCAAAGAGATTGAAGCCCCGAAAATTGCGATGATAACTATCCAGTTGCCACCAGCGGGGAGGGCGAATCTGTCCATCCGGAATAGCCTCCAGTTTTCCTTTAAAGATTATATCGCTATCTGTAGGAGAGGTATCATACATGCTTTGCGATCATTTGTCTTTGGGGAATAAGAAAAATTGGTCGCAACACACCTGATCGTGAAGTCTCATGGAGCTTTCACCATGTTCCATCGTTAAACCGCAGCTGGTAAAAGACCCTAAAAAGGATGAGAGGCCCACAAACTGGCCTCGTGGAAGTGCAGACACACTGATCCCTCAAGGACCGAAATGGTCCGCATTGAAGATAGCAGGATGGTAGTGCTGTCCGGGGCACAAGCCTTGCTGCCCCCTCAACAATTGGTGTTTCGAGTTGACCGGCTGCTCGCTGGCTTTGTCTCGTCAGTCGGAAAGAATCTTGAACGACAGGTTCACCCGCGCTCTGTATATGGCCGCCTTACCATCATCGATAATCATATCAAGTTTGACAACCTCTGCGATGCGCAGGTCCCGTAAGCTCAAACCTGCTGACCTAACGGCGCTCTGAGCAGCTTCCTCCCAGGAGACGGGGCTTGATCCTACCATTTCGATAATCTTGTAGACACTTTCTGACATGGCGATCCTCCGTAAAAGAATTGGGGAAGGTGGGGAACCGGTTCGAACCAAACCGATCAAGTAAAGTATAGGTACTAAGAACTCCGAGGTCCATCCACAGCCTGACAAAAATATTGTAATAGATCAAGTAAAAACAGTGATACAGCAGCCGCAAACCGGATGGAGCACCACCGCTAGGATGGTGCTCCGAGGGGGTCGTGTCCCCTGCCTTAATACCAAACCGCAGGGAACATGGAGGAGTTCTAGGCTACCAACGCTCAGTACCAATAATTTGACTTACATCGGTACAACGTCGTTTTTCTTTTTCACTCAGATCTTCATACTTCGCTTTATCACTGTTCTCGAGTGAACAGATGTATTCTTTACCATTTTTATCCCTGATCCAAGTGAGTGATTCAATGCCGCCTTTCATCGGTTTAGCTCCCAGAAAAACTATATCTAAAGATGGTTTTGCCCATCGTTATAGAAAAATTCTAAGATCTAACCCTCTTGACACAACAAAAGAGAAATGGTGTATTATTGATAGTATAAACTATGAATAAAGGGGGTGTCATGGGTACAAGCGATCTCTATAGGGAAGTGGTCAACTCGATTTCCGCTCATGTGGCAATCATTGACGAGGAAGGAATCATACTGGAAACCAACCGGACCTGGGATCAGTTTGCCAGCGATAATGAAATGCAGGAATCCTTCCAGAGCGTTGGCACCAACTATCTCAATATTTGTCAATTGGCCTCAGATGATAAAAGTGAAGAAGCTGCAGAAGCAAATAAGGTGGCCCAGGGTATTCGCGCAGTGTTGACGGGGAAACTGCCTGAGTTCATGGCTCACTACCCCTGTCACTCTCCCGAGCAGAAGCGCTGGTTCATCGTTCGGGTGGTACCTTTTAGGGAAGAACAGCAGGCCAAAGCAATTGTCACTCATGAAAATATTACCCCGATCATGGAGATGCAGGAAGCGCTCCGGGAAAAAGAGCTGGAATTGCTTCAGGAAAGAGAAAAACTGGAAGAAACCAATACGGCGCTCCGGGTACTTTTACGACAGCGCGATGAAGACAGAACCAGGCTTGAAGAAACGGTCTATAACAACGTCGATCGTCTGGTGCTGCCCTACATCGAGAAGCTGCTGCAGGGCAGGTTGTCGGACAAGCACCGCACGCTGGCTGAAATAGCCGACAACAACCTCAGAGATATCATTTCCCCGTTTTTAAGAACACTATCATCACTGGGGTTGTTGCTTACCCCGCAGGAAATCGAAGTGGCGAACCTGGTACGCAACGGCCGATCGAGCAAGGAAATTGCCGATATCATGGCGCTTTCTGTGGCCGGGGTAGACTTCCACAGGAAACGGCTGCGGCAGAAACTTGGGCTGGCCAACACCAAGAAGAATTTGAGGTCATTTCTGCTCACTCTGGAGAGTAAATGACGCCGAAGTGCTGCTTCTTTACACACCTGGACCAGCGAAGTGGCTGGTGAGACGCCGGCGATGGTGCGCCTCACTGGACCAGTGGATCAAGCATGTAGAGCAGATCACTTTCCCTCGACGGATAGGGGCTGGTGATCGACTCCTGGCGAAGTTTTCTGATATCGATGCCGCCCAGCATTGCCATTCGAAAGGTGTTGATGAGTCCGGTGGCGTTGTCGGAGAGGATGTGAGCCCCGAGGACATGGTCGTGCTCATCCACCAGAATCTTATAAGCGGCATAGCTCAGACCGACTCTTCGATAGGTCGGCCAGCCGAGGCGGGTATCCGTGCTCTTCCAGTAGCGAATTTGTTCGGCTTTGAGCTGCTCTTCGGTTTTTCCGACCATGGCCAGCTGCGGGTAGGTGAATAAGACAGCGGGGACTTCAGCATAGCTTACCAGGTCCTGCTCACCCGCCCCCTTGGCGGCAAGGATGTTGTGTGCCGCCGCCAAAGCCTCCCGATCTGCCACCCGGGCCAGCATAAGGGTGGCGGCACAGTCGCCCACGGCGAAAATGGTGTCCACCGAGCTTCTCATGGCCTTGTCGACGTGGATGCCTGCGCGGGAATAGTCCACCCCGGCGTTTTCAAGCTGCAGCCCGTCGACAGCTGGTGTGCGACCAGCCCCATTGATGACCAGGTCGGCGCTGATCAGTTCGCCATCATCCAGGCGCACAGCAAACCCGTCAGCCGTTTTCTCAACAACCGATATCTTTACCCCGCAGCGAACATTGATGCCGTCATGGGTGGAAGCCTCAACAAGCTGTTGCACCATATCACCGTCAAAGGGGCCCAGAGGGCGCTCCATTGCTTCAAGAATGGTTATTTCGGAGGGGGCGCCGCCCAGGCGTGCGGCGAAATGGGCGAATTCAAAGGATATGAACCCGCCGCCAACAAAAACAAGACGCCGCGGCAGTTCTTCAAGAGCCAGAAATTCGTTGCTGTTCAGCAGGAACTCACTGCCTGCAATGGGCAGCTGCATGGGCTGTGCGCCGGTGGCGATGATAAAAAAATCGGCCTTCAGCTGTTCTTCCCCGACCCTGAGAATGTTGCTGGCTTCAAATGCTGCCGATCCGGAGAGGTAGCTGATGCCGTTGCCTTTCAAACTCGCCACGGTATTATCCGGTACCTTGGCGGTGAATCTATTTTTGGCGGCAGTTATCTGGGCCCAGTTTACCCCCGGAGGAGCGTTAATGCCCAGACCCTCAAGGTGCTTCGTTTTGGCTACAATTTCGGCCACCTCGTAATAGTACTTTTTGGCCTGACAGCCATGCAGGGCGCAGATGCCCCCGGGAGTAGCGCTTTGTTCCACTACTGCAACCCTGAAACCTTCAGCTGCCAGTTCCACAGCGGCGGTCTGACCGCCGGTTCCTGTACCGATGACGACAACATCAAAAGATTGCATGAGAACACCTCTTAGGGAAAAGGATTGGTGGTGGGCTTAACAATCACTTGGCTATGGTGATAAATTCCCGCTTTTAAATCCACTAAAAAGAGGCGTCGACAGAGTTCGGGGAAGCTTTTTACCGCCCTCTAGCCAGGCGCTGGCAAAATATCGCTGCCCGGTCGGATGATGATGGAAGCAAATGTCGCCAGGCCCGGAGCCGAGCCTGTGAAGCTGGGAACATCCGTTGGACAGGCATGGTGCCAAACTTGTATAGGCAGAGAAAGATGCCTACATTGTAGGTGCGCCACAGAGATCATCTTGAGTATGGAGGTGAGTTATGCTTAAACATCTATCTCTTCTGGTGCTTAGCCTTGTTTTGGTTTCGCTGTCTGCCAGTGGGATTGATGCTGCAGACTCAAAGCTGAATACCGACAACGGGCTGGCTCTGCATGGTTATGATTCCGTGAGTTACCACACCGGGCTGCCTCTGAAGGGCAAAGAGACCTGGTCCATTGACCACGGGGGCGCCACCTATCTGTTCGCCAGCCAGGCGAACCTTGACTCATTTATGGAATCTCCTGATAACTACATGCCAGCCTATGGCGGCTGGTGCGCCTGGGCCATGCTCGACGGCGAACTGGTGGATGTCGATCCCCTTTCCTTCAAGGTGATCGATGGTACGACATATCTATTCTACAAATCATTTTTTAGTAACACATTGAAGAAATGGAATGACCGTGCCGCCGAAAACGGAGAGCCATCCCTGATCGAATTGGCAGATAAAGCCTGGAAATCGATTGCCGAAGAGTAAGGTAGAGGATCCGCAGTGAAATGGAGAAATCGGCAGATCTTTTCCAAGAAAAATTGGGTGATGCAACAGGAGTCACACCACCCATGGAGGAGAGAGGAAGGGCAAATAAATGTTTTCAGTCAGGCCTACTGGTCGGAACAGTTCTTGTCCTCGGCTTCGCTTCTGGTCTGCAGCCACTTTTCCCGTTCTTCCTTGGCACGAACCACGGCCTGTCGATCTTTCTGATTATACTCCTCTATTCGAGCCTTCAACTGGTCAAATAATCTGCTTTCGTCTTCCGGCGGCATAATCCAACACGATTAAATGATAATAAAAACAGAGGGGAATTTATGACTGGAACCATAATAGTACAACGGCAGGTAAAATTCAATAGACCGGATAAAATTTTCGTATAATTACATGATGCTACAGTGTGGTGAAAGGCAAAAAAAGCTTTACCTGAAACGAAAAGCCAGGTAGATAGGGGGGCTGTGTTTCACTCTAATTTTGTCAGGAAAGGAAGTGACGAATGAGCAAGATCGTCTCAATATATCTGGAGTGGGTATATACCCCGGAGAACTATTTCGAGGGTCCGGTTAGCATCTCTTTCGAGGGAGGTGCAATTGAAATTGATCGGGGTAAGGTTCTCGCCCAAATCAATCCAGAAATGTTCGAGGGAAATGATGACCTGGCTGAAGACCTGGATGTGCAGGTCGAAAATCGATTCCATGATGCGCAGCTGGAGAGCAATAAATCATATGAGCTGAGCATGCCGTTTAAGGTCATTGTGCGCGATGATGGCAGCAAAACAGTAACCACCAGTTGATAGTAAGGCACCATATTTATCATCCCGACCGTATCGGCCCCGCTCAGAGACCGGAAATACACCCGCTCTGCCAGTCGGATAGCAACCAGGCCGCTGCCCGGTTCCACCAGATCCGATAACATCCTGTAGATTGCCCAGACGGACAAAGAAAGAGGTGAATCAGGGTGGTGATGATTGTATAGTGAAGCCAGCATCAGCGAAATTGACCAGCGGCAACCATTGATCAACCACCTGCGGTGCTGCATTCATTGGGGATATGAAAGAAGCTCTCGCCCTGCTCGACCTTGGCAACCAGGTAAGAAAACTCAGAAACAAGCGCAGCCTTACCCTTCAGGATCTGGCGGGTCTTACCGGTCTGTCAAAACCAAATCTGTCCCAGATAGAAAACAATCTGGTAACTCCGCCCATAGCCACCCTGCTCAAAATTGCCACCGCTCTGGGGGTTCCCATCGGCTACTTTTTCCAGGAATCACCCCAGGAACGGAATATGATCGTCGTCCGCAAGGAGGACCGATACGGGGTTGCGAAAGGTCCGCATATCTCACATATCGGCTATCAGTATGAACCGCTCGCCTATCCCAAAATAGATAAGTCAATGGAGCCTTTCATCGTCGAAATGGAGGAACGTGAAGCCAGCGATATCGTTTTCAACAATCATCGCGGGGAAGAGTTCCTTTATGTTCTGCATGGGTGCCTGGAGTTCTACTATGGTGAAGACCGGGTGCTCCTCGCGGAAGGCGATAGTCTCTACTTTGACTCCATCATCCCCCATGGCTATCGGGGGATTGACGGTCCCGCCACAACCCTCGTTGTTATTTACAGACCGCAGTGACTGCAAAACTATAGTTCTGCGTTTCTGAGACAGTTGGCTGATTTTCCCAGCCGCGCTCAAGTCAGGCCCTCACCAGACCCGGAAGCCGGACTGGAGCAAGTCACCCGATCGCCTCGATATAATTTCATATAACCAAAGATTTTTTGATTTTTATAAGCTTTTTAAGAATTCATAATAGCCTGCAATTATTTTATTAAGATATTAATTTAATTATAATATTTGTCATATTACGCAGGCCTCACGCAGTTTGACAATAATTAAATTTATTTGATAAAATTAAACAAAGGCAAGGTTTCTCTACCACTTTGACGTGGAGGTGGGCATGGACGGTAGAAGGGCGATACCGCACATCGCAGCCGACAGCTGCAAGGGCTGTGGACTGTGCCTGTCCGTCTGTCCTGAAAACGTGCTCGCCATCGAGGCGGCGCAGGTCAACCTCAAGGGATATTTTCCCGTCTCTGTCAAGGCCGAGGAAAACTGTATCGGCTGTCTCAGCTGTGCCCTGATCTGTCCCGACGTGGTTTTTACCATCGAGCGAATTGATGACCACCTGGAGGGGCGTGATGAGTAGAACACTGATGAAAGGCAACGAGGCGCTGGCCCGCGCGGCGATCCGCGGTGGGTGCACCCATTTTTTCGGCTACCCGATAACCCCGCAGAACGAAATACCGGAATATTTTGCCCGGGAACTGCCGAAGGCTGGGGGCCTGTTTCTGCAGGCTGAAAGCGAGATTGCTGCCGTTAATATGCTCTATGGGTCGGCGGCGGCTGGAGCCCAGGCCATGACCTCTTCCTCTTCGCCTGGCCTGGCCCTCATGCAGGAGGGAATTTCGATGCTGGCCGCCACCGAAATCCCCTGTGTCATTGTCAACGTGATGCGCGGCGGACCGGGTCTGGGCACCATCCAGCCGGCCCAATCCGATTACTTTCAGATGACCCGGGGAGGAGGCAACGGCGACTACCGGATCCTCTCTTTGGCGCCGGCAACAGTGCAGGAATCAGCCGAGATGATGGAGGAATCATTCGCGCTGGCGCAGAAGTATCGCACCCCTGTATTCCTGGTCAGCGACGGCCTGCTGGGGCAGATGATGGAACCGGTGCAATTCGATCGGCATACCAAGAAAAAAAGAGCCGGGAACAAGAGGTGGATTCTCACCGGGCATCACCATCGCCGTCCTCCAAGAACCATTAAGTCCTTGAGGCTCGATCCGGCCAAACTGGAGAGTCACAATCTGGAACTGCAGGATAAATATGGCCGCATAAGCAGGAGAGAGACCCGGTTTGAGCTCTACCGGATGAATGATGCCGAGCTGGTTTTCTGCGCCTTTGGCTCTACTGCGCGTATTGTTAAAAACAGCATAGATGATCTGCGACAAAAAGGGTGCCGGGCCGGTCTGATTCGTCCCCAGACGCTCTGGCCGTTTCCTGTTCAACCTTTTAAAACACTTCCCGAGAGCGGCAAAGCGGTAATCTGCGTGGAAATGAACTGCGGTCAGATGGTGGATGATGTCAGACTGGCGGTGGAGGGCAGGATGCCCGTCCATTTTTACGGCCGCTGTGGCGGTGTGATTCCGGAACCCGCTGAACTCAGTGAGTACGCCCTGGAGTTGCTCACCGGAGGTGCGGCATGAGTGTCATTTTCAAGAAAACCACCGGGCTCACCGAGGCAGCCACTCATTATTGCCCGGGGTGTACCCACGGCATCGCTCATCGTCTGGTAGGCGAGGCACTTGAGGAACTCGGGCTTCTGGGCGACACCATCGGTTGTGCTTCGGTGGGGTGTTCTATCTTCTCCTACAACTATTTCAACGTCGATATGATCGAATGTTCCCACGGCAGGGCTCCCGCGGTGGCAACGGGAATTAAGCGTACGGTGCCCGATAAAACGGTCTTCACCTACCAGGGGGACGGTGATCTTGCCGCCATCGGAACTGCGGAGATCGTTCACGCTGCCCACCGGGGGGAGAACATAACGGTGATATTCATCAATAATGCCATTTACGGTATGACCGGCGGACAGATGGCCCCCACTACGCTGCCCGGTCAAAAGGCCACCACCGCCCCCGCAGGCAGGATCGCGGAGTTCAGCGGTAGGCCGCTGAAAATGTCTGAAATGCTTGCCGAGGTACCCGGTGCTGCTTATGTGGAGCGGGTTTCCCTCCATCATCCCAAGTATATTCGCAAGGCGAAAAAGGCCATACTCAAGGGGTTTACCTGTCAGCTGGCGAAGGGAGGCTTCGCCATGGTGGAACTGCTCTCTACGTGTCCAACAGGATGGGGGCTTGATCCTGTGGAGGCAATGGAATGGCTGGAGGCGAATATGATCCCCTACTATCCACTCGGTGTTTTGAAGACACCGGAGGAGGTCTAGATGCAGAACGAAAGGATTCTCTGTGCAGGATTTGGCGGCCAGGGGGTCATGTCGCTGGGTAAACTGATTGCCTGTGCAGCCATGCTCGATGGCCGAGAAGTCACCTGGATGCCGTCCTACGGTCCTGAAATGCGCGGTGGAACGGCCTACTGCAGCGTAGTCGTGGCCGATCGACCGGTCGGCTCCCCAATTGTCACAACCAATGCCACCAGTCTGATCGTCATGAATCTGCCCTCGCTCGATAGATTTGAACAGAGCGTCGTACCCGGCGGCCTCATTCTGCTCAACAGATCGCTTATCGACAGAGAGGTCGGCAGAGAAGACGTGGTGGTGCATGCACTGGAAGCCACTACAATGGCAGCACAGTGCGGCGACCCCAGGGCAGCCAATATGATCATGCTGGGTGCCTATATGGCCCTGAGGGGGACCCCCCGGCACCGCCATGTGGAAGAGGCCTTCAGCCTGGTATTCGGCAGTGGATCGTCGACCTCGTTCAATCTGAACAGAAAAGCGCTGCGCTGCGGCTTCGATTCGGTAAGCGCTGAGGCTGTGATTAGAAAAGCAGCCTAAGGACGGCCTGCGAGTGGAGCGAACAACGGTGGAGGATTATCTGCCCAGATGAACAGGTATCAGACACTTACTGTCGACGGTTATGAAGAGGTGGTGCGCTGCGACAACAGAGAAGCTGGTTTTGCGGCTTGGATAGCCATTCACAATACCAACCGGGGACCTGCTCTGGGTGGCTGCCGGGTGTGGAATTATGGCAGTGATGAGGAGGCCTTTTTTGATGTGCTGCGCTTGAGCAGAGGCATGACTTACAAGAACAGCCTTGCCCACCTGCCGCTGGGAGGAGGCAAGTGTGTGGTCAGGGTCGATCTCGGCCGGGTTGACCGGGCTCATTTGTTCGAGTCTGTCGGTGAGTTTGTGGACACCCTCGGGGGGAGATATATCACCGCTGAGGATGTCAACTCAACGGTTGAAGACATGGCCCATGTTCAGCGCTCGACAGCCCATGTGGCAACGGTCGGAGCTTCCGGCAATCCCAGTCCCTTTACGGCCTATGGTGTCTATTGTGCGATCAAGGCCGGGATTCTTTATACCCGCGGCCGTAAAAATTTATCCGGACTTCGGGTGGCTATCCAGGGAGTGGGTGAAACGGGTGGGAGGCTGGCAAGGCTGCTCGCCTCGGCAGGCTGTAATGTGGTGGCAGCCGATCTCAGTCAGGAGCGCCTGGATCGTCTGCGCAGTCAGGTAGATGCTCAGGTGATCGGCCCCGCTGACGTCCACCGCTGCCGCTGTGACATATTCAGCCCGTGCGCAATGGGGGGAACGCTTAATCACAAAACTATTCCGGAACTACGGTGCGCACTTGTGGCGGGCAGTGCCAACAACCAGCTGCTCAATCCCTCGGACGGCCATCTCCTGGATCGTCTCGGTATTGTCTATATTCCCGACTATGCTGCCAATGCCGGCGGAGTCATAAACATCAGCTGCGAGATCGACGGTGAATATGATGGGGAGCGGGCCCGCATTCGCACCGCCAGGATTGGAGAAACCGTCACCGAGATTCTGCACCGTTCAGTAGCCACCAGGTTGCCGACCAGCGTCGTCGCCGACGCCATGGCCGAGGAACTCTTCAAACTCGAAAAAGTAGCCTGAAGAACATCCGCTCTCCATAAGCAGAGATGAAAAAAGGGGTGGAAGAACTATCTCCCGCCCCTTTTCAGCTCCACTACCGTACATTGCGGCAGCAGGTATTCTGTAATTATTCGTATTCATATCTGCTGTCATTGACTACCCTGACTCCGTAAATAATGTAGTACCTTGAAAAGCTATGATAGAGAACGATTTGCGTCAGAGAAGCTTTTCGGAAGATGGCGCAGAATGGGGGATACTATGAGAAAATTGTCGTTCATTATCCTGCCGATACTTGTCGGACTTTATGGACTCACCGCTGCCGCGGCAGCCCAGCGTACGGCCGAGCTGCTTCCTGCGTTTGTACTGGAGGTTCCCGCTGAAAAGAAGCACCGTTCCTACCTTGGACTTGAGGTAGAAAGCGGGTCATTCAGCGTAGCCGATATCGATGCCGAAATCGTGCTTATCGAGTTGTTTAGCATGTATTGTCCGTATTGCCAGAAAGAGGCACCGCTCATAAATGAGCTGTTCGAAGCAATGAACGAGCTGCCGGAGGACGCTCCGAGAGTAAAAATAATAGGCATCGGCGCCTCTAACTCCGAGTTCGAGGTGGATCATTTCCGTTCCACTTACAATGTCCAATTCCCGCTTTTTCCTGACCAGGATATGGCAATTTACAAAGCCCTGTCCGGGGCAGGCACCCCCGGGTTCATCGGCGTCCGCCTCTCGGGTAGGGGCGATCCGGTCATTGTCCTGAGGCAGTCCGGTGGATTTTACTCAAAAAAGGATTTTCTCGCTGAACTGCTAGAATTTGCCCAACAATAATGAACGGGACCAGCTATGCGACTGTTTGACAGGAGAGCGTCGTTGACGGCTGTGCTGCTTCTGCTTCTCTTCTTTGGGAACGCAGCAGCAGTGGAAAACGGTCTGAGAGATGCGTTGTATGATACGGGCCAGCTCAAACCTGTTGATTCCACCCTCAAAGTAGCCCCAGGACAGGCTGCCCCGGACTTCACCCTGCCTGCCATTTCAGGCAAAGAAGTGACATTGAGCAGTCTGCGAGGCCGCAACGTGGTCATTTCCTTCGTCCCGGCCGCCTGGACCCCGGTCTGTTCAGATCAATGGCCGGGCTACGGGATCAGCCGCCATTTCTTCGACGACAACGAGGCGGTGCTGCTGGGGATCACGGTGGATAATATTCCAACCCTGCACGCCTGGGTCATTCAGATGGGCAATATCTGGTTCGAGGTACTCTCAGATTTCTGGCCCCACGGTGAAGTGGCATCGGCGTACGGCCTGCTCAGAACCGATGGTACCTCTGAGCGGGCGTTGGTGTTCATCGACCGGCAGGGCATCATCAGTGATATCTACGTGTCCGATATCAATGTCCGCCCGCCTCTGGAATATATCGTGACGCAGTTGCGGTCAATGAAATAGCGAAAGGTGGTGAGAGGCAGCTACTTGGAAGTGCCGAAGTGCTCTTTTTCCTTCCAGATCACCGCGTGCCTGGTGAGCTCGGCGGCACTCTTGATGCACAGTTTCTGCTTTATCCTGTCCCGGTACGTGCCGATGGTTTTGATTCCCAGTTTCATTCGTTCGGCGATCTCCCTGGTTGACAACCCCGAGCCGATGAGTCTGAAAACCTCGAGTTCGCGGTCGGTTAAAATGTCCACCGTGGGGGCCCCCCGGGCATCCGGGTTGCCCTGAAATTTGTCGAGCAGGTGGGCCATCATATCGGGACTCACGTGAATCTTGCCGTTGAGTATGTTCCTGATCGCCGAAATGACCGATTCGGATGCTTCTTTTTTCATCACGTAGCCGCGCGCACCGGCCCTGATGGCCCGCTCGGCCCAGACCGACTCATCGTGCAGAGACAGAACAAGCACCGGCAGGCCGCTGTAGTTGAGGGTGATCTCCTTGACCAGATCAAGGCCATTTTCCTCGGCCAGGGAGATGTCGATGATGGCCAGGTCAGGCCGGTTTTGGCTGAGCGATTTGCGGGCACTGGCAAAATCTTCAGCTACGCCGCAGACGGTCAGATCATCTTCCTGATTCAAGAATTCTTTCATGCCCATCCTGAAAATGGGATGGTCATCGACGATAAGTATTTGTTTCATCAGTTTATCATTTCACGCGAAACGGAGATGGCAGTCCCCGAATAGCCGGTCGATTCGATGCGCAGGTCGGCCCCGATGGCTTTGGCCCTGTACTCCATGGTATGCAGCCCCATGCCTTTTCTCGTCGAGAAGGTATCAAAGCCCTCCCCGTTGTCAATAATCTTTACTTCCAGCAGATCTTTTTCGCTGTGCATGGTGATGCCGATATGGTCAGGCTTGCCCACTTCCCCGATGAGCAAAAACACTTGGTCTTCATTGATCAACCTGAGGGTGTTGCGCACCGCCTTATCCGGCTCATAACCGTCATCCAGGCCGAAATTTTTGGCCGGTCCGCTGAGGGCGCAGGACTGACCGAGCACGATGGAGCCCGACGAAGGTTGCGCCTCAACAATGCACGGTGCTAGGAGAATCGCACAAATAAACCAAACTAACAGCGGCGTGCGGCACAGTATTATATGGAGGGGGAGTAAGCCGACCAGCAACTTATTTACTCACCCCCCCTATGATGCCGCGCACCGCCGCCGGGATGTCGGCAGGGAGGACGATGGTCTTGCCGTTGTCGCTCTTTGCCATGTCCCTGATCGATTCGATATATTTCTCGCCGAGCAGATACATCGCCGGCAGTTCCTGGTCTTTAATCGCCTGGGTTACTTTCTCAATGGCCTGCTGGCTCGCCTCGGCCAGGACAATTTTGGCCTCGGCGTCGCGCCTGGAAGCCTCAAGACGGCCGTCGGCCTGGAGGATTGCCGCCTGCTTCTCGCCGTCGGCCCGGGTGACGGTGGCCCGTCGCTCGCGTTCCGCGGCTGCCTGCTCCTCCATTGCCTTTTGCATGGTCGAACTTGGGTTTATATCCTGGATCTCGACTGTTTTCAGGGTGATCCCCCAGTCGGAAATATCGTCGGAAATCGATGCCTTCAGGGTAGCTTTGATGGCATCGCGGCTGGACAGAGCATCGTCAAGCTGCATCTCGCCGATGATCGAACGCAGTGAAGTCTGGACCAGGTTCTGGATGGCGATAATGTAGTTTTCCACACCGTATACCGCTTTTTCCGGATGAACAATGTTGATAAAGGCCACTGCATTGGCAATAATCACCACGTTGTCCTTGGTAATGACATCCTGGCTGGGGATATCGAGGACGATGTCCTTGGTGGTCACTTTGTAAGCCACCCGGTCGAAATAGGGAACGATGAAATTGAGCCCCGGAGTCAGGGTCGAGTTGTATTTACCCAAGCGCTGGATCACCCACTTGGAACCCTGCGGCACGATTTTGACTCCTTTGAAAACCGTGACGGCTACGATCAGAACGAAAATAAACGATGAATACAAGATGCCGAATTCCATGATCAGCCCTCCCCCTTATCTGAGCCCTATTTCTTTAAATTGACTACCAGCGTGTTGCCCGAGACATCGACCACCTCCACCCGGTCACCCACCTGACACTCCTGACTGCAGATGAACTCCCATTCGTCGGCTCCCAATAGCGGCAGGGAAAAGCGGACGATTCCCCTGATTTCGTCATGGGGCGCCCTGATGACGATGCCCGTCTCCCCGGTAACCGCCTCCTTGGAGATGCCCGCCTTGGTCTTGTCGGTCATGGTCGGTTTGAAGAATTTAAACCACATGACGGTGAAGACAATCGAGGCCAGGGCCCAGAACAGCAATTGCAGGCTTAGGCCGAGATCAGGCATGACAAGCAGCAGCAATCCGGTAAGCATAGCCGCCAGGCCGAACCAGAGAAGGGTAAAGCTGGGCAGCAGCATTTCTCCGAGGAGCAAAAGCATTCCCGCAATAAGCCAGTAGTACCAGAGAATGGTTATGGTCATGGTTCTCCTTCTTTGCAACAGGTTGGTATATCAGCCCGGTTTAATCCCGATTATCTGCACGACCGCGCCGGTACCTAGGTGATAGCTGCCTTCACGAATCTCCCTTTCGGTGTGTATCGCATGGCTCAGGTCCAGCGGCTTCAGCTCCTGCTTCAACTGTTCCAGGTCCATCAGCATTTCAATTTTACGGGGCCCTCCCGTGTCGTAATTGATTTGCTTTTTAGAATAGCCCTCGAGGATAAAGACTCCGCCCGGGGCCAGCCCCTCGCAGGCGCGTTTATGAAGGCCTGCTTGAACGGCAGGGGGCAGATGACAGAAGATCGAGACGATGGCCTGGAAGGAACCGGGTGTGATGAGGTAGCCGTCCAGGTCGGCTTCTATGATTTCTAACGTTACTCCCTGTTTCCGGGCCAGCAGACTGGCTTTTTCGAGACCGACGGAGGACGAGTCAACCGCGGTAACCCGGTGCCCCAGGGAAGCCAGGTAGACGGCGTTTCGCCCCTCGCCCTCGCCCAGGCAGAGTACTTCTGATCGAGGCTGCAGCTTTGGAGCCGAAGCGACAAGAAAATCGTTGGGTTTAGTTCCAAAGGCAAAGCCCGGTTCACTGTAGCGCTCATTCCACATGGTTTAGGCGGTCGTTGCCGCAGGTGCTGCTGGTTGTGCAAGACTAAGATTCGATTGTTCATTGTGCAATAAACTGTTAAAAAATGCGAGGAAAAGAGACCTGCCCGGCGGTTGCCGATAACCCGTTTCCACCAGAGTGCGCCTCGTTGACTTCAGCCCGACACTACCCGCTGCTCCCCGAAACCATTTTGAACATCTATTGTCTCAAGGGAGACCTTGCGAGTATAGACATTGAAATGGACGGATTTATAGGTACCTGGGAAGATGACGGCTATTCTTTTCTTTTTTTCTCCGAGCCGGCAGATGAAGCACTCAAACGGCTGCTCGAAGAACACCGGGACATTGGCCTGGAGGACCGGTTCAGAATGTCCTACAGGGAATGGCAGGGAGGCTTCGACGTTCCGGTGAAAATAGGCCGCTTCCTGCTCAGCCCCCCAGGGCTGAAAAAAGTGGCCGCAGATGATGAAATTGCCCTCAAATTCGACCCGGGACTGGTGTTCGGCAACGGTACCCATCCAACCACGCTGGCCTGTTTGACGGCAATAGAGATAGCCTGCGCCGGAGGCAAAGTGGAGCGCATGCTCGATCTGGGTACCGGCACCGGCCTGTTGGCCCTGGCTGGCGCCAGTCTTGGCTGCCGCCAGGTGCTTGCCGTTGACAACAACATGCTGGCCGCCTTGACAGCGGCGCGGAACATACGCATTAACAAGCTCGAGCAGCGAATTCTTGCCGTCAACGGTCAGGCCCAGAGCCATGCTGGGCTGCCAGCTGATCTCCTGGTGGCCAACATCGGCTATCCTGTGCTGCGGGAGCTGTTGAGAGCCGAAAATCTATGCCGTCACCGCTGGCTGGTTCTCTCCGGCCTGCAGCACGGGGAAGCTGAAAAGATTTTGAAAATACTAACAGAACTTAATGCGCTGGTACTCAAACATTGGCACAGTGATGCACTGTGGAGCACAATTTTAGCGATTACAACGGACGGCCACTAAGAAGTCGAACGAACCATTTTTTGCACAAACAGCTAAAAAAGATTAGGGTTTCACGGGGGAAACCTGCACAACAATCTCAGGTGCAAAACCATGCCGGATGATGATGTAAATACCGGGATCTACCCCGGAACGTCCCGGGCCCTGGCCACGGATCTCTACCAGCTGACCATGGCCCAGGGCTATTTCAGCACCGGACTCAGCGACCGTCAGTCAATCTTCCATATGTTCTATCGAACACCACCGTTTGGCGGCAGGTACGTGGTCGCCGCAGGACTGCAGAGTTTTGGAGATTGGCTCGAGAACCATTGTTTCAACAGCGATGACCTCGACTATCTGTCGTCTTTGACGGGCAGGGACGGGTCACCGCTTTTTTCAAAAGATTTTTTAACCTATCTCGGCAGCTGGAGATTTCGCGGCTCCATCGAAGCCGTTCCCGAAGGCACCATCATTTTTCCTCACGAACCCATGGTTCGGGTGCGGGGGCCGCTGCTCGACTGCCAGATCATTGAAACGACCCTGCTGAACCTCATGAACTATCAGACCCTGGTCGCCACCAAGGCTTCGCGGGTTAAAATGGCGGCGGGCAGTGACGAGGTGCTCGAGTTTGGACTTCGGCGGGCCCATGGCCTCGACGGCGGCTTATCCGCCAGCCGGGCTGCCTATATCGGTGGTGTGGATGCTACTTCCAACGTCCTCGCCGGGGCTCGTTTCGCCATTCCGGTGCGGGGAACCCACGCCCACAGCTGGGTCATGGCTTTTGACAGCGAACCCCAGGCTTTCGAGGCCTACAGCGATCTCTTTCCCCACAATTCGGTGCTCCTGGTGGACACCTACAACACCCTGGACGGGGTCAGAAACGCCATTGAGGCAGGACACAGGCTCAGAGAGAGGGGCAGCGACCTGATGGGCATACGACTGGATTCGGGCGATCTGGCCTATCTGTCCAGTCAGGCCCGGGCGCTGCTTGACGAGCACGGCTTCACCGAGACCAGAATAGTCGCCTCCAACGATCTTGACGAACGACTGATCATCAGCCTCAAGAGCCAGGGAGCCCCGATCGATATCTGGGGGGTCGGCACCAAGCTGGCCACCGCCTTCGATGAACCGGCGCTGGGGGGCGTCTATAAACTGGCTGCCATCGAAAACAGGGACGGAGAAACGGTGGAGCGCATAAAGCTTTCCGAACAGGCCGCCAAGAGTTCATTGCCGGGCTGTCTTGACATCGCCAGGATAAAACAGAATGACATCAATGTTGGCGACGTCATTTTCGATACCCTGACCGAAGAGCCACCGTCGGTCAGGGAAAAGGTAATTACCATTATTTCCCCGGAAGATCCCTGGCGGCGCAAGATCATTCCCACCAAGAACCTGACTATAGAGCGCCTTCTGGCGCCTCTGATTGATAGCGGCCGCAGGGTGGGAGAGAGAGAATCCGTGGCCACGATGCGGGCCAGGACGCTGGCGGGTATTGCCAGGTTCGACCGGGCAATTTTTCGCTTTGAAAACCCCCACGTCTATCCCGCAGGACTGTCGCAGGATCTTTTTGATCACCGGGAGGAGATGCGGATCCACGAGTTCGAGATTATCAAGCAGCGGCTCAGTGCCATGGATAACAACGGGCGGAGCAATCACAATTCCAAACCGGGTGCAGGCAAATGAAAAAAGCGCTTCTTGTCGTTGACATTCAGCACGACTTCTTGCCAGGGGGAAGCTTGGCCGTTGCCGAAGGGGACGCTGTCATCCCCTATGTTTCCGACCTGATGAATCAAAAAGGCAGTTATGAGTTGATAGTCGCGACCCAGGACTGGCATCCCCCGGGCCACGGCTCCTTCGCCTCGGCACACCCGGGCGCCGCGCCCTTCGACCTGGGCGAACTGAACGGACTGGAGCAGGTATTCTGGCCTGATCACTGCGTTCAGGGGCAGGATGGAGCCCGGATTCATCCCGACATAATGCAGCTGCTCATCAGCATAACGGAGACGGGCCAGCGAACCTTGATTATCAAAAAGGGGCAGCATCCCGAGGTGGACAGCTATTCCGCCTTTTTCGACAATGCCCGCCGCCACGATACCGGGCTTCACCGGGCTCTGCAGTCCTACGAGATCAGCGCGCTGGATGTCGTCGGCCTGGCCTTTGACTATTGTGTAAAGTTCACCGCCCTGGATGGTGCTTCCCTGGGCTATGCTACCACAGTATTGCTGCAGGGAACCCGCTCGGTCGATCCGACAACCATCGAGGCGACGACGGCAGAACTCGAGGCAGCCGGGGTGCGCTGCCGGTGATTTTGCCAGACGTCCTGATGCAGTGGTTCTACCACTCACCGGAAAAGCCACCTTCTCGTGCTGCTTCCCTGTTCAAGGTCGGCGCTGCAGCGACGCGGTGGCATCAATGGAAAACGGCTGTTAAACAAGTGTTGACCGGGATAATATAATTGTGTTTAATTTTCAGACGTTGCCGTGACAGGGCAGCATCTTCAACCATTCCTATTTCAGGAATAAAATTAATTCAATAAAAGGAGGAGTTTATGTTGAACACATTGAAAAGGTCCCTGATGGTCGGCGGTGTTGCGATGGCCACCTTGTGCCTCGCGACCGCGGCAGTATCAGCGGATAAGACGAATCTGCGCATCCAGTCACACTACGCGCCGGAGCAGCTCTCCGGTAAACTGGCGGCGGAATATGTCGACAACATCCAGACCATGTCCGGTGGAGAGATCGAAGTGGAATTATTCTATTCGTCCTCTGTCGTTAAAACGGTCGAAACTTTTGACGCGGCTGCAACCGGTATCCTCGATTGCGATTTCACCGGCGGTGCCTACCAGACCGGCAAGAACCCGGCCTTCCAGTTCGTCGGCGATATCATGGGCGGTTACGATACCCCGTATCAGCAGCTCTCATGGCTCTATTACGGCGGTGGTCTGGAAGCAGCTCAGCAGCTGTACAACAAGTTCGATATGGAACTCATCGGCTGGTGGGTGTATGGTCAGGAATCGCTGTCTTCGTCCAAGCCCATTCGCACGGTCGAAGACCTGAAAGACTGGAAATTCCGTTCACCGCCAGGTTTGGAGACCAAAATTTTTGAAAAACTCGGCGCCAAGCCCATCGTAATGGATTTCACCGAGATCTTTACGGCTCTGGAATCCGGTATCATTGATGGTTCGGACGCGTCTAGTCTCGCCAACAATACCGGCCTTGGCCTCTATGACATCGTCAAGCATGCCACCTATCCAGGCTTTCACTCCATGCCGTCGGATCATCTGGCCTGCAACAAGACCGTCTGGGATGCAATGCCTGAGAAGCACCAGAGAATCATGAAAGTGGCGATGGAATCGCTGGCACTGCGCACCGCTCTGGCCAACGATGTCCGCAACTTAGAAGCTGCTGCAAAATTGAAGGGGCAGGGTGTCACGCTTCACAACTGGTCGCCAGAAGAACGCGCGAAGTTCCGCGCTGCCGCCCTGGCCTCCTGGCCTGAGTTCGCCACCACTCCGGAAGCAAAGGCCCTGGTAGAAAGCCATATGGCATATCTCAAACAACTTGGTCTGGCAGAATAGATCAAACGGGGGTATCTCTCGCAGGTACCCCCGAAAATCTAATTGCAGAATCAGTGGATTTTTAAACCCAGTCCCCGGCTGCATAAGCCGGGGCATCTGATTGTCAGCCGTCTATGGTCTACTTCCACCGCCCGCCAGGCTGTCCTCTGGGCGAAATTCCATATTATAACCACTGTTACTGACTGTCCGATTGCTATCCTGAAACGATGTTGAAAAATTGGGAGTTACCAGAGCAGGAGGTCCGATCAAGAAAAAACCTGCAGTGATCCGGGATGCTGGTTTTTCCAGGCTGCATCGATCTAAACGAAGCCTGGTCAAGATGAACAAGGAAGCAGGAAAGGAAAAATGAAAGAACACCAGGGCTCCGGCCCCCTTGATATGGTGACCCACACCTTTAGTCGGATCATGATGTGGGCACCATTTTTTATCGTCCTGATTATCCTGTATGAAGTAGTCATGCGCTATTTCTTTGCCGCTGCGACATTATGGGTCAATGAAATGTCGCTCTGGATTGCCGGCGGCATCTATCTGTCGGCAGGCCTTTACGCTATGCTGCAGCGCAGTCATATCCGCATCTTTATTATTTACGATATGGCGCCACTCTGGCTGCGTCGGGTATTCGATGTTCTTTCCACCCTGTGTGTCGGTATTTTTGCCTTTGCCGTGATCTGGGGTGGGTTCGGGGAGGCAAAAGCCAAGTTCTGGCGTTGGGAAACATTCGGCACCGCTTTTGATCCGCCGATACCGGCGACCAACAAACCGCTGATTCTGACCATGCTGCTATTCTTGGGGCTGCAGGCTGTCTCCAACCTGGTCCGCGACTGGCCCGCAGCTGCCTGGGTACGCAAGCTGTTCGATGTGTTCGTAAGTGTCGTTATCGTCGGATTGGCATCGACGGCAGCCTACAGACTCTTTGTTGTGCCGCCGGAAGGAAACGCTGTTCCGCTTAGGTGGCAAATCGGGATTGGCATCTTTCTTGGGGGGGCCGTTCTTCTTGTTATCTTCGGGTTAATCCGTGATTTCAACAAGACGCCGACCCCGATCAGCGAGATGGACGAAATCGAAGAGGAAGCTGAGATAATGAAACGACAGACGGGTGGCGTTCCCGATGAAATCCTGTCTGGAGATCCTCCTAAAAAGAAATCTTAGGACAGCATTATGGATATAGGAACAATATCTCTCGTATTATTGATCGGCATGCTGACCTTGCTGGCCATCGGCATGCCCCTGGGATTCGCCTCCGGCTTCCTGGCAGTGGTTGTCATGGTGATGAAATTCGAACCGACCCTGATCACCGATCCCTTTATCTACGGCTTCGATTTTGCCCAATGGACGGTGGGCAGCGGAGTCCTGTCAAAATCTTTCGGTACCGGGCCAATGAATATTCTGGCCCAGCGGCTCTACGGTATTATGGTCAATTACGTGCTGATCTCGGTGCCGCTGTTCATTTTCATGGCAACGCTGCTGGAGCGCTCCGGCATCGCCCGCGACATGTACTCCTGCCTGAATATGTGGATGGCCCGTACCCGGGGTGGCATCGCGGTCGTCACCGCCTTGATGGCCATCGTCATGGCAGCCATGTCCGGCATCATCGGCGGCGAAGTCGTACTGCTCGGTCTCATCGCCTTACCACAGATGTTGCGGCTTGGTTATAATCAAAATCTCGCCATAGGCACCATTTGCGCCTCCGGCTCTTTGGGAACGATGATCCCGCCATCCATCGTGCTGATTTTTTACGGCCTGATTACGGAAACATCCATCCATGCCTTGTTCAAGGCGGCCTTTCTGCCCGGTTTTATGCTGGCAGGTCTTTACATTATTTACGTCCTTGTACGTACGCGCCTGAACCCCAAGCTTGCGCCGCTGCCCGAGCCGTCACCCGACACAATGACGATGAGGGACAAACTCAGGTTGGGTCCAACGATGGTAATCATGCTGGCCGGTGTTGGTGCAGCGATCGTTACACTGCGCTGGATCTATATTAAGGTCGGGGCAACGATCAATCCGAAGATGATCGATGAAAACACCAAACTGATTGGCGATTCGATACTGTGGATAGGTTTGGCGATTGTGGCACTGGCCATTATTTTCATCTTTCTGCTTGTCGGTGTTAATACCGCCAGGGAAGCCTGGCAGAAAACTAAAGGAATGGTGGCGCCGCTGCTTATTGTCTTCGTCGTACTTGGTTCTATCTATGGCGGCATAACTGGCATCACCGAAGCCGCGGCGATGGGATCGCTGGCGGTCCTGACCCTGATCTGGATACGCAAGGAATTCTCGTTCAACTTGCTGCGTGAAGCATCGATGCGGACCTTCAAGTCGACCGGCACGATTATCTGGGTGACCCTGGGTGCCACGGCGCTGGCCGGCGCCTACACCATTGCCGGCGGCCCGGCCTATGTGGCCAACCTGATCGTCGGATCTGAGCTGCCGACCCTGGGAGTTCTGCTGGTGATGATGGTGATCTTCCTCTTCCTCGGTGCTTTTATGGATTGGACGGGCATCGTGCTGCTGGTTATGCCGGTGTTCCTGCCGATCGTTCTGAAACTGCCGATGAATGAGCTTGGCCTGACCGGTGGTCTCGAGTCTGAGACGATGGTAAGGGTCTGGTTCGGCATTCTGTTCTGCGTCAATATGCAGGTGAGTTTTTTATCGCCGCCGTTTGGTCCGGCAGCCTTCTATCTGAAATCGGTGGCCCCGCCGCACATCACTCTGCCCGATATTTTCCGTGGTTTTCTGCCGTTTATATGCATGCAGCTCATGATTCTCGCACTGATTTTGCTGGTGCCTGAAATCACCACTATCTTCCTGTAAGCGAGAAGCATAAGTTTTTATGTCCGTATTAAAGCAGAAAAGTAAACCGCACAGGCAGTTCTGGGCGCAATTTGACGCTTTGCAGATGGGCTCCGGGTGGGATGAGGAGGATGTCAAGAAGCCTCAGATCCTGCTCGATGATGTCTACGGTGACAGCCATCCGGGCTCCGTTCATCTCGATAGGCTCATGGACCAGGCCAGCTACGGAGTCCTTGAGCAGGGCGGGTTTCCCGCCCGATTTCACACCACCGACATCTGTGACGGCTGCGGCCAGGGGCACGACGGGATGAACTATATCCTGCCCTCTCGAGAGGCAATCTGCGATCTGGTGGAGGTTCACGGCAGCGTCAGCCCCTGGGACGGCATGATCCTCTCATCCTCCTGCGATAAATCGGTACCCGCCCATCTCCAGGCGGCCGCCAGACTTGATATTCCGACCATCTTTATTCCGGGCGGCAGTATGCGACCGGGGCCGAATATGACCACCTCCCTGGTGGCCGGCGATATTTCGTTGCGCCAGAAAAAGGTGGGAGCAATCACTGAGAGGGAGATCAGAGACTACAAGCTG
This sequence comes from Desulfobulbaceae bacterium, assembly GCA_024640625.1. Classification (GTDB taxonomy): domain Bacteria; phylum Desulfobacterota; class Desulfobulbia; order Desulfobulbales; family Desulfocapsaceae; genus JABDQA01. The sequence continues at coordinate 85,710 of JAHEER010000001.1, forward strand.
ACCGGCTGTCCCTCAGAGGGTGCCTGTGCGTTTCTGGGGACGGCCAGCACCATGCAGTGCATGGCCGAGGCCCTGGGCCTGGCGCTGCCGGGCACGGCATTGATGCCAGCCACCATGAGAGATATCCTCCAGGGCGCGCGCCAGGCCGGCAGGACAATACTGAACCTGGCAAGCCGCGACCTTAAGCCGAGCGCCATCATGACCAGAGAGGCGTTTGAGAATGCCATAATCGTGCACAGCGCCATCGGCGGCTCGACCAACGCCCTGCTGCACCTGCCTTCGATGGCCAGGGAACTGGACATCACCATTGAGCCTGAACTGTTTGATGAGATCAACCACCGCGTCCCCCACCTCGCCAACCTGATTCCCAGCGGCCCTTTCCTGACCGAAGTATTCTGGTTTGCCGGGGGAATTCCGATGGTGCAGAAGACGCTTGGACAAACACTTAACCTCGATGTCTTGACGGTGACCGGTAAAACCCTTGGAGAAAACCTCGAGGAGTTGGAGCGGCAGAATTTTTTTAATCGCAACCTCGGCTATCTCAACAACTACGGAATCAAAAGAGACGAAGTAATAACACCTCTGGAAAAGAGCACGTATAAAGGGTCGGTGGCGATCCTCAAGGGCAATCTTGCACCGCAAGGCGCAGTGATAAAATATTCCGCCTGTGTCGAGGAGATGCGCTCCCACGAAGGTCCCGCCAGGGTGTTTAACAGCGAGGAGGCGGCCTACAAGTCAGTGGTCGATGGCCATATCAAGCCCGGGGATATTCTCATCATACGTTACGAAGGCCCCCGAGGCTCGGGGATGCCGGAAATGTACATCACCATGGAGGCGCTGGTCTGTGATCAGCATCTCAACGGCCAGGTGGCCCTCATCACCGACGGCAGATTTTCGGGGGGGACCAAGGGTGCTGCCATCGGCCATGTCTCACCCGAGGCGGCTGCCGGGGGACCGCTTGCCTTCGTTGAGGAAGGTGACATTATTTCCTACAGCAGTTCCGCACGAACCCTCAATGTGGTGGGGATAAACGGCGAAAAACACTCTGCGGATCACATCCAGTCGATTCTTGCAGAGAGGGCCAAGGCAGGCATTATCCCGCGGCCCCGGAGAAAAGGGCTTCTGGCCCGCTACACCAGCCTGGCTCGCTCGGCAATGGAAGGGGCCGGCTATTGAACAGCCGGCCCCTCTGCTGGAAGCTCGGAGTGGAGCAGTATGGCTTACTTGAACAAAGACAGGAATGCGTTTCTGGTCGATTTGATCGACTGCTGATTTTCCAGGATTTCCTTTAGCTCACCCGGGTCCAGATGCACCGCCCCGCAGTCTTTGTTGACGCATATATCTATTTTGACATTGCCCTCGTCAACTTCTGCGAGGCTCGCGGTTCCGCAGCGGAAACAATGATATTTGTGCTCGTCGCGGTATTGTTGATCCGACTCTTTGGCTGAGTCTTGTCGCAGTTTTTCAATGAGTTTCTTTTCACGCTCTGCAAAATAGGCTTCTTCGGATGCTTTTTTCGGCTGCACAATACTGACGGAAACGGTTTTTCTTGCCATTTGGAATTCCTCCTTCTTTATGTTTACAGTTACTTACCATTTACTCAGCACTCAGAGTAGTGACCATGGATACGCATGTCAATGGACGCTGGGATACTCGCACCGTTTTTTAAGATCAGAAACTGCAGATCCAGTCGACGACCCGGCGCACCGCCTCGATGGTTTTGCTGCAATGCTCCCCGACGAAGGCCCGGTCGATGATGCTGTCATCGGGATAGTTTGCCAGCGCTGCGGATCCGTCAAAGTCAACAAAGGCGATGCGGACCGTAAGGTCTTCTATGGGTCTGCCGAAATCGCTGCCCGGCAGGACGGCAACCCCGGTGTCGGCCAGCAGGCGCTGACAGAGTTCCCTGCTGGTCGATATGTTAGAACGACGTAAACGCTCTCGATAGGGTTCGAAGTCGGGGAACACGTAGAAACCGCCCCGGGGCTTGTGCACCTTTATTTCCAGGACATTGAGCATTTCCATCACGGTCTCGGAAAGTCTGGCAAGAATTGATCGGCATTGCTCCACGTATATGTCGATCAGCGGATTGGCAGTGAAAGCACTCATGGCCGCATACTGAATCGGGGCGCTGGTCGAGGTGTAGGTCTCGCTGGCCACGGTGGCCATGGCATCGCTGAGCCAGGTGGCGCTGGACGGCACGACGAAAAGACCCAGGCGCCACCCGCCGGCGCCGCACCATTTGCTCAGGCCGCCGCTGAATATGGTACCCTCGGGATAAATGGTGACCAGCGATTCATGCGAGCTGTCATAGGTGGTTTTGGCATAGATTTCGTCGCTGAGAACCAGCAGCTTGTATTTCCTGCAGACTTCGCTTAAGGCCTCAAGCTCGTCCCTGGAGTAAGTTTGTCCAGTCGGATTGGAAGGATAATTGAGAATCAGCAGACGGGCCCGGGTCGGATCGAGGCGGCAGATGGCGTCAAGCTGTGCGGGCGTTATTTTCCAGCCGCTTTCATAAGTGGTCATGATCGAGTTCACCGGACGGCCCACGATTCTGGCCTGGGGGAGATAGGAAACCCAGGCCGGCATGGGGATGATGATCTCCCCGTCGTAGACGAGCTGGAGAATGAACATCAACTCCTTTGAACCCGGCCCGACGATGACATCCTCGGTGGAGCAGTCGATACCGAACATTCGCTGGTGATGTTCGGTAAGGATTTGCCGCAGCTCCGGCAATCCCTTTACCGGCAGATAATCTTTCTGGTGAGCGTTGTCCTGCAGGGCCTTGACCACGGGGGCGGGCACCGGAAAGGGGGACTGTCCCAGTCCGAGCCTGAATATCTGTCGGCCCTCACCGGCAAGGTCGCGGCAGAGCTGCTGGATGGCAATGGTAGCCGAGGTGGTCAGTCCGGTCAGGTTGGTGTTGAGATGTTTGTCGGGGACCCAGAGACCTGCATGAGTCATAATTTGTCCTCCATCACTTCATTGGGCCTGGGGTTGAGAAGTTACAGTCACCATCTCGGAGACGGTAAGACCTGAAAAGAGATCGACAAGCAGGAGTTTTCCTTCCTGGAGCGGAAGGCTTAAAGGGTTCGTTAAAGTTCGGTGAACAGTTTTTCGTTTTCCGCGGTGCCGATGACGATGAGTTCGTCCTGTTCATTAATTTCAGTTTGCGGCGGGGGGCTGACGGTCAATCGGTCCTCTCTTCTTATGGCGATAATTGAAAAGCCGGTTTTTTCGCGAATGCCCGATTCCATGATGCTTTTGCCGGCCAGATCGGTGCCGGCCTTTTTGTTCATGACGATCAACCCCTCGGTGAAAAGCGACACCTCATTAGGCCGCAGAAGCTGGAAAATCACCCCCGCTCCGAGGGAAGAATAAGACATCACCAGATCGGCGCCGGCCATGTGCAGTTTGGAGACGTTGCGCTCCAGAATGGAGCGGCTGATAATCTGTATATCTGCGCGCAGCTGTCGGCAATAGAATGTCAGGTAAATGTTCATGTCGTCACTGTGGGTGGTGACGATGACCGATTTGGCAGATTCGATGCCGGCCGCCTTGAGGGTGTTGATGTCGGCCGCGTCGCCCAGGATGGTGAATTCGTTGTGTGGACCGTCCGCACGGACCGCGCGCTTTTCCACGATCCGATACTTAATGCCGTGTTCGGCCAGGGTCTGGGCCGCAACCTGACCGACCCGGCCTCCTCCCAGAATCAGCACCTGGGGCTTGTCCGGATCCTGGGTATAAGTGACCGGATATGCTTCTTCGAAGGCCTTGAGCTGACTGGTGGAGCCGGCCAGCATCAGGATTGCGTGCGGCTCGATTACCGACCGCGGGTTGGGGGCCCCGAATCTGCCCTCGTCCATGATGCCGATTACCGTCACTCCGGTGGACTGCCTGATCCCGGATTCAGCCAAGGTCATGCCTTCGATGGCGGTATAGCGCACCGGCAATTCGGAAATCAGCAGGTCATCGAAACGGCCGATAACGGCCGCCCCCGAACCAACCCCATACGCTCTTCTGCTGAGAGATTCGCCTAGCATCTTCATGAATTCATAGACGCTGATATTGCCGGAGAACTCGAGAATGTCGATGGAATGTTCGTGGTTGGCATTGGTGACGATGGGTACATCCTGGCTTACCTGCCTGATGGTAAAGGAGATGTTGGTGGAGATCAGGTCGTCGTTGGTGACCACCACCAGAGCAGCCCTGTCAACCTGGACTCGACGGTAGGTTTCGGGCCGGTCCGGTTCACCGACGACTACCTTGTATCCCTGGTCGAGCAGGGCGCTGGCCTCCTGGGAACTGTCGGTTAAGATGTAGTATTGGATATTCTGGCGGTTCAGATATTCGATGAGTCTGGTAGTGACCGGATCGACACAGGTGATGATCACATGGTCCCGAATCGATTCGGGCAGCTTTCTCGGTGAACGCGCACTTTCCTGCGCTTCCAGCCAGGGTGCGTAGAAGAATTGAATAAAGGTGAAAGGCAGGATGATGAGCAGAAACAGCACGCCGGAGATCAACACGATCATGGTGAACAGCAGACCAAAATCGGAGTGGAAGGTGATGTCCCCGAAGCCCAGCGTCGACATCACCGTCATCGTCCAGTAAAACCCGGTGATCCAGCTGTAATAGCGATCTTCGTACATCATCAGCAGGTGGAAGCAGACCGAGTAGACACAGATGATCAGCAAGAGGAAGGCGAAAAACTTCCAGAGCGTGGCGAGGTTGCGGCGGGCGGTCTTGTGCTGGAAGAAATAGAGAAGCTGGGTAAAGAGAAATTTCATTTCGGTAAGGGTCGTTATCCCTGATCGAGTGGTTGCAACAGCCCTGTGCCCTGCAGGCGGTATAGTGGCCGCTCTGTTCAGGGACTATAGCATAAATGTTTATAAATCGGAAATGATTGCAGTAAATTGGCTTGTGCCCCAGGAGCGGCCGATTAACATTAGCGATGGTCTTATCCGGTATGCTATGATCAGGAAGAGAGAAGAATCCCCCGCGGGAAAGAAGACCACTAACTGGTGGTTTCCACTCAGATGTGTTGTACTTACCCTTGACCGGAGTCTATCAGATGACTGCAACGACACCCGCTCCGCGTGAAGTAATCACCGAGCATCGCCAGCTTCCCCTCGACATTCCCGAACGAGTCGCGCCCACCGAGTTTTACAATAGCCCCTGCAATCTCAGGCACCTGGCCAGGGAGAACGGTCTGCTGCGCAATTCCCTGGGCTTTCTGCTCTATCGCAAGGCGATCGGGCACTCGAACCTGTTCGATGCCTCGATCATTTATGACACCTCGCAGCAGGTGCTCGATCCGATGGGGCGCCCGGTCCGGCGGGACCAGCTGACCAGGGAGGAAAACATTGTCTTCAGCCGGATGACCAAGGTGGTTCTTCAATATATGCTCGAGAAATATCCTGACCCTGAGGAGCACCTCGTATTCTGCGGTGAAGCCAGCCTCGATGCAACCTGGCCGCTGAACAAGCCCGGCGTTCCCAGCATCCGGATGATCCACAATCATTTCATGGTCTTTAAAAACGGGATGCTCAAAACTGCCAGCCTGGCCGACGACGACGACCCCAATTTGACTGACAGCGGCCACAACGGCCTGTTTCTCGACTATCTCAGCGATGTCTATCTGAGATTTTTCCAGGTGCTGGATCTCGAGGTGCTGGTGCCGCTTCCGCCTGAAGCGGGCAGGCTGGCAATAACCGGCTACCCCCAGGGGCTGCCGAGCTGGGAGATAAAAGGCGGGGTCGAGACCCTCAACGACGGCCGCTTCTGGAAGGAATATGACCTGGTCCTAAGTGGATTTCTCGATTTCTACCGGGCCTTTTTTGCACTCGTTTCCTCGGAAGACACCCGCATTCCCGGGGCAGCAAGATTCCCGGACCAGATCGAGAATATTCTTCTCTACAGCGACGATTTTCATCAGGCAGCCCGGATGCTGCGTCTGCAGATCATGGAAGATCCGACTTTTGCCAACGAGATACGCTGGCAGCCGGCCTACAAACAGCTTATCTACCGTGACGACGAGGGGCGCCTGATTGTCACCATAAGCCAGAATTCGGTGGGCAATGCCATCACCGAGCTGCTCGGTATTGTCGTCAAGCGAATTGCCGACGAAGCGGCCTACGCCAAGGCCGAGCCGGAGATTGTCAGGCAGCTGCTGGAACTCAGAACCAGGATGGTCAAGTATAATCTCGGCAGCGCCATCCATACGCCATCATGGCCGAATGGACTATTCGTGCCGCCTGCCGGCGACTAATATCAAACCTCCTTCTTTTTCAGTATACGGGCGCTGTACAGACCAATTGCAGTGATCAGGGCCAGAAAATAGCCCGGCATCCACAGAAACGAGTCTTTGAAGGCCTGATTGTCGATGAGCTGCCCGGTCCAGTCCGGATGGGCAGCGGAGAGGTCCGTGCGCAGATGGATGATGAGCCAGGCGAAAAGGATGCCGATGATACCGTAGGCCAAGTTGAAAGCGAGCCCTTTGAAGCTGAGCACCGTGGCCCGCTGCTCGGAAGAGGTGATTTCGTTGAGATAGTGGCTGGTAAAGAAGGCGGTGAGCATCAGACCGACCATGACCATGGCGATCGGGATGATGCCCAGGTAAGGAATGAAGAAGGTCAGTCCCATCAGGGTCAGGATTGTGAGCAGGCCGAGCCAGCCGCAGTTCTGGGCGGGGCTGTAGCGGGCGACCATGAATTCGGCCAGTTTGGGCACCACCAGCCCCAGCAGGGTAAGGGAGGCCATAATCGCTCCGAAACTGGCATCGGGCAGTGAGATCAGACGAAAATACTGACTCGTCAGCGTGATGATGAGGCGCAGTACATGGTCGTACATCATGCCGAAGAGGATGACGGCCATGGCCAGTGGTGTTTTCAGAATCCAGCGCCCGGCCTGGAGGGTGAGCTGCCCTGCCCGCCAGATAGTTGCCAGGGAGACCTCCGATTCCTTCTGCGTGTCCGCGTCTACTTCTCTCATCCGAACCGTAGTCCAGAAAGCCAGCAGGGCCAGGATAAGGGTAAGGTAAACCGGAAAGCGCATGGTTGCCTGCTGGTTAAGTTCCGACTGAACCCCGAACAGGGCCGCAAAACGAGTAACCATGGAAGGGTCGTAGACCATTGCGCCAAGGGTGGTCGAGACGACACCGGCCAGCGCTTTGACCCGCATCTGCACACTGAGAACGCGGGGCCAGTGTTGAGACATCCCCTCGGCAACCAATGAATCGTAGGCAATGGCCTCGTCAGCACCGCTGGCCATGGCCTCCGCCAGACCACTCAGCACCCGGTTCACCAGGAAGGCCCAAAAGACAATACTCATATTAGCAATGGGCACAAAGGCAATGACGCTCAGTTCAACAATCATGAGCAGCGACGTCAGCACCAGAAGCCGTTTTCGGCCCAATAGGTCAGCAAGCGCCCCGGAAGGAACCTCGGCACAGACGATGGTAATGGCCCAGACGGTATTGAGAATCGAAAACTGCTCGATGGTCAGCCCGTAATCGAGAAACAAAATGGTGAAGACCGGATAGTAGAAGCGGGCGTTGAAAAAGACCCTGAAGGCGATGAACAGTCTGATGTTCTTTATTCTAAATGGCGAAGGTGCGCTCATCTATAAGGCCTCAGGCCGGTTGCCTTCTGAAGATGTTCAGACGGTTTTCCAGATGATTGACCAGAACCGACAGGCTCAGGCAGATGATCAGGTACATGGCGGTGATGGTAAGCCATACTTCGATGGTCACCTGGGTCGAGGACATTACCTGCAGTCCCTGGAAGGTCAGTTCCTGAATCGAAATAATCGAAACGATAGAGGAATACTTGATGGTGTTGATGAATTCATTGGCCAGCGGCGGCAGCATGATGCGCAGGGCCTGGGGAAGAATCACCAGCCTGAGTTGTTGAAAATAGGTCAACCCAAGAGCCTTGGAGGCATCCCACTGGCCCTTTTCTATCGCTTCGATACCGGCCCTGACAATCTCGGTGATGTAGGCGCTCTGGAAGATGCCTATGGTGATCACTCCAGAAAGAAAAGGGATGAATAAATCGGGCGTGGTGGCGACCAGGGACAGCCGTTGCATCCACTGCTCGGAAAGTCCCCGGACAAAGGTATCGGCGCCAATCGCCGGCAGTACCTGATCACTGACAAAAAAATAGAAAATGAAGACCAGTACCAGGGGGGGGGTGTTGCGGATCAGCTCCACGTAAGTTCTGGTGCTAAGACGAAAAAATAGCCTTCGTGAGGTTCTGAGGATGCCGATAATCAAGCCGAGAAGGCCGGCGAGAAGCATACCCCAGATGGATAATTTAATGGTGGTGAAGAGTCCCTGCAGTAGAATATTGGGGAGCCATCTGCCGCTTTGCTCATCATAGCGCACCATGTAGGTGGGGATGACAGACCAGTTCCAGTTGTAATTGAGGGCGAAGAACAGGCGGTAAAGAAGAAAAGCGAAAAATCCGCTCAGAACAGCGATCAGGAGAAGATTGAGCCAAAACAGGCGCGGTGAAGATCTGTTCATGACCGATCCGTCTGCAGTCGCCGGCTGCGAACCATCAGGCGGCGGCTGCAGAGGTGGTAACGTTCGGAGTAAGGGCTATTCAACCTGGTCGGCCCAATCCCTGGTTTCGAACCAGTACTCGTGCCGTTCCTGCAACCATCCTTCCAGGCTGACGCCGGTAATCCAAGAGTTGAAGAAGGCCAGGGCATCGGGGTCTCCTTTGCGCAAGGCGAAACCGATTGGTTCCTTAGTGAAGGTGCCCTTGACCGGCAAAAAAAGCGTGTCCTCGTATTGCAGTGCCTCAAAAGCGGGACGCGGTGCGGATCCAACCACGGCATGGACTTTGCCGTTTCTGAGTTCCTGATATGTTTGCGTCTCGTTTTCAAACATCCTCAAGGTTGCTTCGGGAAGATGCTTCTTGGCGGCAATTACTGCGGTGGTGCCCAGTTTAACCGCCACCTGAACATCTTTCTTGTTGAAATCTTCAAGCGAGGAGAAGCCCTCAGCCAGCTCTCTATGGGCAACTATCGACATGCCTGAAAAATCATAGGGCCGGGTGAAGTTAACCTTCAGGGCGCGCTTGGGAAGGATGCCCATACCACCGATGATAACATCGAATTTTCCGGTAAGAAGAGCGGGGATTATGCCTGACCAGGCGGTGGGCACGAACTCGACCTTGACGCCCATATCGTTGGCGAGGCGCCTGGCGACATCAATCTCAAAGCCGATGAAGGTGCCGTTTTTGTCTTTCATGGCCCAGGGCTGAAAGGTGTCCATGCCGACCCTCAGAACGCCGCGTTTAAGGATCTGCTCGATCACGCTTCCCTGGGCAAGATCCTGTTGAACAGACGCCGAGTGGGCGCCGACCGAAGTGAAAAACAGCAGCAGGCCGGCAATAAATAGATAGAGAAAGAACTTGGTCTTCATTGGTTTTCCCCCAGATAGCATTGTGCAGGCAACATTGCCAAAATTATTATACCAAACCCGGATCAGTACCGTTTCAAACGGTTCTCCAGAAAAGCGACAAGAATTGACAAAGTCATTGTAATCACCAGGTAGAGAATGGCAACGGTAAACCAGATCTCGAAAGTCAGAAAGGTTTCTGATATCAAGGCTTGAGCCTGCATGGTCAGGTCATAAATGGCAATGGTCGAGACCAGGGCCGAATCTTTGATCAAAGAGATTGCCTGACTGGTCAAAGGCGGTAAAATCGTGCGTATGGCCTGGGGCAGAACGATCAGGCGAAAAATCTGGTAACGGCTGAGTCCCAGGCTGGCCGCCGCCTCGATCTGGCCGCGGTCCACCGACACAATTCCCGAGCGGAAAATCTCCGAGGCATAGGCACCCTCAAACAGGCTCAAAGCGAGTACCGCGGCAGGAAAACGATCGAGTCCCAGAACCGGACCGAGGACGAAATAGATGAAAAATATCTGAATAAGCAGGGGCGTGTTACGCACCACTTCCAGGTAGCAGCGGGCAATAACCCGGCCCATGACCAGATCTGAGAGGCGCAGCACGGCGGTCAGAAGGCCGATCAGAAAGGCCAGGATGAGGCTGATGGCGGAAATTTTCAAGGTGATGCCGAGACCGAAAAGCAGCGGTCCGGCCCTCAGGCCTTCGGCCGTTGATTCGAGGATGAACGGCGGGACTTGATACCATTGCCAGTTATAGCCCAGATTCTCCAGCCCCCTGGAAAACAGATAGGTAAGAACGAGCAGCAGGCAGATAAACTGAAGTATGTCGGTATAGGGAGGTCTCAGCAGAGACCGGTTTGCTCTTCTCTGCTCTTCCACACCGGTCATGGGGTTACTTTTTATTTTTTTCTTCGGCCCGCATTTCCTTGACCGTCTCCGTCAGGCTGCGGAAATCAATCTTGCCGCTGCCCATCTTGGGGAGGTCTTCGATGACCAAAAATTCTTTGGGCAGGGCTATTTTGGGCAGCTGTTCAGCCAGTTGTTTGAGCACCGGTTTGCGCTCGAGCTTCTCGGTGGTGACGGCAACGATGCGGGCGCCTTTGGTGGAGTCAGGCACTTCCACCACACAGCACTGCACATCCTCGGGGATGATTCTCTCCAGCACCGATTCGATCTTAACCAGCGATACCATCTCCCCGCCGATTTTCACAAACCGCTTGACCCTGCCGACGTGCCAGAGATAGCCATCCTCATCGAGGTTGCCCATATCTCCAGTGTCATACCAGCCCTGGCGAATGTGCAGGGAGGTCTGTTCAAAATCGTCGTAGTAGCCCAGCATGACGTTGTCGCCTTTGACCAGGATGCGGCCATCTTCTCCAGGGCCGCACTCCTCGCCGGTTTCGTAGTGCTCGATGCGGACCTGTACGCCGGGAATGGGCTTACCAACGCTGCCCGGGCGATTGCTGCCCGGGATATTGGTGGATATGACCGGTGAACACTCGGTGGCCCCATAGCCCTCGAACAGGGTCTGCCCGTGCTTTTCCTTGTAGGCTTCGCGCAACGATTCGGGACATTTGTCGGCACCGACCAGGGCCACCCGGAGCGCGTCGAAGTCACCTTTTTCCGACCTGCGCAAATAGCCCCAGTAGAAAGCCGGCGTGCCGACCAGCAGGGTGGCCTGGTGATCTCTGGCGATTTCGCAGATTTTCCGGTATTCGAGCGGATTGGCATAGGTGAGGATTCTGGCCCCGTGATAAATGGGGATCCAGAAATTCACTGTCAGCCCAAAGACATGAAAGTAGGGAAGGGTGGAGAGAAACACATCATCTGAGTTGAACTCGAAACACTCTGAGCATGAGGCCACGTTGGCGAGGATATTCTTGTGGGAAAGCTGAACCGCCTTGGGATCTTTTTCACTGCCGCTGGTGAAGAGAATAACAGCGATATTGTTTTCTTTGCCGCCGTGCACGAAGGTTTTTATCATCGCTACCGGCAGTTTGGAGATCAGGGCCGCCCTTACTTTCTGAAGTGCATTGATCGACTCCATTATATCTTCTATGTAGACCATGCCGTCCACATAAGGACACTCGATCTTCTCGAGCAGCGCTTTCGAGGTGATGATGGTGCGGAATCCACATTTTTTCTGGGCATACATGGCATTCTGATCCGCCCCGGTGGAGTAGTTGATCATCACCGGCGTGCGGCCGCTCATCAGTGCCCCTATTTTAGCCAGGATACAGCCCGCCGAAGTGGGCAGCATGATGCCGATGAAGCCGTGGTCATATTTCTTCAGTATCGAGGCCAGCAGGATAGAGGCGATGAGCGAACGGGAGTAGGTCAGTTTCCTGTTGGTGGTAAAATCCTCGATGGCCATTTTTTCGCCGTGTTGCTTGGCGATCTGGATAAACCGATGATGTAGCAGCACCTGCGCCTCCCCGTGTCTACTTCTTCTTCTTCGACGATCCACTCAGGTGGACCGTTCCCTTCGCTTCCATTTTATCTTCCAGCAGCTTATAGGCCACGTAGTATTTGAGTATGTTGCTGACGTACTGCACTGTCTCCCGGCCAATCTGTTTGGCGGCGACTACTTCGACATTGCCGAACCACTGGTTGGGATCGAGCCCCATCTTCTTGGCGTCGGCCCGCATCTTCGCCACTTTGGCCGGACCGGCGTTGTAGGAGGCGAAGGAAAACAGAGCACGATTCCGTTCGTCGAGATCGGGATCTTTGGCGAAATAGTTGTCTGCCATGAAGCGCAGATATTTGGTCCCCGCATGGATATTGGGGTCGAGCTCGTAGATGTCAGGAATCCCGACATTTTTGTCTTTGGCCGTGGAGGGCAGAATCTGCATGACGCCGACCGCCCCGGCCTGACTTTTGAGGTTCTGGTCAAGCTTCGACTCCTGGTAGGCGAGGGCGGCGAGCATCAGGTGGTCGAAATCGTATAGTTCACCATACTTCTTGAAGAACCGTACAGTGAGGTTAAAGCGTTGCATATGCTCGTTGTAGATGGAGTTGGTGATGTAGTCGGAATCTTCAAAATAGCGTTTGATGAGGATATTTCCCATCAGGGTTCCCGCTTTATGATTTTTGATGAACTCATTGACCGCGGTCATCAGTCTGGGTGTATTCTTACGAACTGCCCAGCCGATTTTTCCTTCGGTGCGGAACTTGATTTCCGGGTGCAGCTGAATCTTATCAAAAACCTGGGCCCAGAGTTCACCTTTATGGCTGTCGATGACCATATACTCGATCAAGCCGGCGTTGAGCATCTCGAGTAGATCCTCATCTTCGAGGTGGTCGTCCGCTTCGACAATCTTGACTTTCTTTTTGTTTAACGATTTCAGAGATTCATTGAGCTTGACCAGGCTTGCATAATAGCTGCTTGACTTCCTGGCGTGGATTTCTTTGCCGGCCAGATCGAAGATTGAATTCAGCGTGTCTTCACCCGCCTGGGAAACAAGAATTTCATCGATTCCTTTGCCGATTGGATCGGAGAAATCCACCATTTTTAAACGTTCTTTTGTGATGGTCAGGTTGCCGACCGCCAGATCCCCTTTACCTGCTGCCAGGTGCGGGAGGAGGTCTTGGCGGGCGGTGGGAATGACCAACACATGTAATTTCAGCGTCTTGGTCTTGAATTTCTCATTGATGAATTTTTCGAAAAGTTTGACCAGGTCGTAGCTGGCTCCCCGCGGCTGGGCACCGTCAAAGAAGTAAAAGGTCCTCGAGTAGGGCATCAGCACCCTGATGAGCCGTTTGTCGGCCATTTTGTCGAGATCACCTTTAAATTCCGCACTTATTAAAGGGAAATCATCCGCCTCAGAACTCTTGTCAGCAGCATCTGCCAGGCAGTTAACAAGCGCCGGTCCAGAGAAGAGCTGAACAAAAGCCGTCAAAATAAGGATACGCAATAGCATAGAGGGTCTCAAAAGGTTGTGAGCGGGTTTTAAACACTCATTTGGTCTTGCCGACCGTAAGAGTCGGTAGTTCTTCTTTCACTTTGACTCCCAGATCCGGAAATCTGGCGGCCTGGGATATCAGATTGCCGCGGCCCTGAGTCAGCTTGCTTATCGCCATGTCGTAGCTGTCTTTGCAATTGTCGAGCTGATGACCAAGTTTCTCCATATCGGCGAGAAATCCACGCAGCTTATTGTACAGGGACCCTGCTCTTTCTGCAATTTCCACCGCGTTGCGGTTCTGGCGTTCATGCTGCCAGAAATATTCGACCATACGCAGGGTGGCCAGCAATGTCGTTGGAGTTACGATAATCACTTTCCGGGCATACATTTCGGTGAGCAGCTTCTCTTCGCTCTGAATGGCTGTGGAAAAGGCTCCTTCGATGGGAATAAACATGAGGACGAAATCGAGGCTGCGCAGCCCCCTGAGCGAGCTGTAATCCTTCTGGCTCAATGATTTCACGTGACTGCGTATCGATCTGATGTGCTCGGTTAAAGCGTCCTGGCGCTCAGACTCGCTGTCTCCATTGACGAATTTGGTCCAGCCGGCCAGCGACACTTTTGAATCGATGACGATATCCTTGCCGTCAGGAAGATGGATAATGACATCAGGTCGATAGAGACGGTTGGTGTCGTCCCGCAAGGCGCTCTGGGTCTCAAATTCATGCCCATTTCTCAGCCCCGACTGCTCGAGCACCCGCGTCAGTATGATCTCACCCCAGGTTCCCTGCTGCCGGTTGTCTCCCGAAATTGCCCGGCTCAACCGAACAGCCTCTTCATTAATCCTGTCATTGAGTTCCCGCAGGTTCAGCAGTTCCTGTTTCAGTGAGGAATGATCCCTGGATTCCTCCAGAAAAATCGTCTCAATTCGGTCACGAAAGGCACTTAGCTGATCCTGGTAGGGCTTGAGCAGGTGGTCGATCTTTTCACTATTTTGGCGAGTGAGAATCTGAGTTTTCTCATCGAAGATCTCCTGGGCGAGATTTCTGAACTGCAGACGCATCGATTCTCCCGTCTTTTGCAGCAGATCAATCTTCTCTTCCTTGAAATGGGTTTCGAGCTCGACTTTTTCCCGGTAGCTGTTGTGCTCGGCAAGCAGTTCCCGGTAGCGCTTCTTCCACTTGATGATGAGCCAGACCATCAGAAAAAAGCAGACCAGTGCTCCGAGACCTGCCCAGAAAAAGGGCAGAAGTTGACCAATCGACAGAGATTCCAGGTAAGAATCCAGTTTGTCTGCAAGATTCATTTAGATAATTGGAAGACCATTGCACTGCTCTTCCGGAAATACTTCAGAAGTTCGAGCGGGGACGAATTATACATAGCGACATAAGTCCACTCCATCCCCTCATGCAGCGTTGCTCGCTGTGGTGGTTGCTTACCGCGCTACCAGGCTGCTCCGCCGGTTCCTCGCTGGCGCCTTGCCTGCCTGGGTGCCTAGAACTTATGCCGTTATGTATACTTGTATACTTAGCCCAGCGGGCCTCTCAGCTGCCGGCCGCCGAGGATATGCATATGAACGTGAAAAACGACCTGGCAGCCTTCAGGGCCATTGTTGAAAATTACCCGGTAGCCTTTGTCGAGCCCTTTCTCGGCAGCCAGTTCGGCGCCCGTGCGCACCATTTTGCCGATTAACTGGTCATCTCCCTGTTGAATTTCGCTCAGATCACTATAGTGTTTTTTGGGAATGACCAGAAAATGGGTTGGAGCCTGGGGAGCAATATCATTGAACGCCAGGACCTCGTCATCTTCATAGACTTTATCGGCCGGAATCTCTCCGGCGATGATTTTGCAGAACAGGCAGTCACTCATGATCCCTCTCCTTTTCTGAATTGGCGGTGAGGATATTTTTACTATACCCGGTGATTTGTGCAACGGGGAATTTGTCTGGCCCCTTGAGAATTGGGAAGTCTGGTGTTAGGCTCTAGCGCTCGTGAGGAGCGGCTACCGTGGAAAAGTGGTTTGTGGTCCAATGGCCGGGGTCGGCGGGAAATTTTTCTCCTCGGGCGCCTCTACATGGGTGCGGTTAAATTTCACTGTACGCCTTGATAGCGCGGCAAAATCAAAATTTTGCAGAGTAGTCTGAGAAAAGGGAAACATTTTAATTTGCTGTCTGCGGGTGGTTCTTGATAACGACTTCAGCGCCAAAGATTCTTCTCGTCAACCCTCCGGTTGCCAAGCCTGCCGAGCCTCCTGCGGGTATTGCACGGCTGGCAGGAGCGTTGCGCAGCAACGGTATCGCCTGCGGAGTGCTCGATCTTAACCTGCATTGCCTGCTCGGCCAGTTCGACCATGAGGTTGAAGCCGAGGACACATGGAGCAGGCGGTCCCGTAAAAACCGGCAACGAAATCTCGTCCAGCTGAGAGCTCCGGAGCTTTACCAAAGTTTCGACCGCTACCAGCGGGTGATCAACGATCTGGGGAGGCTGCTGAGCCTGGCCGGCAGAAAATCAGGCTGCGAGATTACCCTGGCAAACTACCACGATCCCCAGAGGTCTCCTGTGAGCAGTACTGATCTGCTGGCCAGTGCTGAGCAGTTCGAAGACAATCATTTCTATCCCCTGTTCAGCTCCGTAATTGAGGAAGCGCTGGCTGTCCATCAACCCTCTTACGTGGGACTGTCCCTCTCCTATCTCAGCCAGGCGCTGCCTGCTTTTGCCGTGGCCGGGTTCCTTCGGCGCCACCATCCAAAACTCAGGATCATTGCCGGCGGCGGCCTGATCAGCTCGTGGATGAGCAGCCCCGCCTGGAACGAACCCTTCAGGGGACTTTTTGATTACTGCATAGCCGGCCCCGGGGAAAACCCGCTGCTCCAGCTGTGTGGCCAAGAGTCCGGAAGCGCTCTGGGCCGATTCTGCTATGACGATTACAACATGGCCGCCTACCTGTCGCCGGGCACCATTGTGCCTTATAGCGCATCCCATGGTTGCTATTGGCAAAAATGTCAATTTTGCCCGGATTTTGCGGAGGGTTCCTGCTACACGGCCAAACCGGCCTCCGCGGCTCTGGCGGAAATCGACACGCTCGTACACACGCACCATCCGGCGCTGGTGCACCTGCTTGATAATGCCGTCAGCCCCGCTCTATTGAGAGAACTCGCCGGTTCGGGATTGACGGTTCCCTGGTATGGTTTTGCCCGTTGTGAAAAAGAGCTTGAGGACTTCGATTTCTGTGCCGCTCTGAAACAGTCCGGCTGCGTGATGCTTAAACTGGGGTTGGAGTCCGGCTCAGCGCGGGTATTGGAAAGGATGAACAAAGGAATCGATCCGGAGCGGGCGGCCCGTATACTTGGCAACCTTCACCGGGCCGGAATCGGGGCTTATGTGTATCTGCTCTTCGGCACACCGGCAGAAACCGAGTCAGAGGCATTGCTGACCCTTGATTTCGTTCGCAGGAACCGGGAGGCGATCACCTATCTCAATCTGGCGATTTTCAACATGCCGGTCTGCAGCCCTGAAGCGGTCAATTTGCAGAACCGGTTTTCCGACGGAGATCTCTCTCTTTATTGTGATTTCGTTCATCCCGGAGGCTGGGATAGAAAAGCGGTACGCAATTTTTTGCAGAAGCGCTTTCGCAGGGATCCGCTTATCAGAGCGATCGAACGCCGCAGCCCGGGCGTCTTCGGCTCCAATCACGCCCCCTTTTTATTGCAGAGCTACCGGGAGCCGTGGAGCGGGCTCCGTTATTCTATTTAGGAAAACTAAAGCTGAGCTTATTGCCGTCGATGTCTATCTGGGCAACGCCGCCACCGGTCAGTTTACCGAACAGAATCTCTTCTGAGAGTACATCACCGATTTCCTTCATGATCAGCCGGCGCAGCGGTCTGGCCCCGAAGTCCGGATCGTATCCCTCGGTGGCGAGCCAGTTTCTCGCCGCGTCGGTGAGCTGGATTTTAACTTTCTTCTCCAGCAGCTGGCCTTCAAGCTCGATGATCAGTTTGTCGACCACCTGCTGCATGGAATCGTGGTCGAGGGGGCCGAAGGTGACGGTCGCATCCAGTCGATTCCTGAATTCAGGAGAAAACAGTTTCTCCACGGCCTTGTCGCTTTTACCTTTCTTGTCACCGACAAAACCGATGGTGTTGGCCGCTATCTCCCTGGCTCCGGCATTGGTGGTCATGATGATAACCACGTTTCTGAAGTCCGCCTTTCTGCCGCTGTTGTCGGTCAGCGTAGAATGGTCCATGACCTGAAGCAGAATGGAATAGATATCCATGTGCGCCTTTTCTATCTCGTCGAGCAGCAGGACGGAATAGGGATGCTTGCGGATGGCCTCGGTCAGCAACCCTCCCTGGTCAAAGCCGACATAGCCCGGGGGAGCACCGATAAGACGGGCAACGGCGTGCTTCTCCATGTATTCACTCATGTCGAAGCGTTCGAAGTGGACCTCGAGGCACCTGGCCAGTTGCCGCGCCACTTCGGTTTTGCCGACGCCGGTAGGTCCGGCAAACAGAAAACTGCCCATGGGCGAGTCGGGATTACCAAGTCCGGCCCGGGATCTTTTGACCGCCTGGACGATGACGTTGATCGCTTCATCCTGGCCAAAGATGACCGACTTCATATTGATTTCCAGCCCTTTGAGCGACTCCAGTTCGGAACTCTTCCTGGTGCGGGCGGGTATGCGGGCAATGGCCGACACCACCCGCTCGACATCGTTGATCTTTACGGTCGAATTCTTTTTGCCCTCGAGGCGGAACAGGGAGCCAACCTCGTCCATCACATCGATTGCCTTGTCCGGCAGGAAGCGTTCGTTGATGTAACGATCGGACAGTTCAGCCATGGCCTGCACGGACGTTTTCGAGTAGCGCACCCGATGATGCTCTTCGTAGCGGGGCTGCAAGCCTTTGAGTATCTGACAGGTATCCTTGACCGAGGGTTCCTCAATGTCGATTTTCTGAAATCTTCTCGACAGGGCGCGATCTTTTTCTATCTGGTTTTTATACTCCTCATAAGTGGTCGAACCGATGCAGCGCAGGATTCCCGACTGCAGAGCCGGTTTCAGCAGATTCGACGCATCCATGGAGCCGCCGCTGGTGGCGCCGGCGCCGACGATGGTGTGCATCTCATCGATAAACAGGATGGCGTTGTCCTTCTTCTCGATGGCGGCCACCACTCCTTTGATCCTCTTTTCGAAGTCACCGCGGTATTTGGTTCCAGCCACCAGGGTACCCATTTCAAGCTGATAGATTTCCACATCCTGTAAAAGCTCGGGAACTATGGCTTTTTTGCCCTCCTGACGAACGATCTTGTCTTCATGAATTCTCAGGGCCAGCCCTTCAGCCATGGCGGTCTTGCCGACACCCGGTTCACCGACCAGGAGGGGATTGTTCTTTTTGCGGCGGCAGAGCACCTGCATCATCCGGTTGATCTCTTCATTGCGGCCGATAAGCGGATCGAGTTTACCTTGCTCGGCCAGGATGGCGTAATTGACCGTGTAGTCCTTCAGGGCCTTGTCTTCCTTGTCGCCTTTATCCGAAGGCGATCCGGAATCGGGAGGATGGGGCAGCGGTTCCTGCTGCAAGCCCTCGGGCAACTCGTGGGAAACCAGATTGACCACTTCCATGCGGCCGACGCCGATAGAGCTCAGAAAATAAACGGCATGGGATTCCGTTTCCGAGAAAATGGCCACCAGTACATCGCCGGAATCCACCTCCTTCTTGCCGCAGCTCTGGACGTGGGCGACGGCCCGCTGCAGTACCCTATTGAAGGCGATGGTCTGGGTCGGATCGGTGCCGGCTGATTCGGAAATGGTCGGCACTTCCTTGATCAGAAACGACTCAAGCCGCTGCTTGAGTGACTCTACCGACCCCCCGCATTCTCTGATAATATAGGTAGTCAATTCGTCATGCAGGAGACCGTAGAGCATGTGTTCCACGGTAACGAATTCATGGTTGTGACTTTTAGCTTCCTTGATTGCTTTGATAAGCGATGCTTCAAGAGTTTTGCTTAGCATTGTGCTCACATGTTGTTGGTGCTATTCTAATTCCATGCTGCAGCGCAGCGGGTATTCATTTTTTTTCGCCAGTTCGTGCACGATGGCGATTTTGGTCTCGCAGATCTCACGCGTATACACCCCGGCCACCCCAACGCCATCGTTGTGAACGTTGAGCATGATTTTCGTCGCATCGTGTCTTGATTTATGAAATATACTTTCAAGAACCGAGACGACAAACTCCATGGTGGTGTAGTCGTCGTTATGGAGCAACACTTTGTACCGCGGCGGCTCCTTGGTCTCAACCACCTCGTCAGCCAGAATGGAGCCCTGAAGGTCTCCTTTTTTGTCTCCCATCGTATGTTCTAAACGTTATTTAAGCAACGGGTGCTAACATCTGCTGTTGGTCTGCACATAATAATAATCCCGATTACCGGGTTTTCAAATGAGGCTTTTCAAGCTTTTCTAAACAAAGACTCACGTTGCTATGCAGACTGCAGCATTGCAGATGGATGCTGCAGCTTTGCCAGGCTGAATAGCAGTTCTTCCAGGACAACGCGGCCGGGCACCGGACTGCCCTTGAGTTTAAACTCCGCTTCGAGGAGCAGGGCCAGAGATTTTTTCAGGTTCGACTGGGAATGTTGGGCCGCTTTGTTGAACCCCACATAAAGTGCATAGGGGTGTCCTTTCAGCAGATCGGACCAGACCCCGGTTTCTTTTAGAGCCGGCAGGTAATGTTGCTGAAAGTCGTTGCTCGACATCGGCGTCCAGAGCGGCTTTTCCCTGGATTGCAGAGAATTGAATATCAGCAGCCTGCGCAGATAATTGCGCAGCGAGGCGATGATCGCCAGGGGATGGACGGCATCGCTGAGCAGGTGATCGAGTACCGTCATGACCCGAGCGGGAGTAGTGTCTCCAAGGGCTTCGGTCAGCTCGAAAATGGCGTCTTCTCTGGTTCTGCCAACCATCTGGTCGACATCGCCACGGGTAATTATCTGGTGCTCGCCCACGTAGAGCGCAACTTTTTCGATTTCCAGAACTGCACCTACCGGATGAAAGCCAACGCGTTCGAACAGCATGTCCAGGGCTTTGGGCTCGATGGCTTTATTCATCTGGGCCAGGGCGGTCTGGACCATTTCCCTGATTACCTCTTTCTGCTGTTGAAGCGCTGCCCGTGAGCTGCCCTCGGCGACGGAGCAATCGATGACTGCGCCATGTTTTTTAATGGTGGTGAACAGTTTTTTCCTCTTGTCCACGTGCTCGGCGGTGAACAGCAGCAGGTTGTGGGGCGGCAGCCCTTCTTCGATGGCAGCAATCAGTTTGTCTACCGGGTCCTGCGCCGTCGTCGGCCGGCGTTCGATTCCGCTGACCAGTTCATCGGCCCAGTCCAGTTTCCCGCCGGGATGAGGGAAACCGAATAGTTTCGGCCACTGCTCGCTGCCAATATCACTGAACACGCTGGAGCCCTTCAGGTTCACCGAGCCGAGGCGGAGCAGACTCAGCAGGTATCTCAGCGCCGCGCCCGAGTTGTCCTTGTCCCTGGCCTTGCGGGCCTTTTCCCAAAGCGGCCCGCCGACCTCCCGGCTGTGAAACAAAGTGGTATCCGTGACCCTGTACACCTGAAGTCCGGGCAGTAGGGTCATGCTTCTCAGCCTGGACAGCAATTTACTCGTGTCTTCCAGGGAGCCATCGAGTGTATGCACCGCTCCTCCCCCTTCCAGCAGTTGCTCCTCGAGCCGTTCGGCAGCCTTGCGGCAGAGGTAGCGCTCGCCGTAACAGAGATACACCTGGAAGCGCTCACCAGCAGTGATCTTATCCAGCAGTGTTCCGATTTCCGTTCGTTTATATAATCCCATTTCCTCAGCTCCTGGTATCCATCATCTTGTGGAGAATGGCCGGCAGTGAGCCGGGCTGCAGATAGTCACTGCCGCGACCGTCGGCGAAAATCGGGTTCAGCTGAACGGAGACTTCGTCCCAGCTGAGGTGGTTGGGAGAGGCGGCAATGATTTCGAAAAGCCGCTGGTTATAAGGATCGTTGACCACAGCTTTGCCGGTGCCAACGGTGGCGAATATATCAATGGTGTTGTCAAACAGACGGTTGAGTTCAGAATAAATTCTGATCCCGCCGCAGGAACCGATGCTCAGGAAACGATTGATGTCGGGAATGGTCTCACGGCCTATTTCCCCTGTTTTCAGCAATTCCCGCATGGGCTCGAGGAGCTGCTCTTCACGCCAGTAGCTGTGGCCGCGCTGGGCAAACATTTCCATTCCGCTGGTCAGAAACTGCTTGAGGAGCCGACGTTGGGTGGCACGATCATGGTAGACGGTGACTGCGTGGGAAAGTTCTATGCCGTTTACCGTCTTGTAATATTCGACTATCAGCGGTGCATTGAGCGACAGCCGATAGAGCGCTGCGGTCTTACCCTGGGCTATCAGGCGCCTGGCTTCGGCCTGCAGCGAACTGGAGTGGTCGAGCAGGCTGATGGTTTCCGGCAGTCTGGGGCGGTAGCCGTTATTGATCAGATTCCTGGAATTGGACAGATAGGAGATGCGGCCATCGTCGTCGTCCTGGAAAATGGACAGACTGCTCAGTCTCCCGTCAGCTTTCCAGCGGGCAAAGTCAGTGGCGGTGTAGGAGCTGAGATCAACGGAACCATACCGGTCGATCAGATCTCTGATCAATTTGTGATCCGTTATCGAGAGGAGTTGGGGATTTTTCTCGTAGTAGAACTGGAGAATTACACGCAACTGAAGCGAAAAGGTCGAGTCCGGCTCCCCGATCGTGGCGATCATTTTTTTCAGCAGATAGGTTCTGGCGTCCGGGCGCAGCTTGTCCAAGAGGGCGGCAAAGGTGGCGGAGAAAAGGATCAGGCTCTGCTCGTCCTGAAAGGCCGACCGGGCCATGAGATCAAGAACAGCAAGCTGCTCCTCACTGTCTTGCGGGAAAAAGGCTGTCAGTTTACCCTTCTGGGCGCAGCTGATAATGAAATCTGAGACGTGATTGTTTGCCGGATCGGTCTGCTTGAGAAAGACCAGCAGATTGTTGTTGAAGGTCTGGTTCAGCCGCGACAGAAGCACCGGAACCAGCACATCACGAAAGGACGAATCGTAAAGCTCGCTGCCTCTGGCCAGCAGAATGTAGATATTGGCGGTGGTCAGGTCTCGGGCCGTCTGCGTGCGGGCAGAGGCGGTTGCCTGCTTGAGCACGTTAATTGCCTGATAGATCTTTTTCTGGGTCAGAGCCTCGTCGAGCTTCTGTTGATAGCCGTTTCTGGCCTTGGGATGGAGTCTGGAAAAATGCGCGATCACCTTGCTCGGCCCGCCCGCTGCCAGGGTGCCGGTGCTAATCTCAGCACCATAGTGATTGGTGACCGCATGCAGATCATTGATGATGCGGATATGTGGGCCGGCGGCTGCATCAAATGAGGCCAGCAGGATCGATCGCTGCTCCGGGAACAGGGTATAAAACTTTTTGTCTTCCTGGGGGGTCGGCAGGTTGAAATAGTTGTGCAGCCAGAACAGAGCCTGGTCCGGTGTGGTCGTTTCCAGCTCGAATAATCCCTTGCTGTTGATACTGTCGTTGCGGGACAGGCTGGCTATCTGCGGCAGTATCTTCATGATCGTTTGCCTGTCCATTCCTTTAATCAGACAACTCTGTTCGGCGCTCAACCGCTGTTCGGCGGTCATTATTCCAAGCAGGCGCAGACCCGTGCGAACAGCGTCTCTGTCAATACCTTCGACCGCAAAAAGTGCTTTGGCCGCCCAGCGGCCCCGATCATCGAGCGCTCTGGTCTGGCGAACCAGAGCAATCAGTGCATCGGCATCGATCCCTTCAATTTCGCTGATGGCCGCTACTGTCTGCATGGTGGTGAAGTCAAGCTCAGAGGTAAGCTCGAGAAGCTGCCAGCTTTTAGCCACAGTAGCCCCGTCAAGCCCGGCGAAGGTCTCGAAAATCAGCACCTGTTCAAAGCTGAGCGGCGCAAAAACAAGCCGATCAAGGGTCTCGATCGCTTCCTCGGCATAAATCTCCTCAAGGGTGCAGAAGGCTCTCAGGGCTCTCATCCTGGTATACGACAAGGCGCGGATGACATCTTTGTGATAGCGGTAGCGCTGGTCATCCATGCAGTCGACTTGGCGGAAAGCAGCCAGAGTAGTTTCCGTCGGACTGTCAAGGGCGCTGGCCCCCCGGGCGGGCGCCTGATTGATTAGCGCGGCAAGAAGAAAGATGCAGAAACTGCAGAAAATGCGTATCACGCCGGATTGTAATCCATTCTGGGTTGTGTCAGGGACAGGAACAGCTCAGAGCTATGGTAGCCATGATTGGCAGATAATTCAAGCGGCAATAGGGAAGGAACGGGGCCGGCGGGCCAGGCCCATGGACCATGGCCGCCGACCCTGGTGCTGCTGGCTCCTGGATCAGTGACGTTCAGCGGAGGCTTTCGTTGAAGGCCTGAAGCACCTCGTTGCCAGGGCACAACTCCTCTTCGGTAAGCTGGTTGAGGGGCGTGTCGGTGGTCTGGTTGATATCGTGAAAGTCCTCACTGTCGGGGTTCAGATAGAGAATTCCGGTGAGTATCTGGTCTTCAGCTTTGGCTTCTTCGAGTGAGTTGATGGCATCTTTCTTGTTGGTGAGGATTTCCTTGTCTTCCCGTTTGTAGAGGGTAATGATCGATCCATCATGCAGGGCAACCGGTATTGTCGTGCCGTGATCATACTCGGTGAGAATCTCCTGCTGCAGCGGAATGAAATCGAAGGTCGCCGTGGCTTCCATGTGGTCTCTGACCCAGGAATAGCTTTTGGTCGAGGTCGGGGCATTGTTGAAGGTCACGCAGGGCGAAATGACATCGACGAAAGCCATTCCCTTGTGGCTGATCGCCGCCTTGAGCATGGGCAGCAGTTGTTTTTTGTCGCCGGAAAAACCGCGGGCGACGAAGTCGGCGCCCAGCAGAATGGCGAGTTCACAGAGGTCAATCGATTCAAAGGAGACCGGTGCTCCTTTCCTGCTTTTCGAGCCTTTGTCGGCGGTGGCTGAATCCTGCCCCTTGGTAAGGCCGTAGCAGCCATTGTTCATGACCACGTAGATCATGTTGAGATTGCGTCGAACTACGTGGGCAAATTGTCCCATACCGATAGAGGCGGTATCGCCGTCGCCGGATACGCCGAGATAGACCAGGTCCTTGTTGGCCATGTTGGCCCCGGTTGCCACCGAAGGCATGCGTCCGTGCACCGAGTTGAAGCCGTGCGAACGACCCAGAAAATAGGCCGGCGTTTTTGACGAACAGCCGATACCGGATAGCTTGACAACCTTATGTGGCTCGATGGACATCTCGAAGAAGGCGGTGATAATCGAGCTGACAATGGAATCGTGACCGCAGCCCGCACAGAGGGTGGATATTGCCCCTTCATAAGCTTTTCGGGTATAGCCCAATTTGTTTTTCTGAGCGTCCGGGTGTCTGAACGTGGGTCTGACATAACTCATGGGGTCTCCTTCTGGGCCACCGGGGCAGGGCTTATAAACGGTTTTTCCCTGGCCAGCAGGGTCGTGTGAATCTGGTTGGTTATCATTCTGGCGGTAATTGCCAGGCCGTTGAAATTGTTGACATGCATCATTTTTCCTGGGGCCACCTGGCATTCCCCGGCCAGCAGAATCTCCATTTGAGAATCGCGATTCTGCTCGATGATAAAGACGAGCTCGTGTTCGGCGATGAAATCAAAGACTTCGCCTTGAAACGGAAAGGCCTTGACCCTCATGCTGTTGATTGGAATGCCGCTTTCCTCCAACCGGTCCAGAGCCTCGACCGCCGAGGCTGCAGTGGAGCCGAAATAGACGGCTCCGAGTTTTTTCTGGTTGTCACGCATGACGATTTCAGGCATGGGGACCAGCCGACGGGCAGTTTCCCATTTGCTCAGCAGCCGGTTCATGCCGCGCTCGTAGGCCGCACTGCCTTCGGTGTAGGCGGCGTATTCATTGTGGGATGTTCCCCTGGTGGTGTAGGCGCCCTTATCCGGATGGGCTCCCGGAAGCGTCCGGTAGCAGATGCCGTCCTTGTCGATATCCAGGTAGCGGCCCCATTTCTTCTCCAGCTTGTCGAGTTCCTCGCCGCTGAGCACCTTGCCGCGGTCATAGCGCCGCTGATCATCCCAGGAGAAGGGTGTGCAGAGATGATCATTCATCCCCAAATCGAGATCGCTCATGATGATGACCGGGGTCTGCAGACGCTCTGCCAGATCGAAGGCGTCGGCGGTCATCTCGAAACACTCGTGGGGATCACTGGGGAAGAGCAGCACGTTTCTGGTGTCGCCGTGGGAGGCATAGGCACAGGAGAGCAGATCTGACTGCTGGGTTCTGGTCGGCATGCCGGTACTCGGACCGCTGCGCTGCACATTTATTAAAACCACCGGAATTTCAGTAAAATAGGCGAGACCCAGAAATTCACTCATCAGGGAGATACCCGGTCCCGAGGTGGCGGTAAAGGCGCGAGCTCCATTCCAGCCTGCACCGATGGCGATGCCGATAGCGGCCAGTTCGTCTTCGGCCTGAATGGCAGCATAGTATTTCCTGCCAGTCTCAGCCTCAATACGGTAGCGGCTGGCAAATCGTTCAAACGCTTCAACCACCGAAGTCGAAGGGGTGATTGGATACCAGCCCACCACGGTAGCCCCGGCATAGAGGGCGCCCAGGGCGGCACCGCTGTTGCCGTCGATGAGAATTCTTTCACCCACGCTATCCGACGGTGCGATCGACAAGCCGCACGAATCCGTATGGTGCTTCTTGGCATAGCGATAACCGATTTCCAAGGCCCTGATATTTGGTTCTGCGAGCTTGGGCTTCTTGGCGAACTGCTTGGTGATCGAATCGGAGACTGGTTCCAGACCAATATCAAGCAGATAGGCGAGGGCGCCGATGTAGATGATATTTTTCATCAGCTGCCGCATGCGGTTGTCGCTGAACTCATCGTTGCAGAGCTGGGTCAGCGGGATATCGATGACGGTGATGTCCTCCCGGTCGAAACCGGCCGGCAGCTCCCTGGTGGAATCGTAGAGGAAATAACCGCCGGGCTGTACCATGTCGTAGTCATCGCGCAGAGTCTGGCCGTTTACCGCGATGATGAAGTCGGCCCCGCCCCGCCTGCCGAGATAGCCTCTGTCGTTGATCCTCACCTCGTACCAGGTGGGCAGTCCCTGGATATTTGAGGGGAAGACATTTTTAGGGCTCACCGGCACGCCGAGCCGGTACACTACTTTGGCAAAAAGATTGTTGGCGCTGGCGGAACCTGAGCCATTGACATTGGCAAAGCGGACAACAAAGTCGTTGGTTCGTTCGATACGTTTCATCGGTCACCGGCCTTTGCGGATTTATAGGTATATTTAATCATCTCCCAGGCAGCGGTAGGGCACCTCTCGGCGCATATACCGCAATGCAGACAGACATTTTCATCTTTGACCATGACCCGCCCGGTGGACAGGATATCTGAGACATACAGGGACTGTTCCTTGTTTCTGGCGGGGACCAGCAGCCGTTCTCGCAGTTCCTCCTCCTCACCATTCTCGATGAAATTGATACAGGTGGTCGGACAAGCGTCGACACAGGCGTCGCACTCGATACACAGCCCTTCATCAAATACCGTCTGGACATCACAGTTCAGACACCTCTTGGCCTCGACCTTGCCGCCCTGCTCGCCATAGCCGAGTTCGACCTCGACCAGCCGGTCGCGGAGCGACTTGGCCTTGTCGACCATCGGTACGTGCTGGCGTTCATCCTCTGTTACATGGCTGTCGTAGAGCCAGTCATGGAAACCCAGCTTCTGTCCGGCCAGGGTAACCTCCGGCTCCGGCCGGTTGTGCAGATCCTCGCCGCGGCAGAGAAGATCGATGGAGATCGCGGCTTCGTGTCCATGGGCGACGGCGATAATTATGTTGCCGGGGCCAAAGGCCGAGTCACCGCCAAAAAAGACAGTGGGCACCGAAGACTGCAGGGTGACCGGGTCAAGCTTGGGGAGTCCGTAATCGTCGAAAGCGATGTTACATTCCGGTTCGATAAACGGAAAAGCGTTCTGCTGACCGATCGCTAAAAGCACCTCGTCGCACTCAAGCACGACAGGTTCCTCTCCGGTGGGAACAAGTTTCCTTTTACCCTGCTCGTCATACTCCGGCATTACCTTCTCAAAACGCATGCCTTGCAGACGGCCGTCCTCAACGATGAATTCCAGCGGGGTCAAATTTTCGAGAATGGGGATATCTTCGTGCAGGGCGTCTTCAATCTCCCATTCCGAAGCTTTCATTTCACTCCGGGGGCTGCGGACGATGACCTTGACGTCCTCGCCGCCCAGCCGCCGCGCGGTGCGGCAGCAATCCATGGCGGTATTGCCGCCGCCCAGTACCAGCACGCGTTTTCCTGTTTTTTCCACATGATCGAACACCACGCTCGCCAGCCAGTCAATCCCGACATGGATGAATTTATCCCCCTCCTGACGACCCGGCAGGTTGGGCAGGTCTCGTCCGCGGGGCGCGCCGGAACCGATGAACACCGCATCGTAATCCTGGTCGAGGATCTCCTTGAGGCTCGACACATAGGTGTTGAGATAGGTGGTGATACCCCCCATATCCAGAATGTAGTTTATTTCTTCGTTGAGTACCCTTTCCGGCAATCTGAAGGAGGGGACCTGGCTCCGCATGAAGCCTCCGGCCTTGGTGGCATCGTCATAGAGATCGAGTTCGTAGCCCAGGAGCGACAAGTCCCGGGCCACTGTGAGTGAGGCGGGGCCACCGCCTATCAAGGCGATTTTTTTGCCGTTCTTTTTCTCTGGTGCCTTTGGGAGACGGGCTGAAATATCGTCACGGTTGTCAGCCGCTACCCTCTTGAGGCGGCAGATGGCCACCGGCTCGTCCTCCACCCTATCACGTCTGCAGGCAGGCTCGCAGGGACGGTCGCAGACTCTACCCAAAATCCCCGGGAAGACGTTGGAGACCCAGTTGATCATGTAGGCTTTGGTGAACCTCTCATGGAGGATCAGCCGGATGTATTCAGGCACCGGTGTGTGCGCCGGGCAGGCGTATTGACAGTCTACAACCCTATGGAAATATTCGGGATTTTTAATATCGGTTGGCTTCACAAGTCGGCTCTCAGAAAGGGGTGGTGGAAAAGGGCAGCGGACGATTCCTTCTTACCAGTATGTAGGGAAAATGCCAAGTTTATTCGTGGTATCAAATGGTTAGATAATAGCAACAATAATCATTATCAACTCCATTAAAATAATGCCTGCGCCCTGAAAAGCAAGCCAAATTTACATTTATGTAAAAACGAAATTTATATTTATTTTAGACAGTTAGGGAGGGCAAGGCGAGTGCTGCGGGAGATTTCTGTATCCCCCGCAGCAGGTTGGTGAAACTATTCGGGCACTATCCGCACCGCCCCGAGATCGGCGGACGAGGCGAGCAGTGCATAGGCTTTAAGAGCCGTGGAAATCTGGCGGGGCCGGGACGGTGGCTTGAAAGCCAGGGAGCCGCGCTTTTCCTCCTCAGCTCGCCTCGCTTCCAGCTCGGTCACGCTGATTGCCACGTTGATGGTTCTCTTGGGGATATCTATGGCAATGGTATCGCCGTCTTTCACCAGGCCGATTGCGCCACCCGCTGCTGCTTCGGGGCTCACATGACCAATCGACAGACCGGAGGTGCCCCCTGAGAACCTGCCGTCGGTGACCAGGGCACATTCCTTGCCCAGGTTTCTCGACTTGAGATAGGACGTGGGATAGAGCATTTCCTGCATGCCGGGGCCGCCACGCGGGCCCTCGAAGCGAATAACCACCACGTCGCCGGCACCGATGGTGCCGTCTAAAATCGCCTCACAGGCGTCTTCCTGGGAGTCGCAGACGCGGGCGGTTCCGGAAAATACCAGGATGGACTCATCGACCCCGGCTGTTTTCACGATGCAGCCGTTTTCGGCAATGTTGCCGAACAATACAGCCAGGCCGCCGTCTTTTGAGAAGGCGTGTTCAGCCGAACGGATGCAGCCGTTCCGCCGATCGAGATCGGCTTCTTTGTAGCTGCTCTGCTGGGAGCCCATCACCAGGTTTCTGCCAATATTTCCCGGTGCGCTCAGGTAGAGTTCTCTGGCTTCCGGGGTCGCTGATGCCAATGTGATGTCGTGGCTTTCGAGCACCGCCTTTAGGGTGGGGCTGTCCACCCTGCTCACCGACGTGTCAATCAGCCCGGCCCGGTCCAGCTCAGCCATAATTCCCAGGATGCCGCCGGCCCGATTCACATCTTCAACATGGTAGGACGAGGAAGGGGAAACCTTGCAGAGGTTGGGGATTTTTCTGGACAGCTCGTCGATATCCTTCATGGTGAAATCGACCTTAGCCTCATGGGCTATGGCCAGCAGATGGAGCACCGTATTGGTCGAGCCGCCCATGGCGATGTCGAGCGACATGGCATTTCGGAAGGCGGCTTTGGAGCCAATCGAGCGGGGCAGGACCGTGCCGTCTTCGCTGCCGTAGTAAGCGTCCGCCATTGCAACAATACGCTCCGCCGCTTTCTCGAACAGAGAGATTCGCTGTGCATGGGTGGCCACCACCGTGCCATTGCCCGGCAGGGCCAGGCCCAGGGCCTCGTTGAGGCAGTTCATCGAATTGGCAGTAAACATGCCCGAGCAGGAGCCGCAGGTCGGGCAGGCGCAGCGTTCGATGCGCTCCATGTCGCTGTCGGACACGGCTTGATCGGCAGCCATGACCATGGCGTCAATCAGGTCGTACTTCTCGTCGCCGTCGACCCCGGCTTCCATGGGGCCGCCAGAGACAAATATGGTCGGGATGTTGAGCCGCATGGCAGCCATCAGCATGCCGGGGGTGATCTTGTCGCAGTTAGATATACAAATCATGGCGTCGACGGTGTGGGCGTTGCACATGTACTCAACGCTGTCGGCGATCAGATCCCGTGAAGGCAGCGAATAGAGCATGCCGTCATGACCCATGGCGATGCCGTCGTCAATGGCGATGGTGTTGAATTCGGCCGCAAAACAGCCTTTCTTTTCGATTATCTTTTTTAAGTGCTGACCTATTTCATGCAGGTGCATGTGGCCCGGAACGAACTGAGTAAAGGAGTTGACGATGGCGATGACTGGTCTGCTCATGTGCTCCTCTCGCATTCCGTTTGCCCGCCAGAGACTGCGGGCTCCGGCCATTCTTCGGCCCTGGGTTGTGGTGGCGCTGCGTAGGGGGATGGTCATGGGGTACCTCGCTCAAAGAAAATCCGCTCCCGACTTGGGTCGGAATGAGCGGAAAATGTTAGAAAAAACTGTACTTTTTCAAAAATCTATTACAGTATACAATGAAACAGAGGAGTATTGCACAATTTTTCAGGAGGTTGGTATGAAAAAGACGGAGATTGATTATTGGATCACCGCAATGCTGGAATCCCACCCCAATGTTTCCGATTTAAATATCACGGTTGGCAAGACTCTGCAGGTAGAATCGGCGGGTGTTCTGAAACCGGTCGAAGTTGAGCCTCCGATAAAGGAGCTGACGCCGTTCCAGTCTGAAACTTTCGCCCTCAACCTGATTGGCAACAACAAGCGGCTGCTTAACGATCTGGTCGTCAACGGCTCCTGCGACCTATCGTACGCATTCAGCGAGGAGGCCCGTTTCAGGGTCAATATCTTCACCACCAAAGGGTACATCACCACGGTGATGCGTAAGCTGGAGACCAAGGTTCCTTCGATTGAGGACATGAACTTTCCCCATGCCTTTGAAAAAATGGCCGCGGAACTCAACGGCATCGTTATTTTCACCGGTGCCACCGGTACCGGTAAGACAACCTCGCTGGCGGCCCTGCTGAACCGAATCAATCAGGAGCGGGCGGTGCATGTGGTCACGCTCGAAGATCCCATCGAATATATGCACACCCATAACCAGGCGACCTTCAACCAGAGGGAATTGGGACATGATTTCTCGAGCTATGCGATGGGAATGAGGGCAGCCCTCAGGCAGGCGCCCAAGGTTATTCTGGTGGGTGAGATGCGCGACAAGGAGACCATGGAGATCGGCTTGACAGCCGCCGAAACGGGCCATCTTGTATTGTCCACCCTGCACACCATTGATGCCGGCCAGGCCATCAACCGTTGCCTGGGTATGTTCGAGCAGGAAGAGCAGCCCCAGATCCGGCACCGGCTGGCTGACACCATCCGCTGGGTTGTCAGCCAGCGGTTGCTGCCGAGAGTCGGGGGCGGCCGGATCGCCGCCATGGAGATCCTCTGCACCAGTCTCAGGGTGAAGGATCTGATTCTCAACGGCGAAACCGAAGACAAGACCTTTTACGAGGTCATAAAGGCGGGGTCTGCGCTGGAGATGCGAACCTTCGACCAGCATATACTCGAATTGTTCAGCCATGGCCTGATCACCGAGGAAACGGCTGTGAGGTATTGTTCCTACCGCAACGAGATCTTCCGCGGCATTGACCAAATTAAGGCGGCCCGGGGCGAAGCGACCTCGAGCCTCAAGGACCTGGCCATGGAAGAGGAGGAAGATCAGTCGTTTGGGTACTAAGCAGACGCACATCTTTTCCGGGCTGAGCTAATCAGCAACTGAACTAAGCAGATCAGCAGAAGAGAGACGGTTATGAAGATCACATGCAGCGCGTGCGGTAAATCCCATAAATCGAATTCCAAACTGGAAGCGAGCCTGGACAAACTTCTACCCGGCCAGAGGATTCGCCTTAAATGCGGTCAATGCGGGGAGCCCATACCCCTGAGCAGAGAGGATCTCTATGGCGATAGGGCTAGCACGATCAGGCCGCCGGAACCGCCCGATATCAGTTGGCTCAAAGATGGAGTCTTCGACGATGAGGAAATCGTTGCCGACATTCCCCAGGCACTGATCGTCGCCAGGCCCGGCGATGCCAGGGAGAAAATGAGCAGTGCCCTGTCCGGTCTCGGGTATCGAACCGAAACCACTGAACAGACAGGGGACATGGTTACTCAGATGCAGTTCGTCAATTACACCTGTGTGGTGCTGAATACAGAGTGTGTTGAGGGAAATTTCGCAGACGATCCGCTGCATCGCTTCCTCTGCTCCATGGAAATGTCACGCCGGCGAAATGTTCTCTATGTACTCGTAGGACCGGAATTCAAAACCTTCTATAATCTACAGGCTCTAACAAATTCAGCTAACCTGGTGGTCAATTCCAGTGACATTCCCCATTTCGGAGTTATATTGAGAAAAGCCATTCCGGAATATGAACAGCTTTTTGGCCCCTATATGGATGAAATGAAAATTCAGGGGAAACAATAACTGCAATGAACCCATTCCGGCAGTCCGCCTGATCGCCGGCGGGCTGCATGAAGTCAGTCTGCCTCCCTGCCAATTTACCACGTCTGCCCCATGAAGCGCTTCCTGCCTATCACCCTCATCGCTCTCCTGCTCTTGACGAGCGGTGTCTGGCTGTTGTCAGGTCCATCGACCCCGATCACTCAAGCCGATGTACAGCAAGGTGCGTCTGTAAGGGATGGAACGCAAGCAGTATCTGCGGTCGAAGTCCAGCCGCGTTTCAAGACGGTGTCCGCCGCTGAAGCCGCGGAGTTGATGAGAACAAGAGAAAACTTGCAGATCATAGATGTGAGAACTCCTCAGGAACGCAAACAATTCCGCATCGCCGACTCCAAGCTGGTGCCCGTGGGCGATGTGTTGCGGGGCGTCTTCGAGGCCGATCCAGAACAACCGCTGATGCTCATCTGCGCCGTCGGCGGCCGCAGCTATGTAGCTTCAAAAGTGATGTCAGCCCGCGGCTACCGGGAGGTCTACAACCTGGATGGAGGGATCGAATCCTGGCGCCGGGCAGGCTTTCCCCTGGAGAGCGGCCCCGAAGGCCCGGCTCGATAGTCCTATCTTATCGTAATCAATTATAAAAAAACAGTTTTTGTGGAATCGATTCAAGGGCCTTTCCGGCACTGACTCAGGTCTAATAAAACCTTGTCTCTCCATCACTTTCATGGTATAAAGCACAATTCCCCTGCTGGGGCTGCCCTCTGGAGTTTGGAGCGCAGTTCCACAGTTGTGCAGGTGTCTGTTACATAACAGGCTGAGATTAATAACAAAAACCTTGCGGGATGTTCCCGCGCAACGAGCAAACCAATGAGCGAAGAAACCAACCAATCAAATCAAACAGAGAGTAATGAAGAGCTCAGCTTTGCCGAGCTTTTCGAGATGGAAGAAAACAACAAGGTCGTCGAAGTGGGCAATGTTGCCTTTGGCACCATAATTGGAGAAGACGACGATTGTTACCTTGTCGATGTCGGGGATAAAGCCGAGAGCTACATCCCTAAATCTGAGTTTCGCCTCGACGACGCTGAGGAGATCAAGGTGGGCGACACCATCGAGGTCTTCGTTGAGCGGCGTAAAGATGAAGGCGGTTTACTTCTGTCTCGTGAAAAGGCCATCGCCATCAAGGTCTGGGAAGATATTGCCAGGATCCAGGAAGCTGACGGAACCATTCAGGGTAGTATCGAGAGCCGGGTCAAGGGTGGCATGTCGGTCGATATCGGCGTGCCTGCCTTCCTGCCTTATTCCCAGATTGATTTGCGGCCGGTCAAGGACCTGGACGGTTTGATTGGTCAATCATATGACTTCAAGATTCTCAAATTCAACCGCAAGCGCAACAACGTGGTTATCTCCCGCCGGGCAATTCTCGAGGAAGAACGCAATAAACTGCGTGAGGAGATGCGCTCCCGTCTGGAAGAAGGACAGATTATCAGCGGCTCCATTACCAATATCACCGACTACGGCCTGTTCATCGATATGGGCGGCATGGACGGCCTCTGCCACATCACCGACCTGAGTTGGGGACGGGTTTCCCATCCGGCCAAGCTCTACAAGGTGGGGCAAGAAGTCGAGGTCAAGGTGCTCAAGTACGACCGTGACAACGATCGGGTCAGCCTCGGTATAAAGCAGTTGCGTGACGATCCCTGGGCCACCGTTACCGAGCGTTATCCGCTGGGCGAGAAGGCGGTGGGTAAAGTCGTCTCGATCACCGATTACGGTGTCTTCGTCGAACTCGAGGAAGGGGTCGAGGGACTTATCCATGTCTCCGAAATGACCTGGTCGAAAAAACCCCGGCATCCGTCCAAAATCGTCGCGGTTGGAGATACCATCGAGATTATGGTGCTCAACATCGAACCGGAGACCAAGCGCATTTCCCTGGGTATGAAGCAGCTTCAGCCCAACCCCTGGGATATGGTCATCGAGAGCTATCCAGTGGGGGCAATCATCGAAGGCAAGATCAAGAACATCACCGACTTCGGTGTCTTCATCGGTATCGAGGAAGGTATCGATGGACTGATTCATGTCTCAGATCTGTCCTGGACCGAGCGCATCAAGCATCCTGCAGAAAAATACGCCAAGGGCGACACAATTCAGGCGGTCGTTCTGAAGATCGACAAGGAGAACGAGCGTTTTTCACTGGGCGTCAAGCAGCTCACCCCGGATCCCTGGCAGACGGCCTATAACAATTATCCCTCGGGCACCGTGGTTGAGGGTGAAATTACCAACGTCACCGATTTCGGCGTCTTTGTGAAACTCGAAGAAGGCATAGAGGGGTTGGTTCACGTTTCAGAAATTCCCAAGGACAAGGTGAAGAGTCCGGCGGAACATTACAACGTCGGTGATACTCTCAAGGCTATCGTCATCAACGTGTCCGCCAAGGACAGAAAGATCGGGTTGTCGGTGAAGACTCTCGAGGATGAAGGAGAAGCCGAGGCAGTGGAGAAGATCAAGAAAGCGGAAGCAGAAATCGCCGAGGCTGCTCCGGCAACCTTTGGTGATCTGCTTAAGGCCGCCGCCGAGGGAGGCCCCAAAACCGAAGAGTAGGACACCCGTCCAAGGGTGATAAAAGGTTGTTTCGCCTGACCGCGGAGCAACCTTTTTTTATATCTTATTTTAATGGGTTAGAAAGTCAATGAGCATGCTAAAGAAAGAACTGGTTGATAAAATCAGCGATAACCTGGCCCTGCACAAGCAGGATGTCAATGTTGCTGTCGATATAATTCTTGACTCGATGGCCGAAGCACTCGCCGAGGGCAGAAGGGTGGAGTTACGAGGCTTCGGCAGTTTCTCAACAAGGAATCGCAAAGCCCGTCAGACCAAAAATCCCCGGACCGGAGTGATGATGGATATCGGTGAGCGCAAAACGATCCACTTCACCATGAGTAAATCACTTAAAGAAGCACTCATTAACGGAAAGGGCTGACATCGCCTTTTCCTTCCCTGAGAATTTCCGGCCTGTCGCCGGTGAGATCGATGAGCGAGGAGGGGTCCGGGTAGACCGGGCCTCCGTCGATGATCACATCGACATGATTGTTGAGAAGTATTTCGATTTCGAAGGCCTGGGTGGGCGGTGCCGTATCGTCATTAACGGGGATACTGGTGTTGATGATCGGGGAGCCGAGTTCCTCGAGCAGTGACCGGCAGATGACATGTTCCGGAACCCTGATACCGACCGTTTTCTGCTTGGTCGTCATCACCTTGGGAACCAGTTTGGTTCCGGGAAGTACAAAGGTGTAGGGCCCGGGCAGATTTTTTTTCAGCAGCCGATAGGCCGTGTTTGAGACATGGGCATACTGACTGATGTTCTTCAAGTCGTAGCACATGAACGAGAACGGTTTGCTGGGCGGCCGTTTCTTCAGTCTGACAATCCTTTTTATTGCTTTTGGATTGAAAATATCGCAGCCAATGCCGTAACCGGTATCGGTGGGGTAACAGATTACGGCTCCCTGGTTAATCTTTTCGACTACTCTGCGGATGAGACGGAGCTGCGGGTTATAAGGGTTAATCTCGACAATCATGGGAGCATGTCAGATGCGGGATGCCCGGCTGCTTATCATCTGATGAGCCTGAAATACACTCATATTCTAAAACGCTGGAATTTTTTTTTATAGGCATTTAAACTAAGGCAGCGTTTCTCGGAGATTTCTAACAATTTCTAGTTTTTTCAATAGCTTGTGACATATAATTGGCAAAAGGAGTTACCTATGTTACCAGATAAGATCGAAATGGCACTAACTTTTGATGATCTGCTGCTTAAACCGGCGGCATCCAAGGTATTGCCCAGTGAGGTTTCCCTTGTAACCCGCCTGACCAGCAAAATCCAATTGAATACCCCGCTGATCAGTGCCGCCATGGATACGGTGACTGAATCGGCTGCGGCAATAACTATGGCCAGGGAAGGCGGGATCGGCATCGTGCACAAGAATATGGGCATCGACCAGCAGGTGCTTGAGGTTGAACGGGTGAAGAAGTCGGAATCGGGCATGATCATTGATCCCATCGTCGTCAGGCAGGATCAATCGGTGGCCGAGGTTCAGCAGATTATGGCCCATTACAAAATTTCAGGATTGCCGGTGCTCGACAGCGGCAAACTGGTGGGCATCGTGACCAACCGTGATCTGCGCTTCGTCTCCGACAACGATCTGCGGGTGTCTGACGTGATGACCAGTAAGAATCTGGTGACCGCCAAGGTCGGTATCGACCTCGAACACTCCAAGGCTCTGCTCCACGAGCACCGTATCGAAAAGCTTCTGGTGGTAGATGATGAAGGTTCTTTAAAAGGATTGATCACCATCAAGGACCTGGAAAAGATCAAGAAATATCCCCACTCCGCCAAAGACGAATTTGGCCGGCTGCTGGTTGGTGCTGCCATCGGGGTCGGCGAGGATGTTGAGGAGCAGACGGAAAAACTGCTGAATGCGGGGGTCGATGTCGTGGTTCTTGATTCGGCCCACGGCCATTCCGCCGGGGTAATCAGTTCCATAGAAGCGGTGCGGGGTGCCTTTCCCGATCTGCAGATAATAGCCGGCAACATTGCCACGGCGGAAGGTGCTAAGGATCTGATAAGGGCCGGGGCCAATGCAATCAAGGTAGGGGTCGGTCCGGGATCGATATGTACCACCAGGATCGTTGCCGGGGTTGGCGTGCCTCAGATTACGGCCCTGCACGACTGTGTTCAGGTGGCCAAAGAGTACGATATACCGGTGATCGCCGACGGCGGTATCAAACATTCCGGCGACCTGGCCAAGGCGATTGGGGTCGGCGCCTCGACGATTATGATTGGCAGTCTCTTTGCCGGGACCGACGAAACCCCTGGGGAAACCTTTCTTTACCAGGGCCGGACCTACAAGGGATATCGCGGCATGGGGTCCCTGGGAGCCATGGCTGAAGGGTCATCGGATCGTTATTTTCAGGCCGAAACCAATATTACCGCGAAGCTGGTGCCCGAGGGAATCGAGGGCAAAGTACCCTATCGAGGCCCGCTGGCCAATGTGATTTACCAGCTTCTCGGCGGGCTTCGTTCCGGCATGGGCTACGTGGGCGCGGCCACCATCGAAGAGCTGCAGCAAAAGGCTCAGTTTGTCCGCATCTCGGCCGCCGGCCTCAGGGAATCACACGTGCACGATGTCATCATCACCAAAGAGGCTCCCAACTACCGCATGGCCTGAGCCAGGGAATTGGCCCGCGAACCTGCAAACGCTAACCTGAGACCAGAGAAATTATGAAAATCGGCGAGATGATCCTCATTCTGGATTTCGGTTCCCAGACCACCCAGCTCATTGCCCGGCGCATCAGGGAGCAAAAGGTCTACTGCGAGATTCATCCTTATTCGACCACAGTCGGGAAGATAAGAGAGATGAGGCCGGTCGGGATCGTCCTCTCTGGAGGTCCCTGTTCTGTGTACGATGAGGGAGCACCCCACTCGGATCCAGCCATCCTGGATCTGTCGATACCAATTCTTGGGATCTGCTACGGTGCCCAGCTGATGATTCTGCAGAGCGGCGGGCAGGTCGAAAAAGCCGAGAAACGGGAATTCGGCAAGGCCGAACTGGAGATACTCAATACCGACGGACTGTTCGCCGGTCTGGAAACCGGTGAGACCCATCATCAGGTATGGATGAGCCACGGTGACCGGGTGGAGGTGGTACCGGATGGCTTCGAGGCCAGTGCCGTGAGCGCCCACAGTCCTTTCGCGGCCCTGCGCCACCGGCAAAAGCCCTTGGTGGCAGTACAGTTCCATCCGGAAGTGGCCCACACCCTGATCGGTGTCGATGTGTTGCGCAATTTCGTGTTCGGGTTCTGCGGCTGCAAACCCGACTGGACCATGCATTCGTTCATAGAGACCCAGGTTGCCCTGATTCGTGAACAGGTTGGCGAAAAACAGGTGATCTGCGCACTTTCCGGGGGGGTCGATTCATCGGTGACAGCGGCAATCGTGCACCGAGCCATCGGTGACCAGCTCACCTGCATCTACGTCAACAACGGCTTGATGAGAACCGGCGAATCGGAGGCCATTCTCAGATTCTTCAGGGAAAAAAGCAAACTGAAAGTGATCAGTGTCGATGCCACCGATTTTTTTCTCTCGGAGTTGGACCAGGTCGTAGATCCTGAATTCAAGAGGAAAAGAATCGGTCTCGGATTTATCAAAATTTTCGAAGAGGAAGCTGCCAAAATCGGCAATGTCAGTTATCTGGCCCAGGGTACGCTCTACCCGGATGTGATTGAGTCGGTGAGTTTTCGCGGAGAAGCACCCATCAAATCCCACCATAATGTCGGAGGGCTCCCCGAGGTGATGAAACTCGATCTCATCGAACCGCTGCGCGAGCTCTTCAAGGACGAAGTAAGGGAACTTGGCCTCGAGCTGGGGCTGCCGGCTGAGGCCATCCACCGGCAACCCTTCCCCGGGCCCGGACTGGGCATCAGGATCATGGGCGAGGTCACCCGTGAACGCCTCGACATTCTTCGCAAGGCTGACGTGATCGTGCTCGACGAGATGAAAAAGCACGGCTGGTATCGTAAAGTGTGGCAGTCTTTTGCGGTGCTGCTGCCGATTCAGACCGTCGGGGTCATGGGCGACGGGCGCACCTATGAGCACGTGATTGCCATTCGCTGTGTAGACTCGAGGGATGCGATGACGGCTGACTGGTCGAAAATTCCCTACGAGATCCTGGGAATAATCTCCACCAGAATCATCAACGAGGTCAGGGGGGTCAACCGGGTGGTCTACGACATCTCCTCCAAGCCTCCGGCGACGATAGAGTGGGAGTAGCGATGCTGAAAACCGGTATTTACGTCGATGCTGAGAATGTCAGGTTGTGCGGCGGTTATGGGATGCGCTATGACGTGTTGGTGGAACTGGCCAACGCCGGAAACTCCACGTTGCTCCGGGCTAACTCGTATCTGGCCGAGGATCGAACCAGGACAAGGGAAGACGATGAATATCGGCTGAAGCTTTACCACTATCACGATATCGTCAGGCAGTGCGGATTCAAGGTGATCAAGAAATATGTCAAACGCTTCATCGATGATGAAGGGGTGATGACCACCAAAGCCAACGCTGATATGGATCTGGCCATAGACGCTTTGCAGCAGGCCAGAAATCTCGATCGCATTATCCTGCTCACCGGCGACGGCGATTTTATCAGACTGGTGATCGCCCTGCAGAATATGGGCTGCCGAGTCGAGGTGATCGGTTTCAACAACGTCAGCCAGGAACTGAAAGAGGCAGCCGACAGCTATATATCTGGATTTCTGATTCCCGGCCTGCTGCCCTTGTCAGCTGAAGGTTCCCGCCGCCAGCGGGGTACCCCCGCCAAGTACAATCAGGACAGAGGCTTCGGGTTCATGCGTTACCACGTTCTGACAGAGGACGGACTGCAGACCGAGACGGTTTTTTTCCACTGTTCAAAATCCAATGTTGCCAACGATGTGGTATTTCTCGATCCAGGTAATATATTTGAGTTTGATATCCTGCAGAATCCGGAAAACAATAACCGCACCGAAGCGGTTGACATCACTCTGCTCGACACGTGAGTCAAATCTGAGCCGGTAATCAGAGAAATGGAGGAAGGGAAATGAATATAGGAGACCTGCTATCCAGTGATCTCATCCTGCACTGGGGCTTAAAAGTTATCGCAGCACTGGCGATACTGGTCATCG
This sequence comes from Desulfobulbaceae bacterium, assembly GCA_024640625.1. Classification (GTDB taxonomy): domain Bacteria; phylum Desulfobacterota; class Desulfobulbia; order Desulfobulbales; family Desulfocapsaceae; genus JABDQA01. Next base: position 125,986 of record JAHEER010000001.1, read on the forward strand.
GTAATTGGCTGGCCAAGAAGATTGCGGCAATTTTCGTCAAGATGATGGACCGCAATAATGTTGACGTTACCTTAACCAAGTTCCTGAAAAATATAATTTACTACGCACTGCTGATTGCGGTTGTAATCGCCGCTGCCGGGCAGCTGGGTATAAACACCACCTCGTTCCTGACCGTTGTGGGTGCCGCGGGTCTGGCCATTGGTCTGGCCCTGAAAGATTCACTGGCCAATTTTTCAGCAGGCGTCATGCTCATTCTATTCAGACCTTTCAAAGTGGGCGATTGGGTAAATGTCGCCGGCGAGACAGGGGCGGTGGAAGAGATCACCATCTTCAATACGGTTATGAATACCGCAGACAACCAGCGAAAAATCATCCCCAACGGCATTATTACAAGCGGAACGATCACCAATATCACCGCCAACGACACCAGGCGCATCGACATGGTGTTTGGCATCGGCTACGATGACAATATCAAAGCTGCAGAGCAGGTTTTCACCGACATCATCAAGGCGGAGCCCAGGGTATTGAGTGATCCCGCACCCACTGTAGCGGTGGCCGAGTTGGCAGACTCCTCGGTGAATTTCGTGGTGCGCCCCTGGGTCAAGACTTCTGATTATTGGGCGGTGAAGTTTTTGCTGACCGAACAGATCAAGCTGGCCCTCGATGAGGCCGGTATTTCCATACCTTTTCCCCAGCAGGACGTCCACATGCACCAGGTGGTTCAGGATGGGGAAGCGGAGGCCGCCTGACCGTCAGTGGCGGCGCACCATTGGTAAATTCTTGCAGGCCGGCTCGCCCAGCCGGCCTTGAAAAGCCAGTCTTTCCGCTGGTGAGGGCACGATATGGTTGAAGAAGCCCCAGGTTGCGAGGTTCCAAGCCGCTCCCGGCTGTTGTCAACCATCTGCTCGTTTGTCCCCGATCCGGATCAGGTCGAAGCCATCGAACCCCTTGGCGACGGCAATATAAACGCCACGTATCTGGTACTTTTCAGGCAGCGTCCTTCCCTGGTGGTTCAGCGCCTCAATGGGGATGTATTTCCGGATCCTCTCCGCGTAGCCGGCAATGTTGCCAGGGTGACCGCTTTTCTCAGTGCCCGCCTGGCAGCTGATTCTAGTTGCTGCCGTTCATGCAGGTTTCCCACTGTCGTTCAGACCAGTGCGGGCAGGAACTGGTTTGAGGATCAGAGCGGAGGGGTCTGGCGCTGCCTCAGCTACATCGACAATGCGGTCTCGTATCCTCGGGTGATGAGCTCCGAACAACCATTTGAGGCAGGCAAGATGCTTGGCTGTTTTCATTCGCTGCTCAAGAGTTTTGATGGTTCGGTTTTGTCTGACCCACTGCCCGGATTTCACGATCTGCAGCACTACAAAAGTTCCTACCTGGACTCCATTGCCAGCCATCGCCGTGATCTGACATCAGAGTTTCTTTACTGCCGCAAGATGATTGAGGAGCGCCTGGAAAATCGGTCTCTTGATAAACGTGCCCAGGACAACCAGGTCCCCCGACGCGTCATTCACGGTGATCCCAAATGTGACAATTTCCTCTTCGATATTGACAGCGGTCAGGCCATATCGATCATTGACCTGGACACCGTATCCCATGGATTACTGGCCGTGGACCTTGGAGACTGCCTGCGATCATTCTGCAATCCCGCCGGGGAGAGGGGACGCAGCGACATAACTTTTGATATCGGCATATGTCAGCGGCTGCTGCACGGCTATCTCGAGGCTGTCAATCTGGGTCAGGCCGAGAGAAATCTTGTGTATCATGGAGTGCGGCTGCTCACCTATGAACTGGGATTGCGATTTTTCACCGATCACTTAAATGGTGATCGCTATTTCAGAATAGCCCGGGAGGGAGAAAATCTGCATCGGGCCTGGGTCCAGTTCAAACTCATGGAGAGTATTGACGCGCAGCGCCTGGCGATCGAACAAGCTGCCGGGATCGACTAAGGGCAGATCTATCCCCGTTTTACCGTTTTCAGATAGCGGTTAATGGATTGCTCGAGCTCGGGGTAACTGGTGGAGAATTCCAGGCCAAGCTGGATCCCCCGTTCGTCTTTCTTGAAATTCTTGACGAGCCCTACCAGTTCCAGCTGCTCGTCTATTTCGGGCAGCGAGCAGCTTAGAGATACCCATTGGGCGATATCGATCTCAGGCAGACTGTCGTTGTCTTTCAGAGTTAGTTTGAGCAGGGCGCCGCTGCTGCTTATATCCTTGAAAATACCGTTGAACTCCTTGCCATCTTTGGTTTTCAGAGAGCAGGGGAAGGCGGCGGCGGCACGCTCGGTCTTACGGATGTCATGGAAATGGATAACCGAGGGGTAGCCCAGAAAAAGCAGGTTCCGGGGCGTGTTAAGCACCCGGGAAACTCTGGCTCTGAAGAGGAAAAGCTTTTCCATGTGGGTGAACTTCACCACGATCACCTGACCCGGCCTGATCTCGGTTTCGGTGACGATGAAATGGGAGGGGGTGGTAATGATCAACAGGTGATCGGTAATCATCCCCACCAAAATTGATTCAAGAGTACTGTCAATTGCCTCGAATTCAACGTTTAGAACCTGTCCGATATTCAAAGCCAGCCGCATCCCCGCCATCGAAGCCTGCTGAAGCTTCTGCTTTGGTCTGGCCAGGGAGATGGCTTGGGGATCAAGTTCCAACCGTTCATCCTTGCGGCGAAATCCCTCCATGATCATGGTGATCAAGGGAGTGGAAATTTCAGGGGAGCGCGTTCTGTTGTAGTATTTTATGTCGATTATTACCTCGTCCCAGGAAATAAGCCGATAAAATGCTTCTTCACCGCTGAGCTCATCCACTTCTGCGTTGATGACACTGCCGTCCTCCACATAAATATAGCCGTCGCCTGCGGCAGAAAAAATGTGCAGGGTACAGGTCTGGCCGTCGTTTTCATGCATCTGCAGCAGTGAGTGCAGCGGGATTCCCTGAATGGTGCCGGCATTGGAAGCCTCGGCAAGATCATAAATCTTCTCGAGGTGGAGATCGTTTTTCAGCGGTTTTTCAAAACAGCCGCAGGCCCCGGCGGACTGTGCGTTTTCACTGTCCTGGTCGGGGGCTTCGGAGATGCCCAGAAGAGGGATATAAGGGAACTCCCGGGCCAGAGCCTCCAGGGTTTGACAGCGTTCTTCGTCGGGAAAACTGGTGGAGCAAAGGATGAGATCAATCTGTCTTTCCCTTAAAAGCATCCTGCTTTTATCCAGATCCCGGGCCGGTACGACCGTGAGGTTATCGGAGCGGCGGCGGCAGAAATTCATCTGCGACTCGAGCTCTGCCACAAGCGGTTCGACGATAAGAATGGTTTTCATAGCGGCGGATACGCTTCGGGATACGTCTAAATGAATCCCAGATCAGGTTGAAATAATAGTAGAAATTTACCTGTTAACCTTTTTTAGTATGCATGAAATCTGCAAGGAAATCAAAAGATAATGACAAATTATCGAGAACGCCTATTGTGTTGCTGACTGATCAATTCAACTGACCACAAATGATGTCCACCTCACTATTCACCCGCCATCAGAGCTCAAGCGAGTGCGCTGCCCGCAGGGGCGAACTTGCAACCCGGCACGGCATCGTCCAGACACCTGTATTCATGCCGGTGGGAACCCAGGCCACCGTCAAGGCGGTAACCGTCGAGAACCTTTTGGAGCTGGGCGCCCAGATCATCCTCGGCAACACCTACCATCTATTCATCAGGCCTGGACATGAGATGATTGAGAGGCTCGGCGGGTTGCACTCGTTCATGAACTGGCACCATCCCATTTTAACGGACAGTGGCGGATTCCAGATTTTCAGCCTGAAAGAGCTGGCCACCATTACCGAGGAAGGGGCAACCTTCAGGTCCCACCTGGATGGCTCGAAAAAATTTCTCAGCCCCGAGGATGCGGTCGGGGTGCAGGAGTCGCTGGGCGCTGATATCATGATGTGCCTCGACACCTGTATTCCCTACCCGGCTGATCGGCAACAGACCCTCGAGGCCACCGCGCTCACCGGACGGTGGGCCCGCCGCTGCCGGGCTGCCCAGCGCAGGAGGGATCATTTACTTTTTGGTATTACCCAGGGCGGTATGTTTCCGGAACTGCGTAAAGAATCAGCGGAAACGCTGATCGAAATTGGTTTTGACGGGTACGCTATCGGTGGTCTCAGTGTCGGAGAATCCAAGCAGCAGATGCACGACATGACCGAGGCAACCGTGGCTCACCTGCCCGGTGAGCGGCCGATCTACCTGATGGGGGTCGGTACACCCGAGGACCTGGTGGAAGGAGTGTGGCGCGGGGTCGATATGTTTGACTGCGTAATGCCGACCCGTAACGCCAGAAATGGCACCCTCTTCACTTCCCACGGCAAAGTAGTGATTAAGAACTCCCGCTATCGGGAGGACCCGGCACCGGTGGATGAGCACTGCCGCTGCTACACCTGCAGGAACTATTCACGGGCCTACCTCCGCCATCTTTTCGTCAGCCGTGAAATACTGGCCTATCATCTTAATACCATTCATAACCTCCACTATTACGTCAACCTGATGACTGAGATCAGGGAAGCCATTGAAAAGGATTGCTTCGCCTCCTTCAGAAACGATTTTTATGGCAGGCTCGAAGGCGAATGATTAAGGTAGGGCCCATAAATTGAGGAAACCGGCGGGCCGCCGGTAATCGGGGCCTGCGAATCGTATAAATTTTGTGGAGGTAGTTTCATGACTTCAGTAGCGTATGCAGCCGCACCGGCTGGCGGGGGAGCGGGGGGATTTGCTTCCTTTCTGCCACTCATTCTAATTTTTGTGGTCTTTTATTTTCTGTTGATCAGACCCCAGCAGAAACAGGCCAAACAGCACCAGGCGTTTCTGGGTGATCTGAAGAAAGGCAACAAGGTCATCACCAAAGGAGGTATTTACGGGGAGATTACCGGCATCACCGATACCGCGCTGACCCTGGAAATTGCCGACAACGTCCAGATCAAAGTAGACCGGCAGTCCATTGCCGGCCCGCAGGTGAAAGAAGATGCCAACGCGGCCAAGGACGGCAAGACGAAAAAATTGAAGTCTTCAGGCTCCTGAGGAATCAAGGGCTGTTAATTCTACAGGTGTAGAAACACTTATGGGGCTGTTCCAGAGATCGGAACAGCCCCTTTTTTTTATTCAGGAAAAGAGCGGTGTGCGCCTGCACCAGCACTCTCATACTTGCCGACCATAGTGCTGTTTTTGGGAGTGATCAGAAGCCATACCAGCGGCCGGCAGCAACAATGAGTATGCCAACCATCATAGACAGGAAGACATTGCCGGTTTTCAGGCTGCAGAGAGCGGTGCAGAGCGTTGCCAGCCAGCCGATGGGACCAGCGGCGAGAGCCGCGGGGACGATCAGCGACAGCAGGATAGTGCCCGGCAACGCCTCCATGAAGCGTTTGAACCTGCCAGTCTTGGGCAGCCTCTCGGCCAGCAGCAAGCCACCGATCCTCAAGCTGTAGGTAACGCCGGCGGCGCCGAATATGGTCAGCCAGACCAGCATGTCGCCGCTTTGACTAGTCATTGCCTATTCCTCTGGGGCTCAGCAGAGCGGCTGCCAGGGCCCCCGCTACACCTCCACAGACAATGTACCATTTGCCCGGCATTAAAGACTCCGACAGCGCCGCAACGACTGCGGCCACCAGCCAGGGCAGCACATCCTGTCTTCCCTTCCAGAAGCAGAACACCAGGGCAGTGAAGACCGCCACAAAGGAAAAGTCGAGCCCGTAGCGTTCGGGATTGGTAATCACCGCTCCTAAACGGTGTCCGAGCAGAGTACCGAAGCACCAGGCACTTTGCACACAAATACCGCCGCCGAGCAGGAACCAGGTGGTGGTCGGCTGTTTGTAGAATCTGGCCATGGTCATGGCCCAGTTCTCATCGGCAACCAGGTGCATGAACAGAGCTTTATGGCTGAGCGAGGTACCTCGGAACAGGGGGTTGAGCGAGGCACCGATCAGCAGGTAACGCATGTTGATCACCAGCACAGCCAGGATAATTTCCGCCATGGGCAGCGGCGGCAGCCACATATCGACCATGACGAACTGGGCGGAGCCGGCAAAAACGCTGAGATTCATGACCAGCAGCTGATACCAGGTTAAACCTTTCTGGGCGGCCATCAGCCCGAGGACGCTGCCGTAAGCAGCCACACTGGCTGAAACCACCAGATTGGCGGTGAAGCCCTCTGTTAAATCCTGACGCTGGGTGCTGGTAAAAACCATAACAGCGGTCTCTCTGGACCCTTTTTAAAATTTACTCGATAAGGGATATACAGGCGGTGCCCCTGGGCTTTCCCGCGTCGCCCATTCCCGTGACGATGGTTTTAGGCTGACCGGTGGCAAAGGCCCAGCAGACATGTGCAGCCTTTGGGGGCGCGGTTCGAATGCGGTCCAGCTCACCTCTCATTTGAGGAACGGAGGCAAGAAAAGATCAACCATTTCCTCCTTCAGGGGAGAAATACATACACCGCACTGATACTGAAAATCCACATGCAGCCGAGAGCGAGTGTGGCTCTGCCTTCTGACAGCCCCTGACCGGTGACCATACTCTGCCGGACCAGTTTGAAGGACCAGATAAAGACCAGCACCAGCGGGATGAGAAGGCTGAGCGGCACCGAATCGCGCTGGTTGTAATTGAGGGCCAGGTTCAAGAGCGGGGCCAGAAACCAGAAAGGAGCACCCGCCAGACCGATCAAATCCATTACCAGCATGAGGCCTCCGGGACCGCCAAAAGCCTTGGCCGCGGCCCAGTAGATCATGGTCAATCCCAGCATGGCGCCGAGCATGGTAAAGATGCCGAACATACTGAACATCGCCGGGGTGATCAGGCCATACTTCCCGTGCATGGGCAGATCGGGAGTGTGAAGCAGCGTGCCGTAGAGATTTGAGAGCCCATAGGTTATGCCGGTGATGGTCAGACTTATCATCATCAGGTGGCGCGCTTTTCCTTCCAGGGCCAATTCGAACAGTTCGGGCGGGCCGGTGATCAGTTGTGGCAGAAGTCGAATGAAGCTCATGGGCTATTGCAGGCGGTTTGGTGAAGAAAAGACACCCGCTCCATGAACCGTCATGAAGCGGGTGTGTCGGTGTTAATGGGTGCTACTATAGCCGATTACCAGCCGCCAGGCAATACGGCATAGATGCAGAAGAACAGGCTGACCGCGGCTACGATGATGCCGGCGGTGTTGGAGTTGTAGCGTTCTTCGCTGGAATCGGACCAGCCATGAATCTTGTCGATCAGGACATGGTCTTTTTGATAATCAAAACGATTCATCAGTGCCGGGATCTTATTGGTGATCATCGACACGGTGGTCAGCAGGAAGAAGCACAGTGGTACGCACAGCAGGGATCCCGTCATGCCCACCTTGGCTTCAAGCCCTCCACCTACCACGATACTCGGGAAAAAGTATGGGGCAACCACAATATAGGTGAGACCGGACACCAGACAGGCAATGGTTGCTCCATAGCGGTTTGCCGGTTTCCACCAGACCCCGAGCATGACCAGGGGAGCGACCGTAACACCTGCCAGACCGAAGGCCCAGAGGATACTGACCACCAGAAAATCTGGTGGATTGAGGGCGATGAGAATACTTGTTGCACCACCGCCGGCAATGGCCAAATAGCCAATTACCTTCATGGTCTTGTCAGACAGGTTGGGTTTGATAGTGGCGATAATGTCCTGGGCAATCATCGCCCCGATGGCCATCAGGTTGGCGCTGATGGTGGATAGACCGGCAGCGATTGCACCGGCGATAACAAAGGCCAGTACCCAGGCCGGATTGTAGACCGAGTTGAGGATCAGGGTGATCTTGTCAAAATCGGTAGGGGCAATGGCTGACCCTGAGGTTGCCTGAAAGTAGACTCCGGAAAACCCCATGGTGTAAGTGGAGCAGAAGACGATGCCGCAGAAGAAGGTGAACCAGACCATGGCTCCGCGCGCACTTTTCAGGTTGGACGAGGTGTAGACCCTCATGCCCAGATGGGGCAGTCCCATGGCGCCCAGGGTGAAACAGGGGATCAGGGACAGATACCATTTGAACCCATATTTCATATCAAAGAAATCGGGTACCGCGTCGAGCATGGCTGGAACCATATCAGAGTACAGCAGTGGGGGGAAATACCAGCCGGTGCCGCCCATGGCTTTCATTATCGCCCCCAGCGGGATGATGAATGCGACACCCATCAGAATCATCTGAAAGGCAGCGTTGTAGGAGGTTCCGTACATACCGCCGATGGTGACGTAACCGACGATCAGGGCGCCGCCGCAGATCAGGGCCAGGTTGTAGTTGATGCCGAAGAGCATCTCGAACACCTTGGCCACACCAATCATCTGACCGAGGGCGTACATGACCATGATCAGTATCATGAACACCACGGTGACGTAGGAGGTGTGCACACCATATCGTTCGCGTACGAAATGGGCCGGAGTAAAGGCTCCCATCCGGCGCAGAGGAGTACCGTACCAGAGGGTAATCAGCGGAATAGACAGGGCGAACTGAATCCACATGTAGACAAACGGCACTTTGAGTTTCAAAATCAGAGCCGTGACGCCCATGAAGGTTGCCAGACTCATATAACTCGAGGCCATGCCGAGGCCGTTGGTGATTGAGCCGATGGAGCGGCCGGCGGTCCAGTAATCGGTGGATGATTTTGCAGCCCGTTGGGAATACCAGCCGATTAGATAGAAAAATACGAAAGATGCACCGACAAAGATCATGCCGAGCATGGGATCTTCAAGTACCCACTTTTCATGTTCCATGTCAGTCTCCTTATTCTACGTTTTCCGATAAACCGGCATTGAGTTCTTCGATCTCGTCATCCAGAGCGTTGGTTAGTTTCGCCTGGAAACCGACAACCACCATCAGGACCAACCAGCCGAATGTGATCGGTATGATGTATTGCGATGGAAATCCGAAGATCATATGATTCTGCAAGCCGGGAAAGGCGACAAACAGGAGGCCGAGGTGGCCACAGATAAGTAACAGGGCGCTGAAAATCAGCGTGTAGCGTATTTCCTTCTTGTACGCACTATTCATGCTCTCCTCCTTGGCAAAAGACAACGTTTGGTTTCACCATACTCCGCCAGGCAAAGGAGTGTGCGACGACCTCTCCCATTGGCGCGCTGCAGCAGGGTGAAACAGTAAATAATAGCACTCTTATGCGGACAGCGGTTTGCCTGAGGCCGAAACCACCGGTCACATCTATCTTCGCAACGTTCTCTACATCTTCAGTTAAGCAACCTGATCAAGCCTCGTTCTATACTTCCCGTCCGGAATCTGGTCCCGATGGGTTGACTCGCAGCAATAGTTCGTGAAACGTATGTTGACCGAGCGCTCGATCGAAGACAGGCTCAACGATTCATCCGATGATGTCAGGGTGGGGGGGGAGCCGGATGGAGTCTGAACCTTTCAGGGTCGATATCTTGGTGCTCGATACAGTGTCGTTCGACTCCTCCGAAAAAGAAAAAATGATGAGCGCTTTTGGTTGAATATGGGTAAATAAATCTACACTGAACGAGCGCTCGTTCTCATTGCGCAGGATTTAAATTCACTCGAAAGATTTTGTCAATCTTTTTATGTCAAATAACCACTGAATTGCCGGCCCGATGAGGAGGGGTGCCAGTCTTTTGCAAAGGCTGTTGGTACCTTTAAAAGTGGCTGGGAAAATTGAAGAGGATCTGTATATAAATGAAACGAAAAGGCAGGATTGTCATCCACACAGGCGATGGCAAAGGCAAGACTACGGCGGCGCTTGGCACCGTATTCAGAGCTCTCGGCCATGATCAGAAAGTCTGCGTGATTCAATTTATCAAGGGCCAGGGAAAGTATGGAGAGCGAATTTTCGCAGAACAGCTCGATAATCTGGACTGGCATATCTGCGGTAAGGGATTCGTCTTCAACAAGGAGAATCTCGACGAGGACAGAAAGGTGGCCGAGGAAGGGTTTGCCCTGGCCGCAGAAGTTATCGCCAGTGACCGCTATGATCTGGTGGTACTCGACGAATTGACCTACCTGCCGGTTCTCGGCTTTCTGCCGGTGGAGAAAATAGTCGATACCCTGATTGCCAAGCCGCAGAGATTGACCATCATTATCACCGGCCGCAAGGCCCCCCAGGAATTGATCGAAATCGCCGATACGGTATCTGACATAACCGTGGTGAAGCATGCCTTCCAGCAGGGAATAAAAGCACAAAAAGGAGTTGAGTTCTAACTCAGCTCCGGGGAGCGGAAATGACAGGAAGCCTTGCAGGCATAAGAGTACTTGATCTTTCCAGGCTATTGCCCGGCCCTTATTGCTCGATGCTGCTGGCTGATCATGGCGCCGAGGTGATCAGCATCGAGGATCGGCGGTTTGAGGCGGACGATTTATTTTTTTCCACCCTGTACCGGAACAAGAAGCACCTGAGCCTCAATCTCAAGAGCGAGGAGGGGAAAAAGATTTTCTTCCAACTCGCCGAGCACTGTGACGTGCTGATCGAGGGATTTAGGCCGGGAGTCGCTGCCCGCCTGGGCCTCGATTTCGCGACCATGCATCAACGCTTCCCTGCCATTGTCTATTGCTCGATCAGCGGGTACGGGCAAGACGGCCCGTGGGCGGACAAGGCCGGTCACGATGTAAATTACCTGGGCACCAGCGGGATACTGGATCTGATAGGTCCGGCCACTGGGCCGCCTTCAATCCCGGGGATCCAGATCGCCGATATCGGGGGCAGTATGAACGCGGTGATCGGCATCCTGCTGGCGCTGCTGGCCAGAAATCAGAGCGGCAAGGGGCAGTATGTCGACATTTCCATGACAGATGGTTTGCTTGGTTTTTTGAGTCTGCCCCATTATTTCTACTGCAAAACGGGCAGTTCGCCGCAAAGATCCGCCGATCTGCTGTCCCACCGTTTCGGCTGTTACAATACCTACGAGACCGCCGATGGATCGGCGATCGCGGTGGGAGCACTAGAATACAGATTCTGGCAGCAGCTGTGCCGTGCCCTCGGCCTGGAAAAGTATGCTGAGCATCAGTTTGACGAAGAGAAGCGGGAGGAAATAATCGCTGAACTGCGAAATATTTTTCGCACCAAAAGTGGCGGGGAGTGGGAGAGCCATCTGGGCGGCCTGGACGTCTGCTGTACAAGGGTTCTTGATTTTGCTGAGGTGCTGGACCATCCCCTGTTCAGGGAGCGTGACATGATCGTGGAGATCGAGCAGTCGGATGGCAGCAAGGAGAAATCTCTGGGGATGGCAATAAAGTTAAGTGGGACTCCAGGTTCGATACGCTCCGGCGCGGTTCGTTTCGGTCAGCATAATGAGGAAATTCTCAGTGGTCTTGGGTATAGTGGGGCGGAGATCGAACAACTCAAGAACCGCAAGATCATCTGAACCCGGACGGAGCTTCGGATAGTGTCTTCATGAGGAAACACGATGAGCAGTGATTACAAGGACTTTTTCAAAGTCTTTTCCCAGGTGAGCAAAGCCATACACTCCGGGGAAAATACCACCGAGATACTTGGCCATATCGTGCGCAATATTAAAGAGATTCTTGGCGCCAAGGGATGCATCTACTGGATTGTCGACCGCCGGCAGGAAAAAATCGAGACCAAGGTCTCAGACGGCTTTCCGTACCGCAGCCTTGCCAATGTAAATTACCGGGAACTCACTACTATCTTTGACAGCGACCAGGGGCCAATCGTCTGGATCGAAGACGCCAAAACTGACAGAAGAATCCCCGACCTCGACACCATCGGCAAGAGAAGCGTGGGGTCGATCACCGGGATGTTTTTCGATATCATCGGCAACTACTCCGGCATCCTGGCGGTATATTTCTACGCCCACAAAAAGCTCACCACGGAAGAAACAGAAATTCTCACCGCTCTCGGCGAGCAGGGGGCCATCGCCTTGCACAAGGCCTTCAGCTACGATGAGAAAATGCTGCAGAACCTCAGACAGATGGTCGAAGGATTCACCCTGGCCCTGGAGGCCAAGGATGAGTCTACCCACGGTCACAGTGTCCGGGTGGCACGATTTGCCAGAGCCGTGGCCGAGGAAATGAAGCTTTCCGAAACCGATAGAGAAACAATCTACCACGGCGGCCTGCTCCACGATATTGGCAAGATCGGCATGCACGACGATATTCTCGAGCGGCTCGGTATCCTGTCGCGGAAAGAGATGGACATCGTCAAACTGCATCCGGTAATCGGCGCCCGAATCGCCAAACCTCTCAATTTCCTCAATGATGTGGTACCGCTCATTCTGCATCATCATGAACGATTCGACGGCAGCGGCTATCCTGACGGTTTAAAGGGCATGGCCATTCCTCTTGGTGCCAGGATTCTAACGCTCTGCGACGCCGTTGAAACGATGCTGGCGGGACGCACCTATTTCGCCAAAATGAAACTCGAGGATGTCATCGTCAATCTTCACCAGGAAGCAGGTTCCCACTTCGATCCAGCCATCGTGGATGCCGTGTTCCAGGTGCTCGCCACCCGACCCGAAGTGTTCGAGGTGCAGATCAACGGGGCGGAGCGCAATTGCCTGGCGAGCTATCACCAGAAAATGAAAATGATGGGTGCGGCACCGCAGCAGCAGATGTTCATCTAGGCGGCTGCCACTGCGTCACACACTGCCCACCCTTTGGTACGATCATAGTTTAGCAATGCCCCATTGGAGAAGATCAAAGCCCTGGCTCAGATTCATCGTCGGTATCATACTGCCGGCGATGCTGGCTGTGGCCACGCTGATCGGGACCACCTACCTGTTCATTATTCCAATTTTCAAAGAGACCTTCCTGGACAGCAAGAGGGAAATGATCAAGGAACTGGTGCATGTCTCTTGGTCAATAATGGAGCTCTATGAAAAGGAGGAGCGAGCCGGAAGGATGAGCAGGGCAGAAGCCCAGGCCAAGGCCATCGGTGAGATAGAACACCTGCGCTACGGAGACGAGTTAAGGGATTACTTCTGGATTTCCGATATGCAGCCGCAACTGATCATGCATCCCTACTCCAAGGATCTTATCGGCGGGAACCTCAGTGACTATGAGGGGGTGGGCGGCAAGAAAATTTTCATGGAGTTCATTGATGCGGCATCGCCATCGGAAAGCGGCTACGTCGAATATGTATGGCACCGTAAATACGGGGAAGAACGTGTGGTGCCCAAACTCGCCTACGTAAAAAAATTCGAACCCTGGGACTGGGTTGTCGGTACCGGCGTGTTTCTGGACGACATCCAAGAAAAGACCCGGGCGATCACCCGCCGCCTGTCGCGGATGATCTATCTGACGGTGGGCTGCATTTCGGTTCTGTTGTTCTTCGTGATAGCCCGGAGCATGGTCATCGAGCGTAACCGCAGGAGTGCCGAAGAGGAACTGCGGCGCTCACGGGTAAAGTACAAGACCCTGGTCGAATCGGCGGTTGATCCGATCGTGATGATTCACAACAATACCTGTATCTATGCCAACGCCGGTATGGAACAGCTCAGCGGCTACCCCGTTTCCGAACTTGAGTCAATGGATCCGGCCGATCTTTTCCGCAGTGCGGAGGCAGTAAAGACGAATGATGCCGGCCTGGCGGACCGGATCCTGGAAGGTGCCGCCTTTGACGGCGAAAAAGAAGCCATTCTCAAACGCCGGGACGGGGGACACACGGAGGTAATGCTAAGCATCAGCCGCCGGGACCTCGGCAGCCAGGAAGTGATCGTTCTCACTGCCAGGGATGTCAGCGCCACCAAGCGGATCAAGGAAGAGCTTGACGAGAGCAGGGAGCGCTATCGACAACTCATCAGCCAGCTTCAGATAGGCATAATCAGAACCACGCCGGGGCCGCGTTTTCGGATTTTGGAAGCCAATCCGTCCACTGCGACGCTGTTGGGCCTCAAAGAGGAAAACCAATTACTGGATTCCGATCTCTTCGATTACCTGGAACAGGATAAATCGGCACCGCCGCTGGAGACCTGTTTTGATCAACAGGGCATCGCCAGGGAGATGATATTTAAGGTCAAGAATCCGGCCGGGCAGGCGGAGACCGTGTCAGTGTCGATGATTGAGGGGCGTGATCTGGAAGGCCGGGTAAGATACTGCGACGGGCTCATTGAGGACGTTTCCAGTCAGCAGAAAACGGCAGACGAGCGTGAACGTCTGATCGTGGAACTGCAGACCTCGCTGATGTTCATGAATCAGCCGATAGGCAGTTCACTGGCCTCCTTTATATCCTGCGAGAAAACCACCACGGTAAAAGAGGCGGCCGAGCAGATGAATGCAAAAGGAAGCAAGGCGATCCTGGTCAGCGATGGTGAGCTGATGGTCGGTCTGGTCTCAGACACCCTTCTAAGGGAGAGGGTGCTCGGCCAAGGGCTGCCGGATACCGCCGCTGTCAGTCAGATCATGAAGACCCCCCTGGTTTATATCGAGGACAGCGCCCTGATTTTCGAGGCCGCCATGTTGTTGCAGGAAAAAGATATCGACTACCTGGTAGTTCGTGACCAGCACGATAGAATTCTCAGCCTGATCAGCAATGAGGAGCTGCTTGACGTGCACCGCTACTCGGCCAATTTTGTGATCGAGCAGATCAGGAGCAGCACCAGCGTCGAAGAGATTGTCCAGAGCCATTACCGGGTACCCAGAATTATCAAAGCCTTGATCGATTCAGGGGCCCATGCCCGAAATATCACCAGGATCATCACTACGATCTCCGATACGGTACTGGAAAGACTGGTGGATATGGCCATCGAGGAGATCGGTGAGGCGCCGGTTCGTTTTGCCTTTATCAGCGTGGGCAGTGAGGGCAGGGGAGAGCAGACTCTGGTGACCGACCAGGACAACGCCATTATTTTCGAAGATATCGAAGAATCGATGGCTGAGCCGGTGCATGACTATTTTCACCGTTTCGCCACCCTGATCTGCACCCGTCTGGATGAGGTGGGCTACCAGTTCTGTCAAGGCGGAATTATGGCCATGACACCGAAATGGTGTCAGCCGATTTCGGTATGGAAATCGTATTTCAGTGGCTGGATTGGTGAGTCGACCCCCGAGGATTTAATGGAAATCTCGATCTTTTTCGATTTCCGCTGCCTCTACGGAGACAACCGATTTGCAGATGAGCTGCATGAGCATATTCGCAGCCGGGCTTTGAATCAAAAGGCATTTCTCTACCAGATGGCCCAGAATACGCTACTTTTCAAAGTACCCATCGATTTCTTCGGAAAGCTGTCGGTGGAATCGGGTGGTGCCCATGCCGACACTTTCAACATCAAGCACGTGATTGCCCAGATTGTCGGTTTTGCGAGAATTTATGCAATTTTTTACGGTCTTGAGATTACCAACACCTTGCAGCGTATCAACCGTCTCCTCGAAACGGACGTACTGAAGCCCGATGTCCATCAGGAGATCGTCGAGTCTTACAATTATCTCATGCAGCTTCGCTTCAGGCATCAGATCAAACGGATTGACGATGGACAGGAACCGGACAACCATGTGCACATCAACGAGATAAGTCATATGGAGAAGGAGCTGCTTGAGAAAATACTTGGAAATATCAATCAGTTGAGAAAACGTTTAAGCCTGGTCGGTCACAACGAGATCTATTTTTAAGAAAAATTGAGGGTTGCTTTAAGGGGGAGCCATGGACGTACGCGAGGCACTGAAAAAGAGAAAATCGACGCGAGCGTTTCTAGACAAAGAGGTGACAAAAAAGAAAGTAGTCGCTGTTCTGGAAGCTGCCCGACATAGCCCTTCGGGAGTGAATACCCAGCCCTGGCAGGTGGCAGTCGTCAGCGGCGACGCCAAGACAAGGCTGCAGGAGCGAATAGAAACCGCTTTCCGAAACGGTGAGAAGCCGCGCATGGATTTTCAGTACTATCCGCTCAAGTGGTCGGAGCCCTACAAATCCAGACGTTTTGAATGCGGCATACTGCTCTATGAGACCCTGGGAATAAAGCGCCAGGAAAAGGAGCGACGGCTGGAACAGTGGATAGCAAACTACCGCTCCTTCGAGGCGCCGGTGGCCCTTTTCTTCTTCATGGATCCCAGCCTGGAAACAGGCTCTTTTATGGATTACGGGATGTTCATGCAGTCCATCATGCTGGCCGCGGTCGAGGAGGGGCTGGCCACCTGCCCCCAGGCAGCGCTGGGGGAATTCCCGGAGATTGTCAAAGAGATATTGGGCTATCCTTCCGATTCGATTCTTTTAGGCGGCATGGCCCTTGGCTATGAAGACACTGAAGCGCTGGTCAACAGTTACCGGACACCGCGCCTCCCGGTGGAGTCCTTCACCCGTTTCTACGAATGAGATAAGCGAGGTGGTCTAATCGTGATTAATGCTTATCACATCAAGATCACGAGAATTAGAAGGAATCGCCAGGGAGACTAGCAGGAGAGCGGGATTATGGCCAAAATACTCAAAGCTGAATTTGGTAAAGCAAAGGCTGTGCGCCAGGGGAGCGGAGAAACGGAAAAAGCCATTCCCGGCTACCAGTTGAAGCTGGCCATCCCCTTTTCCGATCCTCTGATTTGGCGCCGTATTCAGGTACCCGGTCAGCTGACCCTGGCCGACATGCACCAGGTGATCCAGATCTGTATGGGCTGGCAGGATACTGATACCCACCAGTTTCTGGTTGGTAAGATATTTTATCAGCCGGGATTCGGGATAGAGGATTTCAAAAGAAAACCGGAGTATGACGAAGCAACATTTAAACTGCACCAACTCGAGGAGGGAATGCAGTTTCTATTCAGCTACCTGTACGACGGCGGCGACGGCTGGGAACTGCAGATAGCGGTGGAGGAGATACTGGCAGCGGGCACGTTCAAATCCTTCCCCGTACTTCTCGACGGTGCCAACGGCAGCCCGCCCGAAGAGGCGGGGGACATCCACCAGTATCAGGCACTACTCGCTGCCCTGGACGATATCGGGATCGATCCGGCCGACGTACGCATGGACATAGGCGAGGAAATCGGCTTCAGGCCCTATGCTTTCGCTGGCGATGAAATTCAAAAACAACTTGCAAAACTCATTAGCTGAGCAAAAGGAGAACGACCTTGGTGAATGAAATAAAAGTTACCTTTCCGGGTAATCTGAAAGTGGAAGCGGCGGTGGGCGACTTTAGCGTGGTAACCGATCAACCTGAAAAGTCGGGAGGAGACAACTCGGCCCCCTCCCCAACCGAGTATTTTCTTACCTCCATTGCCACCTGCAGCGCTTACTTCGCCCTGAAATTCTGCCGGACCAGAAACATCGATACCTCGAATATGCGTTTGAAGATGGGATACGGCTGGGACAGGGACCAGAAACGCTACCCCAAATTGTCAATCGAGCTTAAACTGCCCGATGGCTTTCCAGATAAGTATCGAAAGGCAATAATCAAGGCCATGGACCAGTGCGTAGTCAAGCAGCACATCCAGCAGCCACCGGAATTTGAGTTGACCGTCATCTAATTGTTTCAGTTCATCTGTCAGGCCTGAAACACAGTTGCAGACTCGATCCGTCTGTTCCTCCTTTGCTGTAAAACTTCAGCGGCCACAGGATAGTCAATATGTTTCGTTCATTCTACAAAAGCACAAAATGGGTGGCCTGGGCCTATGGCGGGGGCCTCTTTTTGTTAGCTTCGCTCTTCATCCAGGTGGAGTTGACGGTAAAAATCAACGAGTGGTACGGCAGGTTCTACAACATGCTGCAGAAAGCCACCGAGCATCAGCTTGAGGAATTCTGGCAGGAATTACTGATATTTGCCTATATCGCTTTTCCCTATGTACTTATTGCCACTCTGACCGCTTACTTTACCAGGATTTACGCCTTCAGGTGGCGTGAGGCGATGACCTTCTCTTATGTGAACCGCTGGCAGCAGGTTGAAGAGGAGGTGGAAGGCGCGAGTCAGCGAATCCAGGAAGACATTTATCGTTTTGCCCGGATCGTCGAGAGCCTGGGACTCCAGGTAATCCGGGCAATCCTCACTCTGGTCGCCTTTCTTCCCATTCTCTGGGGACTAAGCGGCGGGGTGGATATTCCCTACATAAAAGATATTCCCGGCAGTCTGGTCTGGGTGGCCCTGCTGGTCTCCGTTGGCGGACTGCTGATATCGTGGTTCGTGGGTATCAAACTGCCCGGTCTGGAATACAACAACCAGAAGGTCGAGGCGGCCTTCAGGAAAGAACTGGTGTATGCCGAGGATGACAAGGTCAATTTCGGTAAAACCGAGACCATCGTCGAATTGTTCACCGGTCTCAAGTTCAACTACCACCGGTTGTTTCTGCATTACGGTTATTTCGATATCTGGCTCAATTTCTTCGAACAACTGATGGTCATCGTCCCCTACCTGATAATGGGACCGGGCCTGTTTACCGGCCTGATCACTCTTGGAGTGCTGGTTCAGGTCTCAAACGCCTTTTCCAAGGTCCGGGAATCGTTTTCGATTTTCATCGGCAACTGGACCACCATTACCGAACTGCGCTCGATCCACAAACGGCTCAAGGAATTCGAGCACAACATCGGTTATTGAGTATGCAGGTCTCGGTAATTCTTGCCCACCCCGACCCGGCCAGTTGCACTCATGCAATCGCTGAGACAGTGATCACCACACTTTCCGGCGCCGATGCCCGGGTCAACTTTCACGATCTCTACCGGGAACGATTTGAACCTCTGCTGCCTGCGGAGGAACTCCTCGCCTAATGGGGTGACTCGGGAGCGGGTGTGTCAAGCGACGGGTGGCAGAGTCGTGTGCCCGAGTGTCAGAGCGTCAGTAAATTTCCCTCTGCCTCACACAGGGCCTTGGCGCCTGCTATTTTGGCGATGATCTTACCGGGACGGGCGAAGCGATCCACATTGCGGGAGAACAGCAGTCCGTCGGTGCGGCTCTTGACCTCAACCACTTTCTGGACGTTGTCTTCAGGAAGCGGATTGATGATCCGGGCAATCGTGTCTCCTTTCTTTAGCCACTCCCCTGGTTTCTTCAGATAGACGATGATGCCGGCAGAACGGGCTTTGACATAATCAACCCCGGTCAGTGGCGTTGCCGGATTTATAAGTTCCGGCAACGGGGCTGGTGTCCCACTGATGAGTTCGCGCCGCTGCAGAAAACCGAACAGATTGTCACTGTCACCTTCGATCATGTCCGGGTCTGTATCTGAAAGGCCCCGTAATTCGACGGTTGCGGCCAGACAGGCCGGTGGGATTGGATAATCGGTAAAATGCTCAGCTAGCACCCACCAGGGACGGCTGTTGGCCTCATCAAAGGGAGTCCCTCCGGAGTCGGCGGCCAGCAAAGTGGCCTCGGCCCCCATCTGGGCGGCAAGATCCTCTGCAGCGGGCCACAGCGGGGTGCCGATGTAGAGGTGCAGCAGGGCATCGAGATCACAGTGCAGATCCAGGACAATATCGGCGTCATGGGAAAGTGACAGTAGCAGAAGCTTGAGCGTCGCTGCCTCATCTTGGGGCTGAAGAGCGGCAATAATCTCCCCACTGCGGGTGCGAATGGCTTTTACATTCTGTTCTGCATTTTCACTTAGCTGCGGCCCGATAGAGTCGATCAGCTGCTGGATAAGATCATGATGCTGGCGGTTGAAATTGATCGAGTTGACGAAGTCGAAACGGCCCTGCAGCATGTCATCGCGCCACTGGGCAAGACCGATCGGGTTGGCCGCCGGAACAATCACAATTTCACCGATGATGGCATCCCGTTCAGAGGCCTCGTCCAATTTTTCAATAAGAGCCTGCAGCACCGGATAACTGGGGGCTTCGTCGGCATGCAGACCCGCCTGGAGATAAGCCTTGGGACGACTGCCTGCTAAGCCGTAACGCAGAATGGTCAGCGCTCTTCTGGTCCCGGGACTGGTCTGGGGGAGAACCCTGGTTTCAACGCTTTTCACGGCGGCGCCTCGATGGCCGCTTTGCTCGACTGGGGCTGGAGATGCGCAAACCAGCGGACCTCCAGCTTTTTCACCAGAAAGACGATGAAAAAGGTTATGGCCATGTAAAACACAGCTGCGGTTAAGAATGCCTCGTAGGGGCTGTAAAATCGTGCATTGATGATGCGGGCCGCACCGGTAATATCGACGATGGTGATCACACTGGCCAGGGACGAGCCGTGCAGCATGAAGATGATCTCATTGCTGTAGGCGGGCAGGGCCCGGCGAAAGGCGCTGGGCAGAATGATGCGTCGCACCATTAAATATCTTGACATGCCGGCGGCCATGGCCGCCTCGATTTCACCGTGCGGGGTAGCTTTGATGGCGCCGCGCAGAATCTCAGTGGTATAGGCGGCGGTGTTGAGCGTGAAGGCGAACAGGGCACATAAATAGGCTTCCCGGAAAAAGGACCAGAGCAGACTCTCTTTAAGCAGGTCGAACTGGCCGAAGCCGTAGTAGACCAGAAACATCTGCACGAGCAGTGGCGTACCCCTGAAAAAATAGACAAAAGCCCTGATCGGCAGCTGCACCAGCGGGCTCCCATAATTGCGCAAAATCGCCAGCGGCACGGCGAGCAGCAGGCCGAGAGCGAGTGAGATGGAGACCAGGATGATGGTGTTCTTGAGACCGGTGAGGTAGATCGGCAGGTTCTCGATTATGATTGACAGATCCACGCTAGAACTCCCTGACGCCGACACTGTAGCGGCGCTCGAGCTGCTTGAGGATGTAGATCGATAGCGTAGTTATGAGCAAATAGTTGATGGCCACCACCAGGTAAAAGGTAAAGGGTTTTCTGGTGGCGCCTGCAGCCAGGCCCGCTTTTCTGACCATATCATCGAGACCGATGATCGAGACCAGGGCGGTGGTCTTGACCAGTACCAGCCAGTTGTTGCCGAACCCCGGCAGGGCATGGCGGACCATCTGCGGCAGCGTTATCCGCCTGAACACCATGAAGCTCGACATGCCGTAGGCCGTGCCTGCTTCGAGCTGCCCCTTACTGACAGCCAGGATAGCCCCCCGAAAGGTTTCGGTCATATAGGCTCCGAAGATAAATCCAATGGTGGACACGCCGGCAATAAAAGGGTTGATATCGATGTAGTCGTCATAGCCCAGCATGGGACCGAGCTGATTGATGAACACCTGGCCGCCAAAGAAGATCAGCAGCATCAGAACCAGATCAGGAATGCCCCTGATTATGGTGGTGTAGATCTGGGACACCAGCCGAAGAGACCTGGCTCTGGAGAGCTTGGCCAGGGCTCCGCTGATACCAAGCAGCATGGCAATGAAAAGTGAGGCGAGAGACACCTCGAGTGTCAAGATCGTGCCCTCGAAGATGGAGGGTCCATAGCCATGCAGTGAGAACATCGATAGGCAGAAGATGTCCCGCCCCCAGCCGTGATGCCGGAGGCGGGACTCAAAGATTATTCGCCGAAGACGTTGAAATCGAAATATTTATCCTGGATGGCCTTATAGGTGCCGTCGCCGCGGATTTTATCGATCGCCATGTTGAATTTTTCCACCAACTCCTTGTCTTCTTTGCGAATGGCTATTCCGGCCCCGTCACCGAACCATTTCGGGTCGGTCAGATCCGGGCCGACAAACTGATAGTCGGCTCCTTCGGGTTTCTTCAGGAAACCATCTGACAGAGCTACGCTGTCTGCCAGAAGCATGTCGACCCGTCCCGCAGTCAGATCCAGGTATGCTTCGTCCTGGGTACCGTAGCGCTTGATTTCAACATCTTTTCCGTAGTTGTCGGTCAGGTAACGGTCATGGATGGTGGCCCGCTGCACGCCAATGTTTTTGCCCTTGATTGCCTCACGGGAAAACTCAGCCATTGATCCTTTCTTGGCGATGAACTTGGCGGGGGTCTGATAATATTTATTAGTAAAGGCTACTTTCTTCTTTCGTTCCTCGGTAATTGACATGGAGGCGATGATGGCGTCATACTTCTTGGCCAGCAGCGCCGGGATGATCCCGTCCCAGTCCTGGGCAACCAAAGTTACTTCGGCGCCCATTGCCTCGCCAAGCGCCTTGGCAATGTCAATGTCGAATCCGGCCAGTTCACCGCCCGGGGTGACATAGCTGAAAGGGGGATAAGCGCCTTCAACGCCGATACGCACCTTGGCCCAGTCCTTGGCGACCGCTGAAGTCGCCGCCAGAGCAAAGATGATGAGCAGTGCTGCGAGGATGAGTTTTTTCATGGTGTCCCTCCTGGTTGATGGATTGTTATTGTCGAGTCAATCAAGTCAGACCATCGCCTTGATAAAGGCAGAAAATCGATCTGTTGCCGGATTGTTGAATATTGTTTCAGGATCCCCGTCCTCCATGACCAACCCTTCATCGAGAAAGATCACCCGCGAGGATACTTCCTGGGCGAATCCCATTTCGTGGGTCACGACGATCATCGTTCGGCCCTCTTCTGCCAGGGTCCTCATGACCTGCAGTACCTCTCCGACCAGCTCGGGATCGAGAGCGGAAGTGGGTTCGTCGAAGAGAATGACTTCCGGCTCCACGGCCAGGGCGCGGGCGATTGCCGCCCGCTGCTGCTGGCCGCCGGAAAGATGGGCCGGGTAGGCCTCCAGTTTATCGGGAATCCCCACCTTTTCGAGATACATCCTGGCTTTGTCGATTGCTTCCCGGCGGGGAACTTTCAGAACATGGACCGGTGCTTCGATCACATTCTGGAGGATTGTCATGTGAGACCACAGGTTGAACTGTTGAAAGACCATGGCCAGCTTGGCCCTTATGCGCTCGACCTGTTTCATGTCGGCGGGCACGGTGCGCTTGTCCCGGGTTTTTTTCAACAGAACCTCTTCACCCGAGACGAACAACCTGCCGCTGTCCGGTATCTCAAGCAGGTTGATGCAGCGCAGCAGGGTCGACTTGCCCGACCCGCTGGGACCGAGAACCGAGATGACCTCACCCTGATGGGCCGACAGGGAAATACCTTTCAGCACTTCGTTGGCGTCGAAACGTTTGTGGATATCGTCAAGTGTTACCGAAACGACCCGTTCTTCCATGGGCGCTCCAAGGGGATGGGATGAGTAATTGAACTTCTTGATGTAGCAAGGATACAGATTTGAGGATACTAAGAAGTTCTGAAAAAAGTCAATTAAAAGGTAACATCTCTGAACCGGACATTATTTATAGCGGCCCATTCTCTCCCTGTCCAGTGCATCGCCTCAGGCAGTGTTGCACGTTGCGCTGGGTGCTCACAGCCTCCGCCTGCTTCTCGCTCGCGCCCTGCCTGGTGGGGCGACGCGGACTAAGGCCGCTCTGTATAGCGAAATGGTTCAGACTGGTTATTGTACTTTCCCAGCGTATTGCCTACCTTAAGAATAATAATTATCACTATTGATGTAGTTGACTACTTGCACCTTACCACATTCATACCATCGAGGAGAAATGATGACTGACGAGACAGCCACTTTGACGATTGCAGGCAAGAGCTATGAATTTGAGGTATATACCGGGACGGAAAATGAACGAGCCATAGACTTCCAGAAACTGCGGTCCCAGACCGGGTATATCACCATGGATCAAGGCTATGGCAACACCGGTTCGTGTTTCTCGTCGATCACTTATGTGGACGGTGCCAAGGGAATACTCCGCTACAGGGGCTACCCCATAGAGGAAATCGCTGAGCAAGCAACCTTCGTTGAAGTAGCCTATCTGATTCTTTACGGTGAATTGCCAGACCCCCGCCAACTTGCCAACTTCAGGGCGAACCTGGCCGAACATGCCCAGCTCCATACCAGCCTGGAACACCATTTTTCTGGGTTTCCCAAGGATGCACCGCCAATGGCCATCCTCTCAGCCATGCTCAACCTGGTCTCCTGTTTTCATCCCGAGGTGCTCGACGTGCACGCCGAGGGGCCGGGCTTCGACAGAACCGTTGCCCTGCTGCTCTCCAAGGTACGTGCCATCGCCGCCTTCTCCTATCGGATGGCCACCGGCAAACCCCTGATGCACCCCAACCCCAACCTGAGCTACTGTTCAAATTTTCTACACATGATGTTCTCCGAGCCATATCGGGAATTTATCGCAACCCCGGTGGTGGAGCGGGCCTTGAATCTCTTTCTGGTCCTGCACGCCGATCATGAACAGAACTGTTCGACCTCGACGGTTCGGGTTGTCGGCAGTTCCCGGGCCAACCTGTTCAGTTCGGTGTCCGCTGGTGTTTGCGCCCTTTGGGGCCCTCTGCACGGTGGGGCCAACGCGGCGGTTATCAGGATGCTCGAAGAAATCAAGACTTCAGGCAAGCCGATCAGCCATTACCTGGAAATGGCCAAAGACAAAAACAACGATTACCGGTTGATGGGATTCGGGCACCGGGTCTATAAGAACTTCGATCCGCGCTCGCTGATACTCAAAAAGAGGGTCTATGCGGTGCTGGAGGAACTGCAGCAGGAGGACCCGCTGCTCGAGGTGGCCCTGGAACTGGAAGAGAAAACCCTTAAGGATGATTACTTTGTCGAGCGCAACCTCTACCCCAACATCGATTTCTACAGTGGTATTCTACTGCGGGCCATCGGCATTCCGCTCAATATGTATACGGTGATGTTTGCCATCGGCAGGATGCCTGGCTGGATTGCCAACTGGCGCGAACTGCTGGAGCACAATCAGCGCATTTCACGGCCGCGGCAGATCTATACCGGCGAGACCACCAGACCGTTCGTGCCTTTGGCTCAACGCTGACCCACCACTCCCAGTCGAACAATGACAGGTCAGTCTGGCTGCGTTGGCCCGGGGGCCGCCCGCAGACAGATCTCTACCAGTTCTTGACCAGCAGTTCGAAATAGGCCTGCTTCCTGACGCAGGCAGGACATTTCTCCGGAGCTTCCTTACCCTGGTGCAGATAACCGCACCCCAGGCACTTCCAGGTCCGTTCCTCAGACCGGGCAAAGACCCGGCCGCTGTCAATGTTTGCTGCCAGTTCCCTGAAGAGTTCCTCGTGGTGTTTCTCGGCCACGCTGATTGCGTCGAAGGTGTCGGCCGCCCTTTTAAACCCCTCTTCGCGGGCGATCTCACCAAAGCCTTTGTACATGGAGTCATGGACAAAGAGTTCGAGCTCGGCAGAACTCAGGAGATTGGCCCTGGTGTCCTCGATGACGCCGGTTGGAAACGGCCAGGTCGTCTCGAGTTCTCCGCCGTTGAAGAACTTAAAAAAACGCAGGGCATGTTCATACTCCTGATTGGCGGTCTCGTCGAAAAGCCTGGCAATCTGGATGTAACCGTCGTCTTCGGCCCTGCGGGCGAAAAAATTGTACCTGGAGCGGGCCTGCGCCTCGGCGGAAAAGGAAATCTGCAGGTTGCGGGCTGTATGGCTTTCCCTGAAGCTTACCATTGCATGCAGATAAAGCGACTACTCTTCAACTTCGATGGCATCGGCACCACACTCGAGGGCGGCCCTGCGCACCACATCTTCCAGATGATCGGGAATCTCATCCATCTTGACGATGGACAACAGCGCCTCTTCATCGTACTCGAATACTTCGGGGCAGAGTTTGTTGCAGTTGCGGTCGCCCATGCACTGATCGGTAATGGTCACTTTCATCATACGCTCCTTTGTGTGTGCTAGAACAATGACTTTTGGGATAAAAAAGCTTACGATTCAGCAAAAGCATTTTCCAGCCCATAGTCTTAAAGTGCAAACCGCGATCAGTCAATTATTATCTTTTAATTCAGTCGGGTGGCCGGGACGGGGGAACAAATTCGATCGACAAAACTGGATCGCAAATAGGAAGTTGATGAATCTTTTCTCTACTGTGGTAGATTCGCCAGGCCTGTAAGACAGTAAACATTTAAGGGTTAACAGAGCTAGAATACAAGAGGTACAGATGAAGGTAGGAATTGTCGGTTTGCCGCAGACGGGTAAAAAAACTTTATTTAAAGTATTGACCGGCTCCGAGGCGGCGGATCAGGGCGGCCATTCCAAACCGCTGCCGGGTACCGCCGATATCGTTGATGAACGGTTCGCTACGCTGGTACAGATGTATGCGCCCAAAAAGGAGACCAGAGCTCGGATAGATCTGGTGCTGCTGCCGAAGATCGAGCAGGAGACGATCGCCAAGGGTGACATTTTCCAGCACATCGTCGATGTCGATGCGCTCTGCCATGTGGTCCGGGTATTCAAGGATGAAGCAGTCTACCATTCCTCCGGGTCGGTCGACCCGCTGAGGGATGTGGAGATGGTCAATTCAGAGTTTCTGATCCACGATCAGATTTTCGTTGAAAAACGGCTTGAGCGGCTCGAGGCAGCCCTGAGAAAAATCAAGGACGAGCGGCAGACCAAAGAGTTTGAGTTGCTGCAGCGGATTCAGGTCCACCTGGAAGAGGAGCAGCCGCTGCGGCTCATGCGATTCAGTGGGGAGGAGGATCTGCTGATCCGCAGCTATCCGTTTATAACCAGAAAAGAACTTATCCTGGTGTTCAACGTATCAGAAGAAGATCTCGGTGATCGAACGATTCTGGAGAGGGCGGCCGACCACTGTCGGCAGCAGAAAATGGAGGCCATGGTTGTCTCGGCCCAGGTCGAGTCGGAAATAGCCCAGCTCGACAGCGAGGAGGAGAAAAAGGAATTTCGCGCTGATCTCGGCATCGAAGAGCCGGCCCTGGGTATACTGACCCGGTTGTGTCTGAAAGCATTGGGGCGAATGTCGTTTTTCACGGTGGGCAAGGAAGAAGTGCATCAGTGGCTGGTACGGATCGGGTCAACGGCACCCATTGCGGCCGGAGCGATTCACTCGGACCTGCAGAAGGGATTTATCCGGGCGGAAGTTATGAAGTACCCCGAGCTGATCGAGTTCGGCAGCGAGGCAGAGCTGAAGAGACAGGGCAAGCTTTACGTGCAGGGCAAGGACTACATCGTCGAAGAGGGCGATATCCTCAACATCCGCTTCAACGTCTGACATCGGTCAGGTAACCGGCCCGGATCACCCTATAAATCACGACATGAAGGACTACAAGCTCCTCCCTGACTCAAGTTCTTTTCTCAGCTGGTAGGCTGTTGTGGAGCTATCGAGCTGAACGCAGTCATAGGTGAGCGGTGTATCTTTTTCCACCGGCTTGATCACCTTGGCCTTGCCGGTCAACCCCAGCGGCAGGATGGAGCCTTTCAGGCTGTCTTCGGCGCTCATGAGCTTGCCGAACACCGTGTAGCCGCCTTCTCCGTCCAGCCGATCTCCGGGGCGCAGATCCTTTTTGGCAAAGGCGCCGACATCAGCCAGGAATTGTGAGGAACAGCCGGTGGGCTCATTTCTCAGGACCGCATTGACCGCACTGATGCCAAGTTCCAGCCCGATATAGTGGTAGGGCCGGTAGAGGGCGGAGTAACGTCCGCTCGTATCTGTCTTCATACCGTACTCCTTGAAACAGCGGGCCGCATAGGCGTTGGGTGCTTTGAATACCACATAGACTCCCCAGCGCAGGTCTCTGACTAGCGGGGTGCCATCGCGTTTTTCACTGGCAATTACCTCCACCGTGCCGGAATGTTTAAGAATCCCACCATCTGTCTCAGGTTTAAGCACATCGGCAAGATCATCCACATCCACGGCAGGGAATTGCAGGCCGCATGACTGGGGCCGCAACCCTGAACCGTTGGCCACGGCGCACATTTCGATGGCCGATTTGGAGCCGTCGAGAAAGGAGTTGAACATCTGGGCGTTGTAATCACCGCTGGCCACCCGTTCCTCGGAAAACCCGTAATATCCCCATACCGTATCGGGAGTGGAAAAGTGATATTCGGGCTGATACCTGGTTCCCTTGCCGGTGCAGACGATTTCGAAACCGACCGTTTGGGCCCAGTCGAGCTGCTCCATGATGAGGGCTGGCTGATCGCCGTAGGCCATGGTGTAGACGACACCGTGCTTCTCAGCTTTATGAGCGAGAATCGGGCCGAGCAAACAATCGGCCTCAACGTTGACCATGACCACATGTTTGCCCGCTTCGATGGCGGCGACCGCATGGGCGGTTCCCGCTTCCGGATTACCGGTAATCTCCAGGATCACCTCGCATTCGGATTGGATCAAGGCGCGGGCGTCGTCGGTTATGCCAATTTTGCCGGCCGCCGCCGTGTCGTTGATCTCTGCGGCAGATCCTGCCAGCGCCGCACGCTCTTTTCCCCAACCAGTTGTTTCCAGGGCCTCATAGGCCCGCTGGGCAGAGAGCTCGGCAATGCCCATTACCTGCATTCCCGGGGTGAACCTGGCCTGGTTGAGAAACATGGAGCTGAACTTGCCCGCTCCTATTACCCCGACTCTGACAGGTGTGTTGTTCTGTTCTCTTTTTTTCAGCATCGAGTAGAGATTCAAATCGGCACCTCCTGTGTTTCATTGCTTGTGGTCGTCAATTTCAATGAGTTCCTGCACTATGACCGCCGCATCCTCGACAAAATTCGGGCACACCGTCTTGAACAGGTTCTTCTCGTCAGCGATCTCTTTTCCTTCAGGAGTCATGATGTTGCAGCCCAGCAACTCTCTGCAGTCGAGAGTAGTGTGGCGTTGTTTGAAGCGGCGGGTAAATTCGGCCACGGCCTCATATACCTTTTTGCGGCCAGCAGAGGCAGAGCTTTCCTGGTCGGCAAAACGAAGACCGAGCACCATGTAGGCTCCAGTCACGGCCCCGCAGATCCCAGCCATCTGCATGCCCGCTGGAAAGCCTGAGGAGATTTTCAGTGCGGTCAGTTCATCCAAGCCGAACTGTTCGCAGAACTGGGTCAGGACAGCCTGGGAGCAGCCCTTACCATTCAGAAAACGCTGAACACTGGTATTTTCTTCGGTCATTGTCATTGGCCTCTGAGAGAGTTTAATTGTCACCAGCACCCTACCATATTTACAGCCCCTGGGGGTGGAAATCATCACACATCTTGGTTGGCATGGCTGAACGCTAACTATTAACTTGCTTCCATTCTGCAACGGCCCTTTTGCTCAATATCTTAGTCCTCGCCCGCCTCGATCTAGAGATAAAATGGCTCGTTTCAGGATAGAAACTAAGGTAAGCACGGGGGAGACATTTTCGATATCTGCAATAGAGTATATGACGACTTACTATAAGCAGAAAAGGATAGAACCAATGGAAGTATATAACGGCATCTACAGCTGGGACGGCAAAAAGCGAGACGGACGTGATCCGATCGCCTGGTTTCCCGGATCCTACCACCTCTATATTTACGCAATAGGAAAGGACAACGGGAATGTGACCTCGTTCAGGCAGCACCTCTGTCTCTACTCGGAGACGGGAGCAGGTCATTCAATTTCTGCCCAGCCGGAAAAGTTTGCCAAACACGTGTGCGAGGATTTCTCCATTGATCTCGAACGCACCCTCTGGGTCGAGGTCAATCCCTCTCCAGCAACTAAGTATGAGGTGATTGTCTACAGCCGAAAATCGAAGCTCAAGGAGGTCTTCTTCTACCGCATTCAGAAACGGGCTCCCAACACTGCTGAATTGGAATTGATCGCAGAACATCGCAAACACCTGACCATATGAATGGCGGGAAAATACGCATATCCAGTACCAGGGCTATGGACCGTATAGAAATGTTGAAAAAGAGGCTCACCGAACTGGAAAACGCTATTTCGGAAACCGAAAAACGCCTGCCTGCCCATTCAATCAAGCCGCCGGTCATGCATGATCTGCTCGACCTTGAGGATGAGCGCGACAGGGTACTGCAGGAGATCGCTCAATCAACATCGGGCAGCAGCCGGAGTGAAACACCAGATGGTGAATAGCGAGATGAGCCGGTCCATACCCTCTGCCAGCACCTGCTACGCTCGTTGTCTACTCTCAGGTACGCCCGTGCGATGCTGTTTTTAGGCTCTGATTGCCTCCTTTATTGAGTGTCAGCGGTAGACCTTTCCCGGAAATCTCTTCTCTGGCGTCATCATAGTAATAGTTATCGCCTTTTTTAACCTCGTGTATTTGCCTGAAGTTGAGATCTTTTTAGGCTGTTGCCCTGATATGTCCCTGCTTGACACCGCCACTATGTGGTGGTAAAGTATTTATGAGAATCATTCCTATATGATGCCCGTGAATTGTCACTGACGGGAACTGCAGCAATCACATCCACACCATGGAGGAGTTATGGCTAAGCCGAAACAGATAATTCGACCTGAAGATATTACCACCTGTGAATCCACCCAGCAGATGATCGCCAAAGCAAGAAGAGACGGAGTAGAGCTCTTCTTCGATCGGGCCGAAGCGGTAAAACCGTGTCCCATCGGTGCGAGTTCGGCTTGCTGCAAACACTGCTCCATGGGACCGTGCCGGATCAGCCCCAGCGATCCATATAAACACGTGGGAGTATGCGGCGCTACCATCGACACCATCGCTGCCAGAAATTTCGGCCGCATGGTTGCAGCCGGCACAGCCGCCCACACCGATCACGGCATGGCCATGCTCGACCTCTTCAGAGGGGTTATCGAGGGGACGGTCATCGATTTTGAAATCAAGGATCACCTGAAACTCTTCGAGGTGGCAAAATCACTTGATATCGGAACCGAGGGCAGGACGATCAAGGATGTTGCCGTCGATGTTTACCGGGAGCTGGAAAAAACCTATACCCAAGTTGAGGGTGAGATTCCTCTGGTCAAACGGGTTCCTGAGAAAACGCTGGAGACCTGGCGCAAGGAAGGCATCGTTCCGCGCGGTGCGATGCGCGAAATTATGGAAATGATGCACCGTTCGGCCATGGGCGTCGATCAGGATTACGAGAACATCACCAAGCAGATTTCCCGCACCGCACTGGCCGACGGCTGGGGAGGCTCCATGGTATCGACCGATATCTCCGATATCCTGTTCGGTACGCCGGTGCCGGTCGAGGTCACGGTGGACATGGGGGTGCTCAAGGAAGACCAGGTGAACATCATCGTCCACGGGCATGAGCCGATCCTGCTCGAAGCCATGATTATGTCGGCCGCCGCCCCTTCCATCAGAGAAATGGCGCAGGAAGCGGGCGCCAAGGGCATCAATCTGGTCGGCATGTGTTGTTCCGGTCTCGATGTTCTGTCAAGACACGGGATACCGCATGCCGGTAACTTCTCCTCGACCGAGGCGGCGCTGGTCACCGGGGCCGTTGACGCCATGACGGTTGATGTACAATGCATCAAGCAGGACCTGCACAAGGTCGCCGGCTGCTACGACACCGTCTTCGTCACCACCAATTACCGGGCCAAGATCGAAGGCGCGCTGCACATCGAACTCGACGAGCATGATCCGCTGAAGTGCACCGACCAGATCATTATCAAGGCCATCATGCGCTACAAGAACCGGGGCCGGGAACTCGAGATTCCGGCACGTACCGCCAAGGGGGTCCACGGGTTTTCCCATGAGTATATCAAATACATGCTCGGCGGATCATTCAGAGGTGGTTATGAACCGCTGAACGACAATATCATCAACGGCCGCATAAGGGGCGTAGCCGGCGTGGTCGGCTGCACCAATCCCCGCTCCAAGCAGGATTTTTCCCATGTCGAGCTGGTCAAGGAGCTGATCAAGAATGATGTGCTCGTGGTCCAGACGGGCTGTTCGCAAATGGCCCTGGCCAAAGCCGGTCTCACCACCCCTGGAGCGTCCGCCCTTGCCGGACCAGGGCTTGCTGAAGTATGTGAGACGGTGGGTATCCCGCCGATTCTGGGGTTGGGCGCCTGCGTCGACAACAGCAGGATTCTGATGGCCGTGTCCGAGATGGTAAAGACCGGCGGCCTGGGCGAGTCGATCGCCGATCTGCCGGTAGCCGGCTGCGCTCCGGAATGGATGAGTGAAAAGGCAATTGCCATCGGTCAGTACTTCGTCGCCAGCGGTGTTTATACCGTATTCGGCCATACCTTCCCGATCACCGAGCAGACCAGCTTCAAGGAATTGCTGTTCAACGGTCTCGAGGAGAAGGGGTTCGGCAAGTGGGGATTTGCCGATACGCCGCACGAAATGGCCCGCCTGATGATCGCCCATATCGACAAGAAGCGCAGCGAATTGGGAATTGACAAAGCCAGGGAACGGGTTCTGATGGATATGTCGGACCGGCGATCGCTGGCGGCCAACGAATAATCACGCAGAAGGACCGAATAAGTTCAGCGGTCTCCTTCCATACGGCCGGTCCCGGTGGTATAGTGAACCATCGAGACCGGCCGTTTTGTATTAATTTCAGATATCTTTCAGCCCCTCCGGCCGACGGCGGAGCGGCATACCGAGGGTGCGGGGCCTGCATGCAGAGAGCCGCTGTGTTCGATCAGACCTATCGTCAGTACCTGGCCAAGATCGGCGCCATCGATTATCTGTCCAGGGCCGATCTGCTTGGGGTTGAAGTGGACGGTACCGCCCTGATTATTCCTCTTTACAACCGCTCTTATGCGGTTTCCAGCAAGGGCATTGAGGGACTCGGGGGAGCAGCGGTGAACGATGCGGTCCGGGTGATACTGGCCAAGTATGTACTCACCTGCCCCATCCCGCTGCCGCCAGTGTCGGACAAATGGATGACCTATCGTGAGTTTCGTGGCGCGGGTCCGCTGGTTTCCTATTTCACCAGCACTACCAACAAGAATATAGAGCTGCATTTTTCCGGCGCCACAGAGCGCTTGGAAATGCGCTGCAAAGAGCTTGGTGGTCGGATCGAGGACAACAATTCCTACGATCTCTCTGTGCGGTTGCAGGCTCTACCGCGCATTCCCGTGGTGCTCAACTTCAACGATGCCGACGATATGTTTCCGGCAGCCTGTTCCATTCTCTACCAGGCCTCGGCCGAGCACTTTCTGGATATGGAGTGTCTGGCCATGACCGGGACTCTGCTGGCCGGAAAGCTGCTTAGATAGGAGAGATAATGGGACTATCCTCGGCCGCTTCCTCCTCCAGAATTTCACTGCAGCTTCTCGGCTGGCTGGCAGTGTTCGGTTCTGCCTTCTGCTTCTACCTGGCAACAGCGATAATCCGCTGGGCCGACGGGGTGGTCGTGATTGACAGTGCCTATTTTACCTTCAGCAGATTTTTGCTTGGTTTTATCGTCGTCTGCTCTACCATGCTCATCGGCCGTCAAAAGCTGAAGCCGCGCCGATATCATTTTCTGATCGGCCGCACAGTCTCGAACACGGTGGCGGTGTTCTGTTTCTACAAGGCGGTGGAGGTGGGTTCCCTGGCCGAGGCCAATATCCTCAACATGACCTATCCGCTCTTCGTCGCTATTTTTTCATGGTTTTTAGTAAGAGACCAGCGTGACAAGCTGGCTCTGGGCATCGTCGGAGTTGCGTTTTGTGGAGTCTGGCTGATTTTGGCACCCGGGTCGATGTCTACCGAACTGGACAGCCTCTGGGGGCTTTGCTCCGGGTTTTTTGCCGCCTGGGCAATGATCTACCTTAATCTGAGCAGACGTCATCACGATTCACAGACAATTCTGTTTTTCATGTTCGGCCTGGGGGCAGCAGCAATTTTTGCATTGTTCAGAGAGGCTATATTCTGGCCCTCGCCACTTGAATTTAAATACCTATTCTGGTGCTCGGTCGCAGGGGTGCTGGGACAATATCTTGTGACCTATGGATTTCTCTTTGTCACTGCCGTCGAAGGTTCAATCATCTCATCGAGTCGAATTCTGCTGGCGGCGCTGACGGGCTCTTTTCTGGTGGGCGACCCGCCGTTAATGCTCAGCGGCTGGATAGGGGCGCTGCTCATATTTGGCGCAAACTCAATGCTTGCTCTCAGAAGAGCTGCCCTGAACAGACAGCAGCCTCAAAAATAGGTCGTGCTCACTCAGGTGATATCAAGCAGGGTGAACAGGGCGCTGTGATCGAGGTCGGCGCCGCCCTGTTCGATCAAGCGATCGTATAGCTCTCTGGACAGCGAGGTGGCCGGCATATCAAGGCCCAGGGTGGCGGCAAATTCGATCGCCTGGTGCATATCCTTGCGCTGGGTGGTGCAGCGTGCGCCAAGGGAGTAATCGCCGTCCACCATTCGTTTGCCATGCACTTCGAGAATTCGCGAGTCGGCAAACCCGCCCTGCAGGGCCTGCCGCACCCGGGCTGGATCCACGCCGGCGGCTTTGGCCAGCGCCAGTGCCTCTGCCGCGGCTCCGATATTGAGCCCGACAATTACCTGGTTGGCCGCCTTGGCTACCTGCCCGGCCCCAGATGCTCCGACATGGGTGATTCTATCACCTAGAATCTCCAGGATCGGCAGGGCGCTGTCGTAGGCATCATCGCTGCCCCCCGCCATGATGGTGAGACTGCCAGATTGAGCCCCGATGGTGCCCCCGGAGACTGGGGCATCAACATAGCGAGCGCCCTTCTCAGAGATCAATTCGGCGAAGCGACGAGTCTGGATCACCGAGGTGGTGCCCATATCGATAACCAGGCTGTGTTTTCTGAGGGCGTGGATAACTCCATTGTCGCCCAGCAGCACCGTCTCGACTGCCGCCGTGTCAGCCACCATAATGATGACCACATCGGCGCGAGCGGCGACCTGTGCGGGGGTTTCCAAAGGTACTGCTCCCGCTTCCGCGAGTTCCGCCCGCGGCGGAACCGAACGGTTGGTGACAAATAAGTCGAATCCAGCCCTGATGAGGTTGCGGCACATGGGCTTGCCCATCAAGCCCAGTCCTATGAAGCCAATTTTTCGAGTCCGTTTGTTTTTCATAAGTGGCCCTGAGCTGTTAACGGTGGCTGTCTATAGCGTATTGCTGCTGCAACAGGATTGGCTGCCATCCTAAACCTGGACGTTTAGTACGGTATGCTCACATTCCTAAAGTAGTTTTAAGGTGAAAATGAATTAGCACAGAATCGTCCAGCCGGCAATTCGTTTTCCTGCGCTTGACTGATCGGCGTGACCCGCACCTGCCTCAGCAAACCGCGAGGTGACTGAATACCGATCTGGCAACCATTCTGCCGGCTTCAGTGGTTATCTCCTCAGTAATGAAATCGGTGAATTGCTCTTCGTCGATGGCCATTTCCTTATTGCGCTCCTCGAGCAGGGTGATGGCAGCCGCATCGGCCAGGCTTCCGGCCTCCGGTGAGGTAGTTGTGCGTCCGTTGTTAAGGGCTTCGATTAAAGCGCACACCTCGTTGCGGATCTCTTCATTCGCTCCCAGGGATTCAAGAATCTTCGCTGCGCTCGGCTGGTTGCCTGAATCGTCGGCTTCGATATCTTTCAGATAGGCTGCGCACAATACAACAGCCAGATTTACGCCTTCCTGCTGAGCAATTTTTTCGGCGTAACGGGCGATTCGGGAAAGATGGCCGATGCGCTTGAAGTCGGTTTTGTAATAACGCTTCATTTCCACCGCGACCTTGTCCTTTAACAGGTTGTCCTGGGCGCCGACAAATTCTTCAGGGAGGGTTCCAATGCACTGCTCTGCAAATTTGCAATAGGCAGCGCAGCCAAAATCCATTCTCGGATTGACAAACCGGTGACCACATTGGCTGCATGATCTGGTGGTGTCGTCTTTGTAGAATTCCACTGACTTGCCGCACTTCGGGCAGTTCACTTCATAGATGGCTTCCGCTGTCCAATACTGCATGTCCTGACCGGGGCATTTCATGATTGTATCCTCTGTAGGAGAATTCATCGTTGAATTGTGTTCTTTATGCGGATAAGATAACATTTCAAGCCGTTCTTGCCTTGATTTAGGTCAAAAATATGACTTTTCTACCGTTTCCCAACCTTAGTTCCCCGATCTTCTGAAATATTCCGACTCCGGTGAGAAATTGATATCGATTCCGATTGCTTAGGGAGCTTTGCAGGGTATGAGTAAAAATATGAATTTTATAAAGATAGACGATTGACAAAAAGACGCGACTAACAGTACTATAAGGATGATTTAAGATTGTCTTAAAAAAGTTTGATTATAGGCAATCAGGCTTACGCCTTTTCTTGTTTTGCGAGACCTGAGCGGCTGCCACGCGAAGGAATTTCGACTTCGCTCAGCAGCCTCGAATAGAGCACGATCGAACTACTGTTATTTGAACTGTGTGGGGGTGGCGTCGACATGACGCAGCCTCTTTTTATCTTCTGAACTTCTGCGGAAATCTGTTTAACCGCATGTTTTGAGATGTGTTCTGATACTGTTTTGAACTGCTTAGAGAGGCAACTTCAAGTGAGCAAGAGGAGGTTAAATGGAAGCCACGACCAGTACTTTTTCCCCCCCATCCCACCTGATTGCAGAAATTGACCCGCCCAAAGGAACTAATCTAGACACCTTTCTTGACAAGGCTCTGAAAATCAGGGGCCGGGTGGCGCGCGTCAGAGTAACCGACAACGAGCATGCCATTCTGCACATGTCACCACTGGCGCCGTGCCTGGCGCTTAAAGAGAAGGGTGTTGAACCAAGCATGGTAATCAACGGCCGGGACCGCAACCGGCTGTCGTTCCAGGGGGACTTGCTGTGCGCCGCGACGATGGGAATCAACGACGTCGTTCTCAAGGAGGGCCACGACCCCAAAGAGGGAGACCAGCCCATGGCCAGAACGAGCGGTGATCTGGACCTGGAAACCATGCTGACCTGCGTTTCCTCGATGAATGATGGCAAGGATCTGGCCGGAGAGGAGTTGGATGGAGGGACCAACTTCAACATCGGCGTCTATATTGAACTCTCAGATGATGTCAATTTCAACCGGGAGCGGGCCGAATATTTCCTGAAACTACAAGAATTCGGGGTACAGTCTGTGACCCTGGGGCCCACCTACGATCTCAATATCGTTGAACAATTCCAGCCTTTTGCCGAGCAGACCGGGATAAAGCTCTACAGTTCACTGATGTTTTTAAAATCGGTGACCATGATCCGTTATCTCAACAATCTGCCTGGCGTCCCCTCCATTCCCCAGGAGTTTCTGAAAAAAATGATGGGGGCGACGGACAAGAAAAATGCCGGCATGGAAGTTGCCGCCGATTTTCTCAAGGAACTGGTCCCTATCAGTGACGGTGTCGTGCTGCTTTCCTTAGGGCTGCATGACAAGATGACCGACTTTCTCGACCTCATTGAACGATAGCGAAACGTGCTGAAGAGCGACGACGAAAGATCTCCCCTGCGCAAGACTCTGCCGGAGGTAACAAATGAGCTCGGGTCTCACCTCTATCTCTACCAGATTCTTGAGGAAACGCCCAATGGTGTGATGGTGGTCAGCCTCGATCATCAGGTGCTTTATGCCAACCCGGCGGCCAACCAGCTGCTCGGAGTCGGCTATAGGGAACTGACGGATATCGGCCTGGAACGACTGCTGGGTGAGGAGAATCAGTGGTTCTTCTACCAGATCGGCCAGTTTTTCGACAATCTGGCGGAGATGGACAGGACGAAAATACGGCACGAAATAGAGATCACCACCGGTGAAAATCAGAGAAAGATCCTCGACGCGGTCCTCATCTATCCCCCTTCCTCGCCCGCCTATTACCTGATGTATCTTATTGACATCACCCAGCGCAAGAAACTGGAGGGTGAGCTGCGCAGACGCAATACTTTTTTCAACAATCTGATTAACTCATCGGTTGACGGCATCATTGCCGCCGATATGAACGGCAAGCTGATTCTCTTCAACGACGCTGCGCTGACGCTGCTTGGCTACCACGATGACGCCAGCCTTGAACGACTGCATGTAACCAGCCTCTACCACGACGGGCTGGCCTACGAGATAATCAAACGGATGCGCAGCGATGAGTTTGGCGGCAAGGGCAAACTCCTTTATCACGAGCTCAGCGTCCGGCACAAGGACGGTCATGAGATACCGGTAAGGTTTGCCGGCGGCATCATCTACGACAAGGACAAGGAGATCGCCACCTTTGGAATTTTCACCGATCTGCGTGACATCATCAAGATCGAGAAGGATCTCGAACAGACCCACAATATGCTCATGCAGTCTGAGAAGATGGCGGGTCTGGGCAGGCTGGCGGCCGGCGTCGCGCATGAAATCAACAACCCGATGTCGGGCATCATGCTCTATGCCAATCTGATCAGGGAAGAACTCGGCGAAGACCATAGCGTGTCCCCCGATCTGGAAACCATCATCAATGAGGCCGAGCGCTGCAAGGTGATCGTCGCCGACCTGCTCGAATTTTCCCACCAGACCAGGTACGAGATGGAACCCATCGACATCAACGAGGTGGTTCAGAAGACCCTGGGAATCTTGAGCAACCAGCCGCTCTATCACAATATCAAATTCAACCTCAACCTGGCTGCAGAACTGCCTCCCATTCTGGGTAATTCGATCCGGCTCAACCAGGTGATTATGAATCTCATGGTCAATGCCGCCCAGGCAATGAAAGGTGAGGGTACCATAAGCATTACCAGCAGGGCTCGGGCCGGAAACGACATCAACGAAATTCTGATCAGCGACACCGGTCCGGGTATTGAGGAGGAATTGAAGGAAAAGATTTTTGAACCGTTTTTCACCACCAAAACCACCGGCGAAGGAACCGGCCTCGGGCTATCGGTTTCCTACGCCATTGTCAAAGAACACCAGGGAACCATCAAGGTGAGTTCCGGTCCCGGAAAAGGGGCGCTGTTCACCCTGAGATTTCCCGCCGTTGTGGACACCTTGAAAGGAGAGCACCATGAGCAACACACAGATCTCACCGCAGCAGGGGAATAAAAAGTTTCTCCTAAAACTCGAGGAAAGGGGCGTTGATGTCCAGGCCTGCTACCAGTGCGGGCGCTGCTCGGCGGGGTGTCCGATCACTGAATTCTTCGACCTGACCACCATGGAGGTGGTCAGGTTAGCCGCCTACGGCATGGAGGAAATGCTTCTCGACTCCAAGGCCATCTGGCTTTGCGCCGCCTGCGAGACCTGCGCCACCCGCTGCCCCAACGATATCGAGATTGCCGTGTTGATGGATGTGCTGCGCGAGCTGGCTCTAAGGAAAGGAGTAACGCCGGCTGAACCGAGAATCCCCACCTTTCATCAATGTTTTCTGGGATCCATCGAGCACTGGGGTCGAGCCTTTGAAGTGGGCCTGATTGCAGGCTACAAGATGCGTTCGGGGGATTTTACCGGCGACATGAAACTGGGTATGAAAATGTTTAGCAAAGGAAAGTTAAGCCTCAAGCCCCACCCCATTAAGGGCAAAGCGGAGATCAAACAGATCTTTTCGGGGAAAGGCAAGGAGTATGAGCGATGAAACTATCCTACTATCCTGGCTGTTCGCTGCACGGCACCGCACTCGACTACGACCACTCGGTGAAGGAGGTGTGCGCCGCGCTGGGGATCGAGCTGGTGGAGATCCCTGACTGGAACTGCTGTGGCGCTTCCTCGGCCCATATGACCAATCATGAGATAGGCATCCGGCTGCCGATGCGCAACCTGCTGCTGGCCGCCGAACTCGGACATGATGTCCTGGTGCCCTGTGCTGCCTGTTTTCAGAGGCTCAAAGCCGCCGAGAGGAGTCTCAGGGAGGAACCCGAGTATTGGGATATCCAGGGGTATCCTGAAAATATACACATCGTGCACATCTCCTCGCTGCTGTCCGAAGACGGGGTGCTCGACAAGATCAGGGAAAAGATCCAGGTCCGCTTCGAAGGCTTGAAACTGGCGTGTTATTACGGCTGCCTTTCCCTGCGTCACCCCAAAACCACCGAAGTGATCAATTACGAACAGCCCCGCACCCTGGAGGCCATTGTCACCAGCGTCGGCGCCCAGCCGGTTTCCTGGTCCCACCGAACCGAATGCTGCTCCGGTTCGCTGACCATGGCCCGGCCCGATATCGCCCGCACGCTGGTTGCGGATATCGTCGAGGCCGCCAAAAGAGCAGGTGCAGACGGGATGGTAACCGATTGTCCCATGTGTCAGGCAAACGTTGAAAGCCGGCAGCTCGACCTGGGCGGTGAAGATTATCTGCCCGTCTTTTTCGGCACCGAACTGATCAGTGCCGCCTTGAGTGCGCAGTACCCGGCCAAACAGAAGAAGCTACATCTGGTGGATGCCTCCGTGTTAGATGATGTCCTGAGAAGCGCCCCCCAGTGCAGGGAGGAAACCGTATGACTCAAAATCCTCAAATTGAATTGTCCCCCGCATCCACCGGTGCGGTGATGGTTGTCGGCGGCGGCATCAGTGGTATGCAGTCGGCCCTTGATCTGGCAAATTCGGGTTTCAAGGTCTATCTGGTCGAGAGTTCGCCGGCCATCGGCGGCAAGATGGCCCAGCTCGACAAGACGTTCCCCACCAACGACTGCTCAATGTGTATCGTCTCGCCGAAACTGGTCGAGGTCGGGCGCCATCGCAATATCGAATTGCTCACCCACAGTGATGTCGCTGCGCTGGAGGGGGAAGCGGGCAACTTTACCGCCCGGATTACCCAGCATGCACGCTATGTCGATGTCGACAAATGCACCGGTTGCGGTCTCTGCGAGCTGGTCTGTCCGGTAACCCAGATTTCCTGGTGGCCCGAGCAGCCGGAGGAAGGGGAGAAGAAGAAAAAACTCAAGGCCAAGAACAAACGGCTGATCAGCGGTCCAGGGACGCCGCAGCCGACCAGGCTGGCAAAATGGACGTTCACGGTCGACGAGGAGAAATGTTCCAAGTGCGGCAGCTGCCATCGTGCCTGCCTGCATGGTGCGGTGGCCTGGCAGAAGAAGGAGATCGCTGCGATCGACCAGGAGAAATGCACCGGGTGCGGGGCCTGCTATGTCGCCTGTCCGGAAAAATTTCAGGCGGTCACCATCAGCGAGGCTGAAGAACTTGAAAAAAACCTCGGCACTGCCATCAGGGCCCGCTCAGACGAAATCAAGAAAGTGCAGGGGGAGGTTCAGAGCCCGTCAGACTGTATCCGCTGCGGACTCTGTGCGCTGATGTGCACCAAGGTTATGGGCATCGGAGCTCTGAAAATGGTAGACGGCGGCATCGAGGCCGGAATCGATATCTGCCAGGTCTGTGGTGCCTGCGCCTCAGTCTGCCCGGTCAATTTTCTCGATGTCTCCGAGCTCACCGACAAGACGCCCCGACCGCTGCTCGACGGGTTCAACGAAGGGCTCAACTCGCGCAAGCCGGTCAATATATTTTATCCCCAGGCAGTACCCCGGGTGCCGGTCATCGACGAGGCCAGCTGCGTCAGACTCAATACCGGCGAGTGCGGCACCTGTCAGGCGGTCTGCGGCGTGGGAGCCATCGACTACACCCACACGGTCAAAGAAAAAGAGATAGAGATCGGCTCGGTGATTTTTTCGCCGGGCATCGAAGTGTTCGACCCAGCCATCCGCGGCGAGTTCGGCTACGGCCTCCACCAGAACGTGGTGACCTCCATCGAGTTTGAACGTCTACTTTCGGCTTCGGGTCCCACTTCGGGAACGGTGTCGCGCCCCGGTGACGGCAAGCATCCCCGCAAAATTGCCTGGATCCAGTGTGTTGGTTCCCGGGATAACAGCTGCGG
This sequence comes from Desulfobulbaceae bacterium, assembly GCA_024640625.1. Lineage (GTDB taxonomy): Bacteria > Desulfobacterota > Desulfobulbia > Desulfobulbales > Desulfocapsaceae > JABDQA01. Next base: position 167,195 of record JAHEER010000001.1, read on the forward strand.
CCGTGATTATTGTTCGTCGGTCTGCTGCATGTATGCCACCAAGGAGGCCTATATTGCCAGGGAGCATGACTCCTCGATCGAGCCAACGATTTTTTATATCGACATGCGTTCGTTCGGTAAAAACTTCGATACCTATATCACCCGGGCAGAAGACCATAATGTCCGTTATGTCAGGGCGATGATCAGCAGGATTTATGAGGATCCCCAGACTGGGGACCTGGAGCTCCGCTATATTGACGATCAGGGTGAGCGACAGTCGGAGATATTTGAGATGGTGGTGCTTTCGGTCGGCATCCAGGTCGCCGAGCGGACACAAAAACTGGCTCAGACCCTGGACATCGACATGGATGCCTACGGCTTCGCAATAACCGACGGCTTTCGACCGATGGCCGCCTCGCGACCCGGAGTCTATGTGAGCGGCGCCTTCAACGGGCCCAAGGACATCCCGGAGACGGTGAGTGAGGCCTCCGGCGCCGCCCAGGCCGCCTCGGTGGGCCTGGCCGCAGCCCGAAACACCCTGCTCAGCGAAGAGGTGCTGCCGCAGGAGAAGGTAGAGGAGCCCGGCGATCCGCTGAGGATTGGCGTCTTCGTCTGCCATTGCGGCTCCAACATTGCCTCGGTGGTTGACGTGGCGGCGGTTACAGAATATGCGGCGACATTGCCCAACGTGGTGTTCGCCGACCATCCCCTCTACACCTGTTCTCAAGATTCGGTCGAAACGATCAAGGACCTGATCAAGGAGCATGATCTCAACCGGGTGGTGGTCTCCGCCTGTTCACCATCCACCCACGAACCGCTGTTCATGTCGACGCTGCAGCAGGCGGGCATCAACAAGTATTTTTTCGACATGGCCAATATCCGCGATCAGTGCAGCTGGGTGCATCCGCTAGAACCGGAAAAGGCTACCGAGAAGGCCAAGCGGCTGATGCGCATGGCCGTTGCCAATGTTTCCCAGGCAGAGCCACTCACGGAACTCGAGTTCGATGTCGATTCCACCCTGCTGATCATCGGCGGCGGAGTGGCTGGCATGACTTCGGCGGTTGAAGCGGCCGGCCAGGGGTTTGGCGTCTATCTGGTGGAGCAGGAAGCGGAGCTCGGCGGTCAGGTCAACCGGCTGAAACGAAGCTGGGACGGCCAGGATTTCGGGCCCTTCCTCGATGATCTCAAAGCCCAGGTCGAGGCCGACCAGAATATACGGGTCCTGACCAGCTCGGTGGTAGTGGATCAGGGCGGCTTCGTCGGCTCCTTTGAGAGCGAAGTGATGACGCCCACCGGGGGCAGCAGAAAGATCAAACACGGTGCCACTCTGGTCGCCACCGGCGCCGAAGAATACCGGCCGGACCTCTATGGTCTCAATGAGTTCGACAGCGTGTTGAGTCAGACCGATTTTGAGACCCTGATCGTCGACGACCCGGAGCGGGCCGCCGCCTGCAATTCAGTGGTCATGCTGCAGTGTGCCGGGTCGCGCTGCGAAGAGCATCTGAGCTATTGTTCGAGGATCTGCTGCAACCAGGCAGTCAAAAACAGTCTCAGGATTAAAGAAATCAACCCCGAGGCCCGAGTCGATGTACTCTACCGTGATATGCGCTGCTACGGCCTGACCGAGTTGGACTACCGCAGGGCCCGGCAGGCGGGGGTCAATTTTATCCGCTTCGACCCGGCGCGGGCACCAGTGATACAAACCAGCGAAGATACTATCGGGGTGACGGTATTCGATCCTTCTATCCGGATGGAGGTGCAGCTCAATCCCGATCTGCTGGTGCTGTCCACCGGTATCGTACCGAGAGATACGGAAGAATTGGCGACCATGCTGCGGGTACCGAGGAACGACAACGGCTTTTTCATCGAGGCCCACGCCAAGCTCCGGCCGGTGGATCTGGCCAGCGAAGGGATTTTCATGGCCGGAACCGCCCATGGCCCTAAAAATGTCAGTGAGACCATAGCCCAGGCCCAGGCTGCAGTGGGTCGGGCGGCCACCATTCTGGCCAATGAAAAACTGAAGCTCTCGGGCGTGTTCTCCACCGTCATACCTGAAAACTGTGCAGTCTGTCTGACCTGCGTCCGGGCCTGTCCTTACGGGGTGCCGGTAATCAACGAAGAACATACTGCCTTCATCAATCCGGCACTGTGCCAGGGCTGCGGCATCTGCGTCGCCGAATGCCCAGCCAAAACCATCACCCTGGGGCGCTTCCAGGATGAAAACATCAATGCCAAGTTGAAATCGTATGGTGAAATGGAACCCGTAGCAGAGACAGGAGGAGCGTGATGGGTGATTTCAGCGCCAGTGTAATCGTCTTTGCCTGCCGGCACTGAGCCTATACTGCAGCGGACCTGGCAGGTTCGGAAAGACGTTCCTATCCACCCTCGATCAGTATTGTGATGCTGCCGTGTACGGGAAGGATAGATGAATCATTGTTGCTCAAGGCATTCGAGAACGGGGCTGACGGTGTTATGGTCATCGGCTGTCTCGAAGGCGATTGCCATTACGTCAACGGCAACATCCGCGCACGAGCCCGGGTGGAGCGGGTATATAACATTCTCGAACAGATCAATATCGGGCCGGAGCGAATCCGGATGTATAACCTGAGCGCCGGCGAGGGGGCCAAGTTTGCCGCCTTTACCAATGAGTTCGTCGGTCGGGTGGAGGAACTCGGGCCGAGTCCGATAAATCTGGCCAGAAGCAACGGATCAAAGGAGTCAGAACAGGAGGTGCAAGCGACATGATTACCGGAACTCCCAAACCCATCGAGGAAATCCTGGAGATGGTCGAGCCCTACGATAATATCATCGTGGCCGGCTGCTTTGGTTGTGTAACAGTATGCCGGGTAGGAGGCGACAAAGAGGTCCAGGTGCTCTCTTCGACCCTGCGACTCGCCCGTGAGGCGGCTGGCAAGAAAATCGAGATCCGCGAGGTCTGTCTCGAGCGCCAATGCGATCCCGAATATCTGGAACCGATGCGTCCCTATATTGAGGATTACCAGGCGGTTCTGTCAATTGCCTGCGGTGCCGGGATTCAGTTTATGGCCGAAAAGTTCACTAAAACTCCGCTACTGCCGGGAATCAATACCGGATTTTTAGGGGTCACCGAACGACAGGGGGAGTGGACCGAGCGTTGCCAGGGCTGTGGTGATTGCGTGCTGCATCTGACCGGGGGGATCTGCCCGGTCACCCGCTGTGCCAAATCAATATTTCACGGCCCTTGCGGCGGATCGGTTCAGGGAATCTGCGAGGTGGACAAGGAGGTCAAGTGCGGCTGGCAGTTGATCATTGACCGGCTCGTCAGTCTTGAGCAGATGGAAAACTATGGGAAACTCAAGCCGTATAAGGGCTGGGATACATCACGAGATGGCGGCCCCCGGCGCATTATCAGGGAGGATATGGTGTAATGAAAGCAGGAAGCAATCTTGAGAGAGTGCTGGAAGCCGGACATTTTGCCGTTACCGCTGAATGCGGACCTCCCCGGGGGGCCGATGCGGACAAGGTTCTGAAAAAAGCTGAACTGGTCAAAGGCAACGTCGACGCCTGCAACGTCACTGACAATCAGACCTCGGTGGTTCGCATGAGCTCAGTTGCCGGCTGTATGCTCGTCCAGCAGAGCGGCACCGAGCCGTTGCTGCAGATGGTGGTCAGGGACCGTAATCGGATCGCCCTGCAGTCCGATCTGCTCGGGGCGTCTGCTCTGGGAGTCAGAAATTTACTCTGTCTCTCCGGCGACCATCAGAAATTCGGCGATGATCCCCAGGCCAAGAACGTTTTCGACATCGACTCGATCCAGCTCATCCACATGGTTAAGACCATGCGGGACGAAGGGGTGTTTCCTTCCGGTGACAAGCTGGATGGCGCGCCAAAGTTTTATATCGGCTGCGCTATAAACCCCTTTGCCGATCCGTTTGAAATACGGGTGCCCAGATTCAAGCTCAAGATCGAGGCCGGTGCTGATTTCGTACAGACCCAGTGCATCTATAACATGGATAAGTTCAAGCGATTTATGGAGGATGCCAGAAAAGAGGGGCTCCATGAGAGAACCAAGATTCTGGCCGGGGTCACCCCGCTGAAATCGGCCGGTATGGCCAAATTCATGAACCGGATGGTGGCCGGCATCGAGATTCCCGAGGAGTTCATCAAGCGCATCGCCGATGAGCCCAAGGAAAAGCAGGCGGCCAAGGGTATTGAGATGTGCATCGAACAGATCCAGGAAATAAAAGAAATGGAAGGTATCGCAGGTGTACATGTGATGGCAATCGAGTGGGAAGAAAAGCTTAACGAGATCATTGGTGGTGCGGGCTTGCTGCCCCGACCGATGGTCGAACAATAACGAACAAACCTAGCTTTCATGTCTTAAGGAGGACACAGATGGCAGACAAGAAGCTGATCCTTTTGGTAGATGACGATCCTGATTTCGTCGAAGCGGTTCGCGTCATTGTCGAAAACGGCGGCTACGAGGTCGAGGTCGCATACGACGGCCAGGAAGGACTGGAAGCGGTGGCCGAGCGCAAACCGGATCTAATCGTGCTCGATGTCATGATGCCGGTAATGAACGGTCATGAGGCCTGTGCCAAGCTCAAGGGCAGTGAGGAGACGGCGGACATTCCGATTATTCTGCTGACCGCGGTGGCCGACCGGGTCACCACCTCCACCTATACCCATCGAGATATGCTGGAATCAGAGGCCGAGGACTATATGCCCAAGCCGGTTGAGCCGGGTGAGCTGCTGGAACGAATTCAAAGCTGGGTAAGCTGAGCCGCGGTGCTGCAGTCCTGGCTTCAGCTGCCTGCAGGCCCACACACAGGCGCGGTCAGGTCTGAAACAACAAGAACCGGAGCAGGTCTATGGACGCGTTGCGTGTATTGATCATCGACGACGAAAAGGTAATCCGTGACGGAGTCGAACGGTCTCTGGCCGGTAAGAATTATCAGATCGCCAAGGCCGAAAGCGGGGAGGTAGGCATAGAGATGATCGAGCAGAACGGCTATGATGTCGTGCTGCTCGATCTGATGATGCCTGGCATCGACGGTTTTGGGGTGCTGGACTGGATCAAGGAACATCGGCCGCAGATCGAAGTGATCGTCATCACAGGTTTTGCCACCGTTTCCAAGGCGGTGACGGCGATGAAGCAGGGCGCCTTCGATTTTGTCGGTAAACCCTTCACCCCGGATTACATACGTATCGTTGTCAAGCGGGCGGTGGAAAAGATCAGTCTCGAGACTGAAGCACGCAGCTTGCGCGAAGAGCGCATTTTAAGTATGGAGGCGATCCAGAATGAGCAGAGTCTGCTGAAAACGGTATTCGGCTGCATGGTGGAAGCCGTTCTGATCACCGATCCCGAGTCAGTGGTTGTCCATCACAATCCCGCAGCGATTAAAATGCTCGATATTCAGACCGATCCGGTGATCGGCAAGCCGCTGTCCGTTTCAATCAACGACATGGCTGCGGTACAAATGGTCCGCGAAGCAATTGCCGATAATCGGGTCGTCACCCGCGAGTTTGCCCCGGGCACGGTTTCCAGACGGTACCTCAGGGCCCATTGCGCCCCGGTGATTTCCTCGACCAGCGACGGCAACAAGGTGCTCGGGTCGGTGACCACTTTCGAGGATGTATCGACCCACAAGGAAATCGACAAGATGAAGTCCGAATTCGTTGCCATGGTCGCCCATGAGCTGAAATCGCCCTTGGCCTCCATCGAACAGATGATCTATGCCCTGCAGATCAACTGCAAGTATGAAGAAGCCAATAACTGCAACCGGCTGCACGGCCGGATGACGGTGCGCACCAAAGATCTGCTCAGGCTCATAGAGAACCTTCTCAACCTTTCCAAGCTGGAAAGCGGTACCGTCGTATTCAACCTGGAGCGCACCAACGGGCACGAAATAATAAAAGATATCCTGGAAGTGGCCGGGCCTCAGGCAGAGGCCAAGGAAATCTCGGTTCATTTCAATCCCTGTGCAGAAGACTGGTGGTTTAATGTCGATTATGACCACATGCGCACCGCCATTATGAACGTCGTTTCCAACGCGGTGAAGTATACTCCGGAAGGAGGAGATATACGGATCACGACTTCAGTGTCCGGCGGCTTTGTCAATCTGGTATTCCAAGATTCGGGAATCGGGATCCCCAAAGACGATCTGCCCCATATCTTCGATCGCTTCTACCGGGTCAAGGGAAAAGCCACCAGGCATATTACCGGCTCCGGGCTCGGGCTTTCCCTGGTGAAAGAGGTGGTGGAAGCCCATCAGGGCTACATAGATGTCCGCTCGGATCCAGAAAACGGCACCACGTTCATGCTCAGTTTTCCCATTGTCGAAATGGCCGGAAGCGTGGCCTGAAGCGGCAGTAGCTACTGCTGCTTTCCTTCCGCCCCGCGGGTGTAGAGACCGCTCGCTTGTTTTTTCTCCGGGCAAGCTACGCCGAACTTCGGCTTCTCTTCGTGGGCAGCTAACTCCAGGCAGCTATACCCTGTGGACCGAGAGAAAATTCTGAAGTCTGTCAATCTGAGGGTAGTGTCGCGGGAAAAACTCAAAGCCGAACTCGTAATAGCCGGTACCCGAGTCTGAAGCGCTGCTCAGCAGGTTGTCACTGCACCTGGTCATTCTTCCACTGAGATCGCTTAACTCAAGATGGTCGTCCGAGCCGAACAGTTCGATGTTGTCCAACATACCGATGGTACAGTGCACGGGTGAAACCGAGACGCAGCGCACGCCTCCCTGACTGATGTCCATCACCTGCGCCATACCGATTAAATTGTTTCTATCCGAAAAGAGCAAGCCGCTCTCTAAGGTAAATCGACTGAAACGCCTTCTTTCTTTGAAACGGGATTTCATAACAATCCCTCCTGCTGAATGTAGAACTGAAGAAACCCATTTGGGAATGGATGACTAATACATTATACCTGTGGGCAGCTCGGGTCAAGAAAATACCACAATGTGGTACTATCTAAACGTTAACTAATAAAAATTTAACGAATAAATAACGACTTGCGAGACAGCCAAATTCCTTTTCATCCTGGTGGGTAAGTACCCACAGCCGGGATTGTCCGAGAGATGGCCCAAAGGATTGATGGCGTATTTGCAGCACCCCATACGACAGTTTTGGTTTGCAGGAGGAGGGAGTTAGCGCGGCCTCTGT
>JAHEER010000135.1:0-5904 GCA_024640625.1 Desulfobulbaceae bacterium
CTTACGTCGTGCGGAATATGTAGGGCCCGCGGTGGGCGATGAACTGAGGGATCAGGGTGGGCTGGGTATGCTGTTGGCCCTGGCAGTGGTGATGCTCTACGTGGCCTTCAGGTTCCAGCTAAAATTTGCCATCGGAGCGGTGGTCGCACTGTTCCACGACGTCATGATTACCCTGGGTCTGTTTTCTATCTTCAACTGGGAATTTGATCTAACGGTATTGGCCGCGCTGCTGGCGGTGATTGGTTACTCGCTGAACGATACCATTGTTGTGGCCGACCGGATTCGGGAAAATTTCAGGCGAGTACGTCGAAGCACACCGATTGAAATCATCAATCAGTCGCTCAATCAGACCCTGGCCCGAACTCTGATCACCTCGGGAACCACGTTGCTGGTGCTGATCGCGCTGTTCTTCCTGGGCGGTGAATTGATTCACGGGTTTGCCAAGGGCTTGCTGATTGGCATTCTGGTGGGAACCTACTCATCAATTTATATTGCGGCCAGCTTGCTGCTGGCGCTGAATATTTCCAAGGAAGATTTGGCAGTTCCGGTGAAAGAGGGGGCCGATGACCCCGGCATAAGTATGCCCTGAGCAGAAAGTTGAGAAGCAGGCTGTGGTCTGCGGTTTCGACGGAGAAAACAGTCGCCTAATTAACCACAAGGTTTTTGCGGACCAGCTGTAGAAATGGTTTAAAAAGTTTTGCGCCTGCAGTGGCAAGATTGCCAGACGTCACGAACCCCTGCCCACCCTGGAAATCACTGATCAATCCTCCTGCTTCCTGGATCAGCAGGCAACCGGCCAGCATGTTCATCTCATTGAGACCGGTGAGCCAGGCGCCGTCCAGCCGACCTGCCGCCACGTAGGACAGTTCAAGGCTGGTGCACCCGGAATTCCGAACACTGCCTCCCGCCGCGGCTATCGCTCCGCTCAATTGTTGAATTTTGGGTATCAGGATATCCAGGTCTGAATCATTGGTACCTATCAGGGCACCTGCCATTGAGTCCTGCCCGCTGACCCGAATACGCAGATCGTTGACCCTGGCACCCTGTCCACGGCTGGCGGTAAACTCCTCGTTCAAGACCGGATTGACCACCACGGCATGTTCTGTTTTGCCGCTCCGCTGGCACGCAATGGAAATAGCAAAATGCGGAATGCCGCGCACCAGGTTGAAGCCGCCATCCAGGGGATCAATGAGCCATAGATACTCATCTTTACTTTTCGAGGGCTGCCTGGCATCACCCTTGCCTTCCAGCAAACCGCTAACTTTGCCCAGGATACCGTGCTCAGGGTAAGTGTCCTGGAGCGCATCGATAATGATCTTCTCCGCCTGCCGATGGACATTGGTTATGACATCCAGTTGGGTCCGCTTTTCTATTTTTACCAGATCCGGGCGATCGAGGGCCCTGGTAATAACCTGGGCTGCGCTTCTGGCGGCTCGCAGGGCAATGTTGGCCATGGGTTGCATAGTAAGAAGTGTCCGGTAATTCAGCTGGCGGAAAGTGTTGGGAGCAAGCGTTAAACCTGGTCGGGTTGAACTGGATCCATGGGCTGCATCGCTCGCCGCAAAGCGCGGATGATAGCAGAAATGCGTCCGCTTGTCGGTTATTTGAACACCTGCCTGCCTGGACGGCATGCACGGGTGTGGGTATTTTCAAACCCAGGCAGCATGGCGTGCGGGCCACATTTGAGCGCGCCCTGGGCGCGCGATAGTGTAAAATGCCCGACTTCTCCGCAATAAGGATCAGAGCGTGGCAAACCTGGACAGGATCAGGATAGTACTGGTGAACACCACTCACCCCGGCAATATCGGCGCGGCAGCCAGGGCCATGAAGAACATGGGTCTGAGTAGTCTGTACCTGGTAGAGCCCCGCGACTTTCCGCACAACAAGGCGATCTGGCGGGCAGCCAGCGCCGTGGATGTGGTCGAAAATGCGGTGGTAGTAGCGACTCTGGATGAAGCAATTGCCGAATGCAGTCTGGTTATTGGTACCAGCGCCAGGGATCGAAGAATTCCCTGGCCCCTTATTGATCCGGGGCAGTGTGGCCAGCTGGCCGTCCAGGAGTCAGGTTCCCACGATGTGGCCATACTGTTTGGTCGGGAAGCGCGTGGACTGAAGAATGAGGAATTGCAGCGGTGCCAGTTTCATGTGCACATCCCGACCAGCGATGACTACAGTTCACTCAATCTGGCCATGGCGGTCCAGGTGATTGCCTACGAGATCAGGCAGGCATTGCTTGCCCAGGAAGTGGCAGGGCATGGCCCAGGGCAGTCCGATTTTGCAGAACCCGGCAGGAACGCGGCAGGTGCCGCGGGAGCGGATCCAATCATGAACCAACAGTGGGATCAGGACTTTGCCACCGATGAGGAACTGGAGCTATTTTTTGAACATCTGGAGAGAGCCCTGATACAGCTTGATTTCCATGACCCGGAAAATCCGAGGCAGCTGATGACTCGTCTGCGGCGCCTGTTTCAGCGTATCCGCCTGGACAAAATGGAGATGAACATTCTGCGGGGCATTCTCACCAGTATCGAGCATAAAACCCCGGGTTAATTCACTTTTTATTGCGGGAACATAAAAACCGGATGCAATGTGAATAATAATTGACTAAAATAGTAGGGTATTGCACCAAAACCCACTGAGACAATTGAATTGAAATCCTCTGAGGTTAATAAACAATGAGACTGACAGCTAAAGGACGCTACGCGGTGACTGCGATGTTAGATCTTGCAGTTCACGAGAATTGCGGCCCCATCAGCCTGGCTGATATATCAGAACGACAGGGCATCAGCCTGTCATACCTGGAGCAGCTTTTTTCGAAGCTGAGAAAAAGCAATCTGGTCAGCTCCGTGCGTGGACCAGGTGGAGGTTACGAACTTAGTCGGGACAGCTCAACTATCTATGTGGCTCAAATTGTGGACTCGGTGGATGAGACCGTGGATGCTACCCGTTGTGGTGGCCGAGCAGATTGTAACCAGGGAGAGATGTGCCTGAGCCATGAGTTGTGGTCAGATTTAAGTGTTCAGATTCATCAATTTTTGTCAAAAATTGATCTCGCGAGTATTATCGCTCGCGGTAATAACCGAACTGCTCCGGTGCCCATTGAAGCCGAGCCGATTGAGCGGAGAGAACGCATATCACCCGACAGACTTTCCGCGAGGGAAATATAGGAATTTACCCAGGTATGATGATAAAGATGACTAAACGACCGATTTATTTTGATTACTCTGCCACGACACCCGTTGATCCCAGGGTAGCCCAGAAGATGAGCGAATGCCTGCTGTCCGAGGGTGTCTTCGGTAATCCGGCCTCACGATCCCATCAATTTGGCTGGGAGGCAGAAGAGGCAGTGGAAATTGCGCGCAGACAGGTTGCGGATCTGGTCAACTGTGATCCCCGCGAAATCGTCTGGACCTCTGGTGCAACCGAGTCAGACAATCTTGCGCTCAAAGGTGTGGCACACTTTTACAAAACCAGGGGCAAGCATATCGTTACGTCCAAAATCGAGCACAAAGCCGTGCTTGATTCCTGTCGTCAACTCGAGCGCGAGGGATTTGAAGTCACTTATCTTGATCCGGCAACCAATGGGCTGATATCACCCGAGAGCGTCGCTGCTGCAATTCGCGAGGATACGGTGCTGGTATCGATCATGCATGTCAATAATGAAATTGGTGTGATTAACGACATCGCAGCAATAGGCGAGATCACCCGTAAAAACAAGGTGTTTTTTCATGTCGATGCAGCCCAGAGTGCCGGTAAGATAGACATTGACCTGCAAACTCTAAAAGTAGATCTCATGTCGTTCTCTGCCCACAAGGTATACGGGCCAAAGGGTGTGGGCGCGTTGTACGTCAGTCGCAAACCCAGAGTCAGGCTTGAAGCCCAAATGCATGGCGGTGGTCATGAACGGGGTATGCGTTCCGGAACCCTGCCGACTCACCAGCTGGTAGGCATGGGCGAGGCCTTCAGGATTGCCAGGGAAGAAATGCATACCGAAGCGGTAAGGATTGCTCAACTGAAAAATCGCCTCTGGGACGGTTTGAAAGACATGGAAGAAGTGTATATAAATGGCGATGCTCAATTGAGGGTGCCGGGTAATCTCAATATCAGTTTTAACTATGTTGAGGGTGAGTCATTGATTATGTCGTTAACCGACCTGGCTGTTTCCTCGGGTTCTGCCTGTACTTCAGCCAGCCTTGAGCCTTCCTATGTGTTGCGGGCGCTGGGGTTAAATGATGAACTTGCCCATAGCTCGCTGCGGATTTCCATCGGTCGTTTCACCACTGAGGAAGAGATCGATATCGCCATTGAAAAAATCCGTACCGCGGTAATTAAGTTACGAGAGTTGTCTCCGCTTTGGGATATGTACAAGGACGGAGTGGACATGAACAAAATCGAGTGGGCGGCCCACTAAACCGGATGCTGGAGTAAGATAATATGGCCTATAGCAAGAAAGTACTGGATCACTACGAAAACCCGCGCAACGTTGGCAAGATGGACGCTGACGATGACGACGTTGGTACGGGTATGGTAGGTGCGCCGGCTTGTGGTGACGTCATGCGCCTGCAAATCAAAGTCAATGCAGATGGCATCATTGAAGATGCGAAATTCAAAACCTATGGCTGTGGGTCTGCCATTGCGTCCAGTTCACTGTTGACCGAGTGGGTCAAAGGACAGTCCCTGGAACAGGCTGAAGTTATCAAGAACACCGAGATTGCCGAGGAGTTGGCCCTCCCGCCGGTGAAGATACACTGTTCCGTGTTGGCTGAAGATGCTATCAAGGCCGCGATCAAGGATATCAGGCAGAAGCGCAGTAGACTGGTGACCGAAAAGTAGATGGTCAATGGAGTAGAAAAAAGATGACGATAACGATGACTGAAACTGCCGCATCCCATGTCAGTCAGTATCTTGCAGAACGGGGTAAAGGTGTTGGTATCAGGCTTGCGGTGCGCACCACCGGTTGTTCAGGTCTGATGTATGTCCTGGAACCCGTCGATGAGTTGCAGGAGGAGGATGTCCGATTCAGCTCTCATGGAGTTGACATTTTTGTCGATCCCAAAAGCCTGATCTACGTTGATGGCACCGAAATGGACTATGCCAGGAAAGGTCTCAACGAGGGGTTTGAGTTTCGCAATCCGAATGTGCAAAGCGAATGTGGTTGTGGGGAAAGTTTCCAGGTGTAATGTTCTCGCGGAGAGAACCATAACCAGATAAGCGAATTCGTGAACCTGACACAAAATTACTTCGAACTTTTTGATCTGCCGGTAACCACCGAGGTGGATCCTGCTCTATTGTCAGAGCGTTATCGGGAGTTGCAGAGGCAAACTCACCCGGATCGATTTGCTGCGGCATCCGAGCATGAGCAGAGGCTTGCTCTTCAGTATACTACCCTGATCAACGAAGCCTATGAGGTCCTTGGTTCGGATCTCAAGCGGGCTATTTACCTGCTGGAGCAGCACGAAATCCAGTTGAACGAAACTGAAAATACCCAGGTGGAGCCAGGCTTCCTGATGGAACAGATTGAGTTGCGAGAAGCACTTGAGGAAATCAGCACGACCGACGACGCATCTATCGAGCTCGATCAGCTTGGTTTAAAAGTGGATGCTATTATCAAGGCGCTCAATGAAGAGTTCGCCAGTCGGCGGCAGCGACCACCAGACCTTCCTCAAGCGCGGGATTCCGGCCATCCACCTGTTCACCGGCATCCACGAGGACTACCACCGGCCCTCCGACGACGCCGAACGTTTCGAGGCCGAGGGCGCCGCGCGCGTGGCCGCGCTGGGCGTCGACCTGGTGCGCTCGATGCAGACGGCCGAGGACCTGGCGTTCGTCGAGGTCGAGGTCGACGAGCAGGAGCAGAAGCGCATGTCCAGCGGCTGGCGCGTCTGGTTCGGGACGGTGCCCGAG
>JAHEER010000135.1:5914-8150 GCA_024640625.1 Desulfobulbaceae bacterium
CGGTCAGGAAAATGCAGTATATGACTAAATTGAAGCATGAAATTGACCTGAAGGAAGAGGAGCTTCTGGATTACTAGTGGCGGGTCGAATTTTTTCGCTGAAGTAACCAGGCAATTAAACTATGGCGTTGTTGCAAATCACTGAACCCGGGCAGGCGGTAGACCCCCATCAGCGGAAGCGATCGGTGGGCATCGATCTCGGCACCACGAACTCACTGGTGGCAACCGTGAAGGGAGTGATGATTGAAACCATTGCCGATGAGGAGGGCAGGCACCTTATGCCATCGGTAGTTTGCTACGAGGGTGATGGCAAGGTGATGGTGGGCACCCAGGCGCTTCTTAAGGCGGGGGAGGATCCTCACAACACCATCGTCTCGGTTAAGCGATTCATGGGCAGGGGGATCAATGACATTAGAAGCCTTGGCGACAGGCTCCCCTATGAATTTGTCTCCGGTAATAGCGAGATGCCCCTGATCAGGACCCGGGGCGGCGATGTGAGTCCCATCGAAGTATCGGCAGAAATTCTTAAAGCACTGGTGGCCAGGGCAGAAGCACATCAGGCTGGAGAGCTGGATGGCGCGGTGATTACGGTTCCGGCGTATTTTGATGATGCCCAGAGGCAGGCAACCAAAGACGCCGCGCTGATTGCCGGGGTGAACGTCTTGCGCCTGCTGAATGAACCCACTGCAGCCGCCGTTGCCTACGGCCTGGACTCGGGCGCCAGCGGCGATATCGCGGTTTTTGACCTGGGTGGAGGCACATTTGATATCTCGGTGCTCAGGCTCAACAAGGGAGTGTTTGAAGTACTTTCCACCGGCGGTGACTCTGCCCTGGGCGGTGATGACTTTGATCATGAGATTGCTGAATGGCTGATTCAGCAAAGTGGCTGTGGCGAGCAGCTCGACTTTTCCCAGGTACGTAATTTGCTGCTCTATAGCCGTGAGATAAAAGAGCAGCTGACCACCCGGGACTGTGTTGCTGTAGATCTCGACCTCAACTTTCTCAAGTGGCAGGGCAGCTTGACCCGCGACCAGTTCAATGCGCTGATTGATCCGTTGATTGACAAGGCAATCAAAGCCTGCAGACGGTCGGTGCGGGATGCAGGCATCTCCGCGTCCAGCATAGAAAAAGTGGTTATGGTCGGTGGTTCAACCCGGGTTCCCAGGGTGCGGGAAAAGGTTGAAGCTTTTTTTGGTGTAGAGCCCCTGACCGATATTGATCCTGATCGGGTGGTTGCCATAGGCGCAGCTATCCAGGCTGATGTCCTGGTCGGTAACAAGTCAGACAATGAAGTGCTGCTGCTGGATGTGCTGCCTCTCTCCCTGGGAATTGAAACTATGGGGGGGCTGGTTGAAAAGATAATCCACAGAAATGTCTCCATTCCGGTGGCCAAAGCCCAGGAATTTACTACTTTTAAAGATGGCCAAACGGCAATGCTGATACACGTTCTGCAGGGTGAGCGAGAGCTGATTTCTGATTGTCGATCTTTGGCCAGGTTTGAACTGCGTGGAATACCGCCTATGGTTGCAGGTGCTGCCCATGTTCGGGTGACCTTCCAGGTAGATGCGGATGGCCTGCTTTCGGTTAGCGCCCTGGAAACCAGTAGCGGCGTGGCAAGCACAGTGGTGGTGAAACCGTCCTTTGGGCTGGACGAAAAAGAAGTGGTTTCCATGATCAGGGATTCCTTTGCCCATGCTGAAACAGACAAGGAAATTCGCGCCCTGAACGAGGCGCGTGTTGAAGCCACCAGGATGATTGATGCCATTCTTGCGGCCCTTGAGGCTGATGGTGATCAGTTGCTGAGTCAACAGGAAAGCGAGGAATTGAGGCGCGAAGTGGAGCAGCTCAAGCAGATAAACGAAAGTGATGATGCTCGCCATATCGTCAGGGAAACCGAGCGGTTAGGAAAATTGAGTGAAGTGTTTGCTGCCAGGCGCATGGACGCTGGTGTGCGCAGAGCTCTGTCCGGCCATGGTATTGATGAATTGGAAGAGGGGCTCGAGTAGTGCCGCAGATCATATTTCTACCCCATGAGGAAATCTGCCCGGAAGGCGCCGTGATTGAGACCCAACCCGGTGACAACCTGATTGAAAAAGCTCTGGAGCAGGGGATCCAGATTGAACATGCCTGCGAGATGTCCTGTGCGTGTACAACCTGCCATGTGATAGTTCGGGAGGGATTTGACTCGCTGGAAGAATCAGATGAACTGGAGGATGATTTGCTTGATAAAGCCTGGG
>JAHEER010000136.1 GCA_024640625.1 Desulfobulbaceae bacterium
ATTTATGACGATTTATAACGTTTTATAAATCACTGGTGGCTAACTATTTTGACAAATAAATTGTGAAATAACAGCTACTGAAAAACATTGAGGAGGAAGGAATTATGAAGAAGCTCATTATGACCTTGTTTACTATGGCATTGATGGTGATGCTTGCTCACACCTCATGGGCCGCAGACAAGTACAAACTGCGCTTGGCAAGTGTTTCTGGACCGTCCCATCTCCATAATGTAACGATGAAGGAATGGGCAGAAACAGTCAAAAAGGAAACCGATGGCCGCTTGGACATAAGGATCCTTGACGGAGCTCAGCTTGGGGGAGAGCGCGAATATATAGAAGGTATGAGACTTGGGACTATTGATATGGCTCAGGTATCCACAGGGCCGATCAGCAGTTTTGTTCCCCCATTCATGGTGTGCGCCCTTCCCTATGTTTTCCAGAACTACGAACAAATTGCTGAAACCCTGGAAGGTCCTTTAGGTCAAAAACTGTTTGAGCTGCTTGAGCAAGAAAACATTATAGGTCTTACCTGGTTTACCAATGGTTTTAGAAGTGTTTTCAATAGCAAAAGGCCTATTAATAACCCGGCTGATCTTAAAGGTCTTAAAATAAGGGTTATGGAGAGTCCTCTGATGGTTGGAACTCTTAACGCCATGGGCGCATCTGCCACACCAATGGCCTATGGAGAATTGTACACGGCTCTTCAACAAGGTGTTATGGATGGGGCAGAAAATGCACCAGGTAACGTATTGAACGATAAATTTTATGAGGTAGCCAAGTATTTCTCAGTTACCGAGCATTTTGCTCCCCCAGGTGTTGTTGCTATTAGTAACGCCGCCTACAGTAAACTCCCCGAAGATCTTCAAACATATCTCAAAGAATCGGCAAAAGAGCTTGGCAAAATGGAAAGGGCAGCAGACAAAGAAGCGCAGGTCAAATTCTTGGACGATTTGAAGGCAAAAGGTGTCGACGTCAACACCGTTGATAAAGCCGCGTTTACTGAAGCAGTTAAACCCGTCATTGAACAGTTCAGTGAAGAAATCGGTCCTGAAGTTATGGCTCTTTTGAAGTAAATTTTTATCGATCATAGATGCTTGTACAGGTCAGACCGGTCGGATTTCCTGGCCTGTACAAGTTAAAAATCTAGCACTTCAAAATTGGCTTTTGGTCAATTTAAAAATTTCATAATCCTTATTTCAAGCACAGTAATGACACGAAATTAAAAGGCGTCAGTTTAGCCACCTATACGGAAAAATACTCATGGGCAAGTTGATTGTTAGAGCTTTAGATGGGTTCGCCTACCTTCTTTTGGTAGGTGCAACCCTGGTTATGGTCATCTCGATTTTACTGCAGGTATTTTTCAGGTATGTGATGAATTCACCCTTATACTGGAGTGAAGAAATAGCCCGGTATGCTTTTGTCTGGTTGGTTTTTATCGGAGCGGCGATCGCCTCTAAAAGAGGATCTCACATTGGGGTTGATTATGTTGTTATGCACCTGCCAGAGGTTCCTAAAAATATCCTGGCCATTGTTGTCAATCTCCTAGTACTTTTCTTCATTTCTTGCGTCATCTACATGAGCGTGGGTGTTATTACAAGCAATATGACCCAGCTCTCCCCGGCCATACGTATCCCGATGGGATACGTGTACATGGCTATTCCCATTGGACTGGGAATCTCCTCGGTGTATATAGCAATTTCGCTTTGCACGACTATACAGAGTGCTTACAGGAGCAGATACTCATGATGCTCGCCGTATTATTCATCTCGTTCATTGTTTTAATCGCTATCAAAACACCCGTAGCCTATGCCATGGGAATTGCATCTCTGCTGGCTCTCTTCGTCGGTGGGGATTCCCCCATAATGGTAGTTACAAATATGTTTTCGGCTGTGGACTCTTTTCCCATCATGGCAATTCCCTTTTTCATTCTTGCCGGTGAAATGATGAATAGCGGTGGGATTACCTCGAGAATTGTCGCCTTTTCACGTGATATTGTGGGCTATATTCGGGGAGGACTCGCCCATGTAAATATCGTGGCAAGTATGTTTTTTGCCGGTATTTCAGGATCCGCAACGGCAGATGCCTCAGCCCTCGGTTCAATGCTCATTCCCGTAATGGTGGAAGACAAATACAGCCCAGAGTTTTCGGTCGCCGTAACTGCCACATCGTCAACTATTGGTCCCTTAATTCCTCCAAGTATGATGATGATCATCTATGGAGTAATTGCCAATGTCTCCATTGCTGAACTTTTTCTGGCTGGGATTGTCCCCGGTGTATCTGTCGGCTTAGCGCTCATGGGAATGAGTTATTATTTATCTGTAAAACACGGTTATGGAGCGGTTTGTTCCTTTTCCCTTCCCAATATCTGGAAGAGCTTCCTTCGTGCATTCATTCCATTGCTTATGCCCGTAATTGTGCTAGGGGGAGTGCTTTCGGGCGTTTTTACTGCTACCGAAGCAGGAGTAGTTGCCACATTCTACGCCTTCATCGTCGGTAAATTCGTATACAAAACTATACAATTCAGAGATTTCCCCAGAATTTTCATCGATTCTGCGGTAATGACTTCCATATGTCTGTTCGTAATAGCCCAGTCATCGGTTTTCGGCAGGATCCTGGCCCTGGAAGGATTTCCCTACATGATAACAAGCTTTCTTACCTCCTTCCAAGTAGCTCCTGTTGTTATCGAACTGATGATAATATGTTTTATTTTAATGCTTGGCTTATTTATTGAGGGTATTCCTGTACTCATTATATTTGCCCCGATATTTATTCCGGTTATCAGCAAGATGGGGCTGGATCTGGTTCATTTTGGCGTAGTATTGAATATGGCGGTACTTATTGGCTCAGTTACCCCGCCCGTAGGAATATTACTTTACATTTGTTGCAATATCGCCGGCATCGAGGTTTCCAAAGCCAGTAAAATTATCTGGCCCTTTGTTGGTATGATGATGCTTGTGCTGCTGTTGTGTATACTACTCCCGGCAGTTGTTCTGTTTATCCCCAGATTGTTTTACACTGGTTAGGCCAGAGGTAAAGAGAACCTAAAAAAAACCTCGCTAAGTGTTGCCCATGGTGTGCAAGGTCAAATCAGGAAAATCCTACAACAGTCGCGAAAAATACACTCGAAAGGGATGATGCCAACCTCTATTTGAAGTCTGTATTAATCTCACCGATTTGGTTCGGCGCTGTTGAATTATACCATGTGCTTTTAAAGTCCGGAGAAATGTTACCTTGAGCTAGTGCGACTTGTACTCATCACTTTAATAAAAAATCTGACACTGAGTCTACTAAATGGAATTAGAAAAGTACTCCTTCGGTACAGGCGATCGCTTTGGCAAGCAGGGCCCCCCTCAGCTTCAAGCCATCAGAAAAGCAAAGGAACAAGGCGTAGATATTGCCATCGTGTGGAACAAATCCCACCGAGAACACTTGATTGTCGGCACCTCCCAGATTGATGTCCGCAGAGAGGCCGATGCTGCGGTGAAAAACAGCGGCTGGTCAGGCAGCTACTATGTTGATGCTGATCATATTGGTTTGTCCAATGTTGACAGTTTCCTTGATCACAGTGACTTTTTCACGCTCGACGTGGCTGACTACATCGGTGAAAAGGCAGACGAGAGAGATCTGTCGAGTTTTGTTGATGCGTGCTCATTTCTTTCAGGCCATCTCCATATCGAGGGAATAGAAGAACCATTAGACATAACCAAAGAAAAGATTCGGGACTCGGCAGAAAAATATCTCTTCGCCGTACAAAGAGCTGCTGAGATCTATAATTATATCGAGTCAGTAAAAGGCAAAGATACGTTCATTACCGAAGTGTCTATGGATGAAACCGAAGAACCTCAAACCCCTGAAGAGCTACTTTTCATTCTTGCTGCACTGGCAAATCAGAAGGTTCCTGCCCAGACCATCGCTCCCAAATTCACCGGCAGGTTTAACAAGGGTATTGACTACCAGGGAGATGTTGAGCAATTCAATCGTGAGTTCAGCGACGACATCTGTGTGATACGCCATGCGGTTTCGCTTTTTGATCTGCCGAAGAACCTAAAACTCAGCGTGCACAGCGGCAGTGACAAATTTTCTATCTATCCGGGCATACGAAAAGCCATCGAATTGCATGATGCAGGAGTACACGTCAAAACTGCGGGAACAACTTGGCTTGAGGAATTAATCGGACTGGCGGAATCCGGAGGCAGCTCCCTGGATCTTGTCAAGGATATCTATGCTGCTTCCTTTAGCAGGTTCGATGAACTCTGTGGCCCATATGCAAGCGTAATTGATATTGAGAGAAACCTGTTACCGTCACCGGAGGAATTCAGCAGGTGGAATGATCAAAAAATTGCTCAATCGATACGCCATGATATGAGCTGTTCAGACTATGATAAAAATATCAGGCAATTGCTCCATGTGGGGTACAAGGTTGCCGCAGAACATGGCACCACCTACCTGCAGGCCCTGGAAACTCACAAAGATGTCATCGGCAGGCATGTGTGCACCAATTTGTTCGAAAAACACATTACTCCCCTGTTTCTATAGAGTTTCTGGCTGGTAAACGGGACCGGAACCTCAGTTAAACAGAGGATGCGTGTGATAAATAATGTGGAGCACAGGCGAAGCAATGGACAATGCCTTACCCGTGATAAAATCACCACAACCGAAGAAAAGTTCAGCGCACGATGAGCGCGGGAGGACGCTGTAGAGGCAATCAATAGCGCGAGCCAGCCGTCTCCTGCGGCAAGCGGGCTCGGATTTCCGCAAGTTCCTCAACAGTGAACCGCACCTTCCATGCCCCCAGGTTTTCCTGCAGACGTTCGATACGCCGCGTGCCAGGGATCAGAAAGATATCTTCGCCCTGAGCCAGCACCCAGGCAAGCGCAACCTGCGCTTCCGTCGCCCCCTTTTGGGCGGCGATGTCGCGGATCAATTCTACAAATTGAGCGTTCTCCGCCAGCGCGTGATCACTGAAGCGCGGATTGTCGCGGCGCCAGTCATCTGCGTCAAGCGCCTCCCTGTTAGGGATCGCGCCGGTGAGATAACCACGGCCCAGTGGCGAGTAGGCAACGAAGGCGATGCCCAAGTCACGACAGGCTTCCAGAATTCCCTCCTCCTCCACATTCCGGGTCCAGAGCGAATACTCGGTCTGAAGCGCGGTGACCGGATGGACGGCATGGGCAGCACGAAGCTGTTCGGTGGAGAATTCACTCAAGCCGATGAAGCGCACCTTCCCTTCCTCCACCAGATCCTTCATGGCGCCGACGCTTTCTTCCACCGGCACGTCCGGATCCGGGCGATGTTGATAATAGAGATCGATGGTCTCGAGACCGAGGCGCTGCAGACTTTTCTCGCAGGCTTCCTTCACATACTCTGGTCGGCCGCTGATACCCAGCCATTCACCGTTGGCTCCCCGCCGAACGCCGAACTTGGTCGCCACGGTCACCTGGTCCCAACGGTCCGAGAAGGCCTTGGCGACCAACTCTTCGTTGTGTCCAACGCCATACATGTCGGCGGTATCGAAGTGGTTGATGCCCAGGTCGATGGCAGTGTGCAGGGTCTTGATGTGGCCCGCTTCGTCACGCGTTCCACCGTAAAACTCCGACATGCCCATGCATCCAAGACCGATGCGGCCGACCTGAAGGGTACTGTTGCCAAGCGTTTGGGGGGTATTTGTCATGCAAGTATCTCCTCTGATGACTGGCGATTCAGAGTCCTGATCGGACTTCAACAACTCATTATGAAGAAACCGTCAAACATGCTTTCAGTAGTGTTATAAAGAAACATGGGCCTGTCAGGCAAGATGAAAGTTACCCCCGCCTTATCCTCTATCCTCAAACTTGAAATTAGCCCAGGAAAGCGAGTGAATCTCCCCCGGCAGATACTTTCATCTCGGTGTGAGGGTAGAATAGATCAAACGATGGCTTTTATCCTCAGCACCACGAGCTGGGTCATGATGGCCAGCATTGACTGCCGCCGTCTACCCTGATTACCTGACCACTTATAAAACTTGACCCAGCGGAAGCTAAAAACTCCACCGCAGAAGCAATTTCAGACGGCCAGCCGTAACGTTTTAAAGTACCCGACCTTACCTTGCGGGAATCCTCAGTCTCCCTCGAGGCAAGAAAGCGTTCAGTGACTGTATCACCAGGGGCAACCACATTGACGTTTATATCATAAGGCCGCAACTGAATTGCAAGACAGCGGCTGTACTCATGGACTGCAGCTTTTGCCGATGCGTAAATTGCCGATCCAGCTATACCAGTAAGAGCTGCGATGCTGCCGATAGTGACAACCTTGCCGCTCCTGCGCTCTATCATTTCCGGTATAACAGCTTTACAGCACAGCACGCAGGTCAGGAAGTTGCGATCCATGACGGTCTTGATATCCAGTGGTGAAATCAAAAGAGCATCGTTTCCTTCGGGCTTCCCAGCCATTTTTGCCTGGACTCCCTTGCTGCCAATGTCTCCACCTGCACAATTAACCAGAATGTCAATTTGTCCCATATTGCCGCGTATTTCCGAAACGATGCCCTGCACAACGCTATAGTCCGTTAGATCTCCGGTAACAGCTATGCACGGTGTCTGATATTTTCTTTCAAGCTCTTCAGCGCTTGTGGTCAAACTCTCACCTTCTGCAAAAACTTTTGCAGAATCCAATCGACTGCCATGAATGATGACCTTAGCCTTTCTAGAGGCAAAATGTTCGGCGATGGCTTTACCGATCCCACGGGAAGAACCAGTGATCCAGGCGACTTTGCCTGCAAGCGTGTTTTGTTCATTATAGTTCATACCTTTTCTCCTTAGATTTACTGGCAACTGAGTTGAGCTTGAGAGAAGACCCTACCTGTTTCAGCAGAGAGGATCAAGGTGGCGAAGGACCTGCTCACCTGAGCGATCGCCGCCTATCTGGTTGTAGTATTACCTTATCGCTCTGTAGTGATTGATATTAGGTTGAGAGTTACTGCAGCAACGTTACTGGAAAGATACTTGATGCGGTTCAAAAATCTTCCTGATATTTCTGCCGGGGCTCCTAATACTGGGAAAATACTTGAAGTCCATAAGCTGCCCGGGCTCGATCACATAAAAAATTGCTCGAATTCTTGGCCCAGGAGCGACGGAACGCCCTGCAGGTAGATGGTCGGTTTTTGTATATCTGGCAGTTAACCTGCGTCCCGACAAAACCATTGAGGGCAATACACCGAGGTTGTTTAGATTCGGTGCCTTTCATACATCTGCGAGAGTTGGCTGAGGTGCCTGTCAAATCAAATGGAACCAGGCCGCCAGTGCTCTGATCCGCTTCATGAGATGGAAACGAGACGAGGAAAAACGCACAGCAGGCGCCGCATTTCAGGCAGGGATTATTAGTGCCTGCTGATGGTTTACCAGTTGTGGATTTCTGCGCCTCAGGACGGTGGGAGAATTCACTCTTTTCCTTTCTTCTGTTCCAGAATTTCCAGGGCAAGTCGGTCTCCCGAGCAGCTTGTTCGATCTATAAGTTTAGATCAAACAAGAACTGGGACAGACTTGATCAACCGATAGATAGTGGTATCCCCCGGCTTTTGCGAGGCGTTCTTAACTCATACCTCAACTGGCGGCCAAAAGCACCTGATTAATTATTTTGCACGCAGAGTTACACCCGTTGCCAGGGTGAAAAACACACGATGTTGACTCTGCGGTTGATCATTAAACATTGTGCACAGGAGGAGGTATAATTAGGGATAGACAGGGAAAGAGCCCATGAAAATCACATCAAGGATGCTGCCCGCTGAGGTTGTTCGAGAGGTAAAAGACCAGGTAAACGTCCAGGTTAAAGCAGACCGGCGGCGCCTGGCGTTCTTGAAAAGTAGTTTCCGATATTTTTCTATGGTCGACCGCATCGCTGCGATTATGAAGCTTGGCATCCCAGACAGGGAGAAAATCAATTGTGACCTATTATCAGAAACCTTGGTTCAGGGCCAATGCTACAGCAATTGCCACCAGTGCTGCAGTATGGACCTGGAATACGAGGTTGAAGCGTTTGATGTTCTTCTCGCTTACTGGCTTAATCGTGGGGCGGTAATTTCAGCATATTTGGCCGGCAACCTGGATAGAGATAAGAGATGGTGCGGCTTTCTCGAAGCCGGATTATGCGTCATTCACCATTACAAGCCGTACG
>JAHEER010000137.1 GCA_024640625.1 Desulfobulbaceae bacterium
GAGGAACAAGATCTTTGTACTCATAGAATACCGTTTTCTCGAAATATGGACCAAAGCGCTCCCTCCGTTCTTGCTTTGTAGGGTTGCTCACTTCACCACGATTTACGAGGACGTAGTCGTCCGAGCTGGTCGCTAATAGAGCGCCAACGTCTCTATCTAAATGGGCTTGAAGCACCCTGTCATGTATGGACAGAATCTGGACGACATCTTCATTAGTCTCCCCACCCCAGGCGGCGAGAGGTGTGGTTGTCGAAAGAAGAGCGATTAAAAAGATAGTTCGTAAGTCCAACATGCAGCACCTAACGCTCGCGCCCAGTGGCGCGGCTTTGCCGCGTCCGGCTGCAGCGCCTTGTTAGCTGAATTCTATGGGCCAACTCGCATTATCGCCGGAGGGAACCAATTGCCTTGTCTAACTGAACTCTTGGGAACATACGTACGAAAGGTAAGCGAGAAATTCTTTCCTTCCGCCGACGGCAACCAATTTGATTCTGAGACTAATTCATTAGGCTTGCTTGAAACGAGAATTTTCAGTGAGCCGTCGGCTTCATCCACTAAGCCAGAATAACTGTTGAAATTAAATCGATTTAGCGAGTTTGGTACTACTCGGTAATCGGGCACATCAACCAATATTATTGACCAATAGGCATTTACAACAGCATCAGGACGATTTGCTGCAGGAAATTCGAGGATATAATCACTGGCACCATTGAAAGGCTGACCATCGGCATCCCGAGTGGTAACAAAATATATTACTTCATCGTTCGTGTTCGCCCATAGACCGACAAGATTTGCAGAGCTTCGCGTCCAGTAATCTTTACCGTAATTCCCTGTGCCCAGCGTTCCTAACCAATTGTTTTTGAAGAGTCCCGATTTAGTGACAGCATACTGCAGGAACTCAGGCACAATCGTGTTGCGAATCATTTCATCCAACTTTTTGCGCTGCATTGGATCCTTGGCTTGCTTGCTAACTTCCCAAACCTTGGCTTGCATCCGGGCGGCAATAGGGGATATGTCAAGCGCGCTGGTTAAAATAGCCTCTGCGTTGTCAAAAAGTTCAACGCCGATCAGTTCTTTGTTGCCAAAAGCAGGCATTGCGACTGCGGACTCTATCTCGGGTTTTCCGAGCGCTTTGAGTTTAAACTTTTTTTGCAGTGCTACTGCACCATCTATATCCGTTTTTAGCTCGACACGCGCGAGCATCTTTGCTTTAAGCGAATGCAATTCAATTCGAAGAGCATCTTCGGGAACTTTAGCCTTTGACCCCGGCGCGACAAAAGCAAACTTTCCATAAGGGTGAGACGGAAAATTACGCTCGTTGATGTTAACGATCACGTCTCCCCACTCATTACAAATCTGGGCAACATAATATCGATCTTTCACTTCAGGAATTTCAAGCAGAACCGGTGTGTCTTCATCAACAGCAATCCATGCTTCTAAATAGGCAACGTCGAGGTTTGGGTTAACGAAGTCAGCCGACCCCAGCGGATTATATTTAATTACGTTATAGTCGACACCAGGCTCATTAACGTCAGTGTGTTCTTGTCGGATAACAATTGCTCGGCCCAATAGATATACATACGCATCTGTTACGACTTGCCGATCTAAATCTTCACTGGCGATGCACGCCACGGGCGCGGCCATGGCAAGCGCAAGAGAAATTAGCAAGCTACTCAAGCCCAACTTGCTCTTAGGTGTTACATCCATATCTGTATTACCTTTTTCATATACTAATCACCGATGCTCTTCTGGGTGAACATCAGCTAACGCCGCATTCAGCGGCTCGTCCGCCGCGATGTCTTGTTAGCTGGCGCTATTTTACCAACTCAAAATCACCAGGTTTCCAAGTCTTATCGAACCAAGGTTGCAGAGGCCCGTATAGGCGCATAAACACGAAGTAACTTTTTTTCGGGATGGTCTGCACCCAGTTGCCTTCATGACCTTTCGGTGCCGTGGGCCCGAACCAAATGGTATAGGAACCGTCGGCATTTGGCTTCACGTTTGAGTTGAGGCTGTCGAGTCCCGCCGACTTTTGGTCGGTCTCAACAAACGAACGGGTCTGTGCGTCATAGGCCGTGAATGCCCAAAAGGCCTTAGCCGGAACAGGGCCTGGCAGGGTAACAGAATAGTTGTTGCTACCATTAAGATAGTTGCCCTCGGAATCGCGGGCAAGCGTTGGATAAACAGAACCCGTACCGACTTTCGGCGTAGCCATGGCCGGTGTCACACCGGTCGCGATGTAGTGCCACAACACGCGGTTGTCGAGCATCATGGCACCGTTATCTATGAAATCATAAGCACCGGCAAAACTGGAGTACCACTGGCGATCCTTATAGTAGTAAACACTCCTGTCTCGAGGAGAGAAACTGATGGATCGCGCGGTGGCATTACCGATAGCAACTGCTTCGGTCAAAAGTTTTTTCATGCGTGCATCAGGGGCGAACGGCTGTCCCTTCTTGATGCCAATGGCGGCAAATAATCCGAGGATCTCCGCATCAAAGGCATCGGCCGGTTCATACTGAATAACGGCGTTCATCTCTTCATAGAAATGGAAGTCATTGGCATGAACCGTGTTGTATTTTACGCCCGATACATTGACAAATTTCTGCTCTGGAGGGGCGGTGGCCTTCGACAAAGGATAGAGGCGGAAATTCTCCTTCACACCTCGCACTGCGCCAGCAACATCACCGTCTTTGACGAAGACACGAAAAAAGGCCGGATTGCGATAAGTAGGCACTTTCACCACAAAGTGGCCAGTTGGAATCTCTCCTTTATATGACGTGTGTACGAAGAGGTACTTACCGCCTTTTCCTTGGTCCGCACCGGTTAATCCAACATCGGTGACCCAACGAAAGAAGGCGTCCCCAATCGGCCCCAGCACACCCGGTGGAACCTCCATTACCATCGGCCCATCTTTAAGATTCAACTCCATCATGCAGTAGGGTGTCGTGGAGTTTGGTGTGAGGTAAAGAGAGCGGGCATCCATCAGGTCTTCCGTGATCGCCATATCGCCCGGCTTCATCCCAAGCTGTTTGAAGCCTTCGAGAATTGCATATACCGAAGCTGCTGGAACTCCGCTTAAAAAAGCTTCTGTCCCGCGGGCGACATCAATAAAGTCATAAACTTTATTGACGGTAGCCTCGCTAGGCATACCGTCGACAAACTTGAGATCCCCAAGTAAATCAGTCTTCACAAAGTCGGGGGTGGTTATTGAACTCGGCACCTCAGCCTTATACTTGGGACTAACGTCTTGAGCCATGGCCGACTGAGCGATGGCTACCGTGCAAAATCCAATAATGATTGCAGAAGTGTTTAATTTTCCGAGGATGCTATTTTTCATGTGGTTTGCCTTGTGATTGACTTCTCATTACTGAATTTTACGCGGTTGCTTTGAGCCAGCTAACGTCTTAATAAGCCGCGCTGCTTTTGGCGTCGGCTTGACTTAATTGTTAGGTTATTCTTGTGACGCACCATCTTCGGATATTTCTGGGGCTGCGGGCTTAATAGGCTCTCCAGCCTGTATTTGTCCACGTTGAATTCCGGGTGGTTGCATCATGATTTGTTGGGCTTGTTGAATATATGCGGTACCTAAGTTGTTCTCTATTATTTTAAATGCTCCAGTGCTTGCCAATGTATGTGAATATATATGATGAATTGACAGCACTCTATCTTGCAGTTTTTGATCTGACTCTAATTCTTTAATATCTAATCCCATATCCTTGCATTTTGTATTTGACAAATGACGGTTATGTGCATAGCTGACAGAGTGATCAATAAGTTCTGTTACGATTTTTTGAATTATTACATCTTTATTTGCATTGCCCGCAAACATATTACGCCCAAGCCACTCAATAACTAATGAAGTAGACCATTTAACTGATTTTTCACATTCGCCAATAAATGCTGGGCCATACTTAGCAATTACTGGTTGCCAGACAGGGATTGTACGGGGGTCGTTGACGATTTCATTGTATGCATTGGTAAATTCCTCAATTACTCCATGAGCAGGTATACCGTTAAATTGAGGATCCACAGGGCCGAGCGAGGACTGCTTTCCCATCCATATTTCTTTGCATGAGCAGGCAATCATTGTCCCAGCTGACATCGCCATCTGTGGGACAAAGCAGCGAATATCCCCTTGGAACTTTTGCCATAGATAATCAACAATTGATTCAGTAGCTGCTGTATCGCCACCAGGTGTATGTAGGACAAGGTCAAGACCTTTTGATATATCAAGTTTATTGATTGTGGTCATGAGGCCATTTTTGTCATTATCATTTACAGCATTGGCGACACCGACCTCGGGTTTTTGAAGCCACCCACTGTAATAGCAAATAACATTTCTTCCCGTATATTTCGCCATTGAGGCGACATATTTTCTTCGAAGAATGTCGTGAGGACTACCAAGTTGGTTTATTTCTTTTAGTAAATTAGACCAGTTAGGCATTTTTGTTATCCTTTAATTCTGAAATTCTTCCTGTTTTATCAATAACAACGGTTGTAATTATGAATGTTGGTCTATTCTGTCCCATGCCCGCTATATCAACAGAAGAATGGCTAAACATCTCTTTCATATTCTCATCAAGAGTGAATCGCTTATATTTTTCCTCAATTTCAATCATTACCTACTCCTGAGATTGTGAAACCTAACGTGGAGCTAAGGGGCTGGCTGGAAGCGGGCGAAAGCCCGCTGTAAGCCAGTCCCGCTTGAGCGCAGGGTTAGAAGTCATTTGCAACCTTGGTTGTTCGCTGGTTAGCAACGTGTCTGTGATCCCCAAGGTGCGTCTGCCCCCTCCACAGGATGAGAATACAGAAGCCCAAAGTCAGAGAACCCACTACGAAATGCTTAATGCTCAAGGGGTAGTCACATCTAAGAATACCCAGCGTAAAGTAGGCCAATACAAGCCAAATACATAATGTAAAAAGATTGACGATTTGGTTTGTTTTTGAGACAGAGATATTGCCTGGCCCGGTAACATATCTTTCAAAAAAGTCATCGCCCGGAGGACGACCCAAGATGGTTTTGTAGAGAGGCCCAGTGATTTTGTCTTCCAGAATATCAACGTGGTTTTCCCAATTTTCCTGCCATTGTTTGCTGCCGCGATTCACTTGAAACCATGCAAAGGTGAATAGAAAGCCAACGCACGCAACGATGAAAGCAAGAAACTTTTTGTCGGCCAGATGCTCGGAGCTCAAAATTACAAAGTAACCGGCGAACGCAGCGGCAATAAGCGTCCAGAAATAAGCCGCTCTCTTCCAATAGAGTTCGATCTCAAACTTCCGAATATCGAGAGCGTGCTCTAGCGCAGCTTTTAATTTTTCGGCGTTCTCCGGTTCAATGCCGAAATCGCTCTTGTACTTTGTTTCGTCGATCCTCATAGCGTCATCCGATATTGACTTCTAACTATATGTATCGCGTAAAGAGAGAACAAACAATTGCATCGATAGAGCTGAGTAACAAACTCTCGGCCCACTAACGCCCTGATAAATAGAACGATCAGTAGCGGATAGCCTGCAAAACCAAATCGTGTTTAACTGCAAAGGATTCACCGTTTCCTTTTCTCTTTCGACTTACGCAAGACGCTTGTTCAATTCTTGTTACTTCAAAAACCAAAAGATGTAAGCCATCGATACAACAAATAAAGTCACCAGCCAACCTGCGGCCAACGTAGTCGATCGATTACGGCCCAGTGCGACTGCATAGCCGGCCTTGAGAAGATTGTTGCTGCCAGAAGCAATAATGACGGCGGCTATAAGCTGGGTATCGGTAACATGAAATGTGCCGCCGAGCAGTGACAGGATAAATGGATCAATGTCGGTAACGCCGACGACAAAGGACATCACGTGCAGACCCTCGCTGCCGTAGCGTTCGATCACGACCGCTGTGATGGCGGCAAAGGCGACGAACAAGAAAGCAAACAGCAGTGCGGTGCGAAATTCCAGCGGATGATTGAGCGGCACATCAGCGTGGCTCTTCTCGCTCATGGCGGGCATCCGTGACACAACCCAGATCGCTATGAGTGATGCAACCACCAGGGCAAGGAATAATGGGAGCAAGCGCGTGCCCGCCGCAAAGTGACCGAGAAAAAATACCAGCATCAACAAGCGCAAATACATCATGGCGGTGGCCAGGATAATGGCCTGGGTCGTTTGGCTGGTTTGTGGAAGTTCTCTGGCGCGCCGACTGAGTACCAGTGTGGTCGCGGTGCTCGAATACAGCCCGCCTAACATGCCGGTGAGTAACAGGCCTTTGTCTTTGACCAGGTAGGTTTGGGCCAGGTAACTGATATAGGAAACGCTGGACACCACCAACAGCGCCATCCACGCCCGGTAGTAGGTGACCGGAACAACGGCTGCAATCTGATGATCGGGCAGCAGGGGCAATATCACGCCGACCATAATCAGAAACTTGGAGAAGGTAACGATTTCGTTGCTTTGAAAGGCGTTGGAGAAACGACGAATCTGCGGCATCTGCCCCAGCATCAGGAGAATTGTCACGACGTACAAAACCGCGAACCAGTTCGGAAAGCGAATAAGTACCGGCCCCACCAGGTAGGTCAAAATGGCCAGCATGGGGCTGAGCAAAGAAAACAGCGGCTCGGTCGAGCGGCGATAGTAATAAATGCTCAGCAGCAAAATCAGGCCAAGTAAGCCGCAAACGAATGCGAGTAGCTGACTATCAAGTGCGTATAAAACGAAACCCGCAACGCCGATCAGCGTAAAGGTTCGTGTTGTGCCAAAGCCGAGATCCTGGTCGTTAGCCAGTCGGTAACTGTGCAGCTCAAGGCCGATGATGAAGCTGAACAGAACAGTAATGACGAACTGCGTGAGCAGTGGGGGGAGGAGAGTAAGATTCGCCAGTTCACCCATGACAGACTATGCCCTGTTTATTGTGAAAATCGTTTTTGCAACAGGTCAAGCCACTGAAGTGTGCATCGACTCGCCCTCACTCGCAAGTCAAATGCCGGAAATAGAAAAAACCACGCGCTCAGATGCGTGCTAATCGCTGCCAACAGGCCTCGTCTTACTGGCGTAATTCCAGGAGCCCACGATACGTGTTTCCGTGCGGTGGTGTGGCAGGTGTGTTTTGCGCCAACGAGTGAACTCGCGATCGTTGAGATCGGCAGGAATTTGCCATCCCTTCCTCGGCAAATAATACGCGGTGTACTCGGCGATGAAGCCGGCGGTGTCGGTTCTCTGCAGCTCATCGAGGTAGCGATCGTGGTCGTTGATGCTGGCGAGCTCCGCCCAGCGCTCGGCGAGCAGATGACGCGCCTTCATCTCGCATTGAAAGGATGAGTTGCGAGCCGGGTTTGGGCCGCCGGTTTGTAGCTGGCAGGTACTGAGCGCCAGGCTGTAGGCGATCCAGCTCTGGGTAATCGGGCTGGGGTTGGTCAGAGCGACAGGCGGGACATAAAACGTGTCGCCGTTGGTGACCCCGTCGCGCACGTAAATGTTGCCATCGCAGCCAAAGAGTGAGCCGCATACAACCAGAACGATTAGCCTGACATTTGTGCGCATGGTGACGACCTCTAACGACCAGCATGCAGTTTGCGATGCCGAGGATTAATCGGAGCTGAATCAAGCACGAAATACCGCCTCCAAAATGCCGTTACTAACGCACTAAATCCTACACCGACATGCGGTATCATGCGCTTTGTGATTTCTTGAAGGACTCCGGATTGGATACCAGCATCATCATTCTCGCCGCCGGTCAGGGCACCCGCATGCGCTCGTCTTTGCCCAAGGTCCTGCAGCCTTTGGCTGGGCGCCCGTTGTTGCGGCATGTCGTCGACTACTCGCGGGCGCTCAACGTGAATGATATCTGCGTGGTTTACGGGCATGGCGGTGCCGCGGTCAAGGCGGCCTTTGCGAAGGACAGGCTGCGCTGGGCGTTGCAGGCCGAGCAACTCGGCACCGGTCACGCGGTTCAGCAGGGTATGCCGGACACGCCGGATGAAAACCTGGTCATGGTCTTGTACGGCGATGTGCCGTTGCTGCGACCCGCGACTCTAAGACGATTGCTTGCGACTTGTGCCGGTGGCGACGTGGCCGTGCTGACAGTCGAACTCGACAACCCCACCGGTTATGG
>JAHEER010000138.1 GCA_024640625.1 Desulfobulbaceae bacterium
ATACTCTTCCTGATCACCCTCACGCTCCATATTTTCTAGAAATCTGACCTTGCCAGTGAGATCCTCTCTCTAGGCGGATTTTTCTTGATTTTCAAATTATCAGGAAGACGTTCAAGTTGAAAAAAGCTGTTTGACTAGCGTCCTGCTGATTATATCAATTGCCGTCACGGACCTTGACCGAATCAATAGTGAATCGTGCTCATCGAATTCAATAATAGACATTGATAGCATCCATGATTAGGCGTTTTATAAAATTCTGATTGTGCAGTATCGGTGCGCTATAGGAGGATACCATGGGTGTAGAAGTAACGGGAATCTTTGGATTGCTGATTCTAATTGCCGATATTTGGGCAATAATAAACGTCGTGCAAAGCGGATCATCGACAGGAGGAAAAGTATTGTGGGTTGTATCGATCCTCATTCTGCCATTACTCGGGTTGGTCTTGTGGTTTTTGTTTGGTCCACGACAAGTGAAAGCATGACATTAGTTGCGACAAAGAATTAACCCCACGGAATGTAAAGCTTGAGACAAACTTGCATTGATCATTTGTAAGCCATTAATCCAGCTAAGCCAAATCAGTAATGAGGCCAACGTTCATGGGGCTCTATAATCTTTTGATCTAGCCTCAGGTCAGATAAACCATACCAGGCAATATAAGGTAGATCTCCTCTAAGACCGTTTATAGACAAGTTCCATCAATGTGCATTGCCCTCAATGAGAAAAACAAAACTGTATAATATCTGGCTCGCGATCCAGTCCAGCCTCTGGTTCATTCCGTCAGTGATGATTCTTCTGGCAATTTCTCTCTCGTTCGTCTCCATATGGTTCGATAGGGAGATGGAGTACGAGATCCTGGTCCAAGGCATTCAGCTCGAACGGGATTCGATCCTCAGCAATTTTCTGATTGTCGGCCCTGAGGGGGCAAGATCTGTGTTATCGACGGTTGCTGGATCGATGATCACCGTTGCGGGTGTTACCTTTTCCATAACCATAGTGACGTTGACTTTGGCTTCGTCGCAATTCGGACCGCGTCTGCTCACCAACTTCATGCAGGACAAGAGTACGCAGTTCGTTCTCGGCGCTTTTACCGCAACGTTTATCTATTGTCTGCTGGTGCTGCGCTCTGTCCAGTCTACCCACGACAGCGTTTTCGTGCCTACCGTCTCGGTCAATATCTCTGTTGTTCTGGCCATGATAAATGGATGCATTCTTATCTATTTCATCCACAACATCGGGTCCTCTATCAAAGCTGAGAATGTTATAAGTTTGGTTTATCGACAACTGAGGGAAAATATCGAGCGAATTTTTGAGGATATTGAAATTAAAGAGGGAAACGGCAAGGTACAGAGAGAATTAGCCGCAATAGAACCATCAGAGGGCCGTAAAAAAGTGATTTTAACCGCGCGAGATGGATATTTACAGGCTATAGACCACAATGCGCTGATTGATATCGGCAAGAGACACGATCTTTTGATCAGTCTGCGGCTGCGAGCAGGAAATTATGCGACCCATACAACGCCGCTTGCCGATGTGCACCATTACCGTCCCCTGGAAGATGGTGTCGTCGAAGAAATACAATGTGCTTGTATCTATGGTCACCAACGTACTCCTGAACAGGATATAGAGTTTGCTTTACATCAGCTTGTTGAAATAGCACTCCGTTCCCTGTCGCCTAGCATCAATGACCCTTTCACGGCGATCTCCTGTATCGACTATCTCGGATCTGCTCTCTGCTATTTGTCCAGCAAGCAGTTCCCAAGCCCTAATTGTTGTGACCAAAGTGGCGACCTCAGGCTTATCACCAAACCAGTTAAATTCGGCAATATACTCGATTCAGCATTTAATCAGATTCGCCAGCAGTGCGGGTCAAGTGTGGCAGTGACTATCCGTCTGATGGATACGTATGTTCAAATTGCCCGAAGTGTTTGCGATGATGATCGCCGTAAAGAACTGTTCAAACATGCTCAAATGCTGAACCAATCTGCGGAATCCTATCTAGAGGACGAACACGACAGGCAGGACCTGCAGAAACGCTACCGGGAGGTAGTATCGCTAATTGGTAAAGAATAGACCTGACCAGAAAGGGAATGATTGGGCTTCAAATCAATTCTCTTATCTTAACATCATTCAATAGTTTCCAATATTGTGACTTCGTTTGATATTGCCAGATCGAAGGTAATCTGTTTTGCCTTTACCCTCTGCTTGGATGTTTCCTGATATCCTTCGAATCTTACATTTTTAAAATCTACAACACTGCCTTTGGAAACTTTTATCCTTTCTCCTTCGGCATTGAGCAACCTTTTCAAAGGCTAAATCTGGTTGGCTCATGCCATACTATTGCCAATCGTGTAATTGAGAATATACCGAAGCGCTGTTGATCCTGTCATCCAGCCACCTTTAATCATAACGCGTGCGCGCGATTCGGCCTGGTTGACCAAGTCTTTTCAACACCGATCATTTCGCCAAAAGCAATATGCTAGCAGAGGTAGTGGACACAGAGAAATGGTACGGGATGGCTACGGAGTGGAGCGCTTGTTTTCTTCCGCTTGCTTCTTGATCACTCACCATTGCGAATGTCTGACAACTCGCCCGGCCGATAGGTGATCTCTGAAAACTCCGCCCGACAGCCTTCCCCCGTCGGCGCCTGCACCGAAAAACCGATGCCCACGTTGTGCAAGTCCCCCATCGTGAAGTGCCGCACCATGTGCCAGTATCCGCCGTCTTCCGAGTAGTGGAACGCCAATCGGTCGCCCTCACGATAGAGACGCAGATAGATGCTGGTGCCATCGATATAGACCGAGTTACAGTCGTCTGATGTACCCCGGGTCACCACCGAGACCAACATCGCTTTGCGGGTTGGCGCGTACTCAAGGCAGAGCTTGGCCCAGCGCTTCTCATCTGCATATATGAAGAGCGCACCGGCATCAAAAGTCGAGGTAAAGCCAACGGTTACTTTGGCCGACAGCAGGCACTTCTCATCGGGCGGTGCAAACAAGGCCAGAGGCGCATCACTGCTGTACTTCCGGCCAGCCGGATCGTAGAACCAGTCGGTCTGGGGCCCTGCAGCCATGATGAGCGTATGTACACCATCGGTGTCTGAGAGTTCGAGTCTGTTTTTCCAGGTTAAGGCAGTGGGCAGTGCTGAGAGATTCACAGTGTCCATCATAGTCGTCTCATTGTTTTATTTACGTAGCTGCAGTCAAGATGTGCAGCAAGCACTATCGGTGTCGACCAACACCATTGTGCGTATATCGCTCGGTAGTAAGAAAATTTTCAAAGGCGTAATGGGGGTGGCTCTGCGCCATCCAGCCGATTCATCATTACATCTGGGGTTACCCTCCACTCAATAAAATCGGCAACTACTCAAGAGTTTCACACCTCGGGCCTGATTGTGAAACGGGGATATGTGCTAATCTTTTTTGCCGATCATGACGCCGCCGTGTCTCTCCACAAAGCTCATGCCTGCGGCCTGCATCCACGATCTGACTTCCGACTCGGTAAAGGTGTCTCCTGCGGGGGTATTGACGATCATATTTAGGGCAAAAATAGTTCCAGACTCTGGACTGATGCGGTCCTCATTCATAATAAAATCTGACACCACAATTTTTCCACCGGGATTGAGAGCCTTGCCTATTTTGAGAAACAGCGCCTGATTCTGCTCAAAAGAATTGCTGTGGATAATAGCAGACAGAAAGGCGAGATCGTATCCCTGGGGTAACGCATCCTTATTATAATCACCAGCAACGGTATCGATTCGATGATTCAACCCTTCCTGTTCAATATATTTCTGGGTAAGTGAAACGACCTTGGGCAAGTCGAAAATTGTTGCCTGGAGAGAATCGTGGGCCTTGGCGAAGGCCATCGCAAAGGCGCCAGAGCCGCCGCCGACATCCAATACCCGGGAGACCCCGGAAAGATCCAGGCTGCTGATAAGTCCGGGCGCTTCCTTGACGGCCCGACGGTGCATCGCGGCAATAAACCCGACAAACCATTCAGGATCTCTCTCTTCCACCGGTCTCTGCCCGACCAATCCGCCGTGTCGAACCGCTTCGGTCAGCGTATCCCATGAGTTCCAGATGTGCAGTGTATGCATCAGGCCCGCATGGTAGCCGGGTTTGCCTTTTACCAGATAGCGCGCGGCGTCACGGCAATTTTTAAACGTATCGCCGGATTTCTTCACAACCTTCAAGGTGCACAAGGCGTTGAGCAGACGATCCGTGGCGCGATGATCCGCATTAATGGCCGCGGCAATCTCCTTGGAAGATTTCTCTTCATCTGCCAATACGGTAAATACCTCCAGCTCATAGGCGGTGAGGAAAATTCGGCTTTTCTGAAAGGCCCGGGATAATGCAATCATTTCGTCCAAGGAGATGGTATCCGTCTCTAGAGTTGTGTCAGCGTTCATAGGTTTCACCATAACAATCAATCCTCGATAAGTGCCTGACGCCAGACCCCACGGAAGAACTCTTGGAGAAGCTGCAGTATGGTACGTTCAATCCTGCCCCCAAAATAAATAGGTGAGCACGCAGCCTCATGTGGTTCGTTTCTCTTTCAAATAGAGCGCGGCAATGTCAATGCGAGGCTACCGCACCGCAGGCGATACCAGAGCTCTTCAGAGCCGCCCATCACGCACGCCGCCACAACCGTGACGGTCGCAGCCTTGTGTGTCGTTGCGGTTAGATAAACTTCTTTGCTTTCGTCTCTAGCGCGTTGCCGGACAGCACCATCAGGGTCGAGGTGCCGTGGGCGATAAGATCCTGCGTGTCACTATACACGTTGGCCTCTGCGTAACAGATTCTTTTTCCTGCGCGGATAGTACAGCCCTCGGCTGTCAATTTGCCCCTGGTCACAGATTTGAGATAATTAAGCTTGAGATCGATGTTTACCAAACCGGCATCTTCAGCAATACCCATGAATACTGCCCAAAATGTTGCCGTATCAATTATTGTTGCTATCACCCCGCCATGGACCAAGCCAAACGCTTGCAGGTGATTATTGCTCAGGTCCAGCTCGATTGTAGCGTTACCGATATCGACCTCCACCAATCGCATCGCCATATGTTTGAAGAAGGGGGCATTACCTGCCAGATCCCGTATTTCCTTAATATACTCTAGATTTGGTGTCACGCTCATCTCCTTGTTGAGAAATCCACCTATTAATTGTGCTGCGCCGTCTACTTCCCTGAAATCTTAAATAAATGGAGCAGTGATAGAAAGAAATAATTGTCGATTTGATCTAGATGGATTTCTGCAGCGGTAACAACTCAAATGAAGTCCAGCTACGTTTCTTCTGGTGGGGCCGCTTCAAACAGCACGCTTTGTAGCCACTCCAGCTGCTTCCCCGGTTGCCGATCAAACTGGCTTCAGGCGAAGCCCTCCCATGAGCGCATGATCTGAGGAGATAGTGCTGCGTCCCGACTAGCCAGATGAGATAAAATTAGGGGAAAACATAAGAGATGCTCCACGACAGGTGGTAACTAAATCAATTCTTGATATAGTGGTAATCAGTTGCGGTAACATCTGCCGAGGAGAAAGAACATGAAAATTGCCATATTTGGGACAGGGGCGGTAGGAGGCTATTTTGGGGGCAGGCTGGCGCAAGCCGGCCACGACGTGACCTTTATTGCTCGTGGTGCGCACTTGCAGGCGATACAATCAGCGGGGCTGCAGGTGAATAGTATCAAGGGAGATTTCTCAATTCATCCAGCTCAGGCAACAGACCGGCCAGATACAATCGGGGGTGTCGATTTGATTATCTGTGGCGTCAAGTCATGGCAGGTCGCAGAAATTATCGATCAACTCACGCCGCTGATCGGCAACAAGACGACCATCATTACCCTACAAAATGGTGTTGAATCTCACACGGTATTATCCGATGCCGTGGGTGCCACACATGTCCTGCCCGGTATGTGTCAGATGATCAGTCTGGTTGAAGGCCCGGGTATTATTTCCCACAAAGGGATAGACCCCTATCTGTCGATCGGGGAATTGGACGGTTCATCGAGTAAAAGACTTACAGAAATTTCCCAGGTATTCAGCCAAGTAGAGGGCGTCACGATAAATATCTCTGGCGACATTCTCCAAGAGTTATGGCTGAAATTTATGATTATCGCCCCATGGAGCGGCATCGGTGCCATTACCCGAGTCCCCGTCGGTGTGTTTCGCTCGATTCCAGAGACTCGTGAACTGCTTCTACAATCGATGCAGGAAGTATATAACGTTGGCAAGGCCCATGGGGTACACCTTCCAGACAATGCGGTGAATAAGACGATAGCATTCATCGACAAGGTGCCAGCAGCAGGTACCGCCTCGATGCAAAGAGATGTGATGGCCGGAAGACCGTCGGAATTGCATGAACAATGCGGGGCGGTGGTCAGGTTGGGGGAGCAAGAAGGCGTTCCAACACCGGTGAATCGCTATATCTACCACAGCCTGCTTCCCCTTGAGCACGGTGCCAGGGAAACGATTACCTTTTAGTGGCTTGCTGATATGTCTTTGGATCTGCAGTGAAGAATTACTGCGTAGCCTTTGAAAATATGTCTTTGACCGTCTCCTTTTGACGTGTCGATAATGGCTGTACCGGCAATCTACATTCGGACACCGGGCGCCCTGACAGATTGGTTGCTTCTTTCACCGCCGGGTTAAATGGCAGTGTCCAGAAAAGACGATTCAGAGGCTGTATCTTATGCCAGAGATCCAAGGACTCTGAAAGTTTTCCTTCTGAGAATAAATTATATAGCTTGACAGCCTGGACAGGAATGGCATTGGCGCCCCCCCAGAAACACCCAGATGCACCGGCCATAAGGGCATACAGCATAAGAAAATCGCATCCACAGAAGACGTTGGCGCCTTGGGCCACAAGATCTTCGATACGCAGCATAAGCGCAGTGCTTTCCTTGATATAGTTGACATGTTCTATCTGCTGCAACCTCTGAAAAATAGCGGGCGTAATATCAAAATCTGAAAATTGGGGGATGTTGTATGCCATGATGGGCAATCCTACGGCTTCTGAGACCTTATTATAGTGCCAGATGACCCCCTCAACATCCGGACCCTCGAAATACGGCGGCAAGACCATTAGCGCATCCGAGCCACAGTCCTTGGCATGCTTGCCGGCCTCAATAGTATCCTCCGTGCGCACACAAGAAACATGGGAAATGATTTTGCAACGACCGGCTATATGCTTCGAGGCGATTTCAATGATATTTCGTTTTTCTGTTGCTGAAAGAAAGGGAAATTCACCGGTTCCGCCGTTCACACAGATGATATGGACACCTGCATCGATCATGGAGTCTATATGAGTGCGCAACGCATCCTCATCCACCGTTGCACCACCTTCAGTAAACGGGGTGCAAATCGGGACACATATCCCTTTTAATTCATTCATTTTCTCTCTCCCTTATAGGCTGCTCATAGAAGCGTTTCGTCTGTCCATCATCAAAACAAATGAAACAAAAGAAATCCAGAATTAAGAGATAGCCATGATAAGCAGGGTCAAGAGGAAAACTGAACTGAGATATTCCTTATAGGTTATTTTCAGCGATTGATTATTGATCTAAAAATTGCCAAATCAAAGATTTACATTTCTATGAGATGATCGAGAGAATACTATTCCTGATCAGTTGAGAATTGTGGCTAATACGCCTAACGAGAGGGTGCCATCGGCAAGGTTAGATATTCGGGAAAATCGATGTGTGAAGGGAATCAGGAACAAGGTCAAACAGAAGTAATGTCAGGATACTCAGACCTTCGATGTGGTAACGTTAACGCCCCGCATCACACTCGAGCAAGGCATCAGCCCTGCGAGTAGATGGTGAAAGCGCCCGTTATATGAACTATTTATGGGATATGATGAGTATAAACATCAGCGGAACTTATACTCCAGAATAAAATCTGGTTCCGGATCATGTCCAAGCCCAGGTTGCATCGGAACAGCAATTGTTCCATTTAGAACTTGCACTTTGTCACCATAGGGCTTTCTTTCTAGATCATCATATCCATATTCAACAACCGTATTTCCAGGCCACGCAGCGGCCAGGTGGATGGATGCCAAAA
>JAHEER010000042.1 GCA_024640625.1 Desulfobulbaceae bacterium
GTCGCCGCCGATATCTCAACCGGGATTGGGACGACGACGAGAATTAACTCCATACATAAACTTGATAACCAGATAACTAACGCATTCGTACATCTTGTCGATCAATATTTTTCGCATACCATACGCTCTAGTTCTGGTGCTGGCTTTAGCCCTTCTTTTAATTGGCTCCGGCTGTACCACCACGCACCAGATATCCAGCTCCGGCTTGGATGTACCCAAGGCAATTCCACAATCGCCAGAAATTGACCCTGATCTGGAACCGCTGGTTTCCGAACCGGAAATTTCGCTGGACCAGGAACTCAAGGCCCTGGCTTCGACAGGCTCCTGGGAGGAAGTTCTGGTACCAATCGAGGAAACACAAATCTGCCTCGATCCGAAGATGGCCGAGCCGCTCTATGATTTTCCGGTGGTCGTCAACCGTCAGGTACAGATGTACATCGATCTTTTCCAGGGCAAGCAGCGCAAATATTTTGCCAAGTGGCTGGGACGCTCCGGGCGCTACAGCGATCTCATTAAGAGTGAACTGGAAACGGCAGGACTTCCGAAAGATCTGCTCTATCTGGCCATGATCGAAAGCGGGTTCAATCAGCGGGCCTATTCAAAATCGAAGGCGGTGGGGTTGTGGCAGTTCATGTCCGGTACCGGGCGTGATTACGGGCTTTCCGTCACCCGCTACGTGGATGAACGCAGGGATGCGGAAAAATCCACCAAAGCGGCCGCTGCCTATCTCAAGGACCTGTATGAGGAATTTGACGACTGGTACCTTGCCGTTGCCGCCTATAACGGCGGTCCCGGCACCATGCGCAAGGCCATCAGGAAATCGAAATCGAGAGATTTCTGGAAGATCGCCCAGAACCGTTATCTGCGTATGGAGACCAAACGCTACGTTCCTAAATTGATCGCTGCGATCATGATAGCCAAACAGCCTGAAAAATACGGCTTTACCGACCTCGCGTACGCTGAGCCGATAACCTGGGAAACGCTTGAGGTTGGACCGGGATTAAGTATGGCAGCAGTTGCACTGCTTACCAGCAGCAGCGAGAAAGATATAAAACTTCTCAACCAAGAGCTCCGAACCTCGAAAACCCCGCTGAACCAGGAACGCTATCGAGTAAAAATACCCAGCGGCACGAAGATGCTGGCCCAGAGCAACCTGCCTCGCCTGCACAGCGTCGTGCAGACCGATTACAAAACCCATGTCGTCAAAAAAGGCGAGACCCTTGCCAAAATCTGCCGGCGCTACAATATCAACACCACAACACTGCTCAAGGTCAACAAGCTTACCAGCAGGAACCTCAAGCCTGGCACCAGGCTGAGAATTCCTTACCAGAATGTGGCCTACCGCATCCTTCCCGAGGGCATGGACGCCCGTATCGCCGCCCAGG
The DNA here is from genome assembly GCA_024640625.1 of Desulfobulbaceae bacterium. Taxonomy (GTDB): domain Bacteria; phylum Desulfobacterota; class Desulfobulbia; order Desulfobulbales; family Desulfocapsaceae; genus JABDQA01. Next base: position 1,386 of record JAHEER010000042.1, read on the forward strand.
ATGACCTTATCCTGCATACCGTCAGACGGGGTGAAACCATATCAAAAATCTCCAGCCGCTATCAGGTCCCCGCCGAGCTGATCGTCGCCTGGAACGGGCTGCCGAATATGCACAAAATCGCTGAAGGGCAGCAGCTGGCGCTCTATATGAGCAGTACGAGTTCAACCCCTCGATCGGGCGCTTCGTCTAGAGCCGGCAGTGCTGAATCGTCATTACTCGTGCTTTCTGATTCCAAGAAGCAGCCTGGTAAGCCGGCCGTTCAAGAAGCCCCCTATACCTATTATCTGGTCAGATCGGGAGACTCGTTGTGGACTATCTCGAGAAAATTCAACACCTCACCCGATCGAATCAAGCGCTGGAACAACTTGAAATCGAACCTCATTCATCCCGGCAACACCCTGAAACTCAAGGATGTTTGAGAACCGTTTCACATTCCACCGGATTATAGCCTTTTAAAAGCCACCCGTTCCAGTACCTCTGCCCCATCGGTCACTTCTATATGCCTAGTCCCTCCGCACCCCAATCGGACCCCCATCCCATGCTGTCCCGCGCCCGGGACTATCCTGCGGACGTGCAGTTCATTGAGCAGGGTAAGCGGACTGTAATACTGGTGGGTACGGCCCATGTGTCCCAGCAGTCAGTGGATCTGGTTCAGAAGGTGATCGACGCTGAACGACCTGACCACGTCTGCATCGAACTCGATGATAAGAGATACCAGGCGCTCTCAGATGAAAATCGCTGGCAGAAATTGGACCTGAAAACGGTGATTAAAAACCGTCAATTGTCCACTTTGATGGTTTCCATCATGATGGCCGGCTACCAGAAGAAACTTGGCGACAATCTCGGAGTATCACCGGGCGCCGAGTTGCTCGCGGCTGCCAGAACCGCTGAGGGACTCCAAATTCCCATTTGCCTCTGCGACCGGGACATCAGGATTACGCTGAGAAGAGCCTGGAAATCGACGTCCCTGTTTCGCAAGGGCTACCTTATGAGTTCATTGATTGCCGGAATGTTTTTTTCTGAGGAAATCGATGAACAAAAACTGGAAGAGCTCAAAACACAGGATGTCCTCACCGAATTGATGGCCGAGATGGGAGATTCGCTGCCTGAGATGAAGAAGGTTCTCATAGACGAGCGCGACATCTATATGGCGGAACAGATAAAAAATACACCGGGACAAGTGGTGGTTGCCGTGGTAGGCGCTGGCCACCTGGAGGGCATCAAGAGAGGGCTGGTTGAGGATTACGCTGGCAAAATTGACGACCTTACCACCATTCCCCCTGTATCCAGGACCTGGAAAACCCTGGGCTGGCTGATCCCCGCCGTGATTATCGGTTCGATCGGACTCATTGCCTTTTCAAAGGGGTTTGAGACTGCAGGCGACAACATCATCTACTGGATTCTGGCCAACGGCATTCCCGCCTCGATTGGAGCAGCACTGGCTTTGGCCCATCCTTTTACCACTATCGGCGCTTTTGCCGCCGCCCCCATCACGAGCCTGACGCCGGTAATCGGTGCCGGCTATGTGACGGCTTTCATCCAGGTAATGACGCGACCGCCGGTGGTTCGAGAATTCGAGACGGTCGGCGAAGACATGGGCACACTATTGGGCTGGTGGCGCAATAAATTGCTCAGGGTCTTTCTGGTATTCATCCTCACCGGGCTCGGTTCGGCAATCGGTACCTACGTTGGTGGCTACGAAATCATTAAAACACTTATGAGCTGATACAGTTCTTCCCCTCTACCCTAGACTCTTAAAATGAATGAAGCACCATCCTTAACCAACGCCCAGAAAAAATTCTTGAGGAAGCTCGGACACGGCCTCAGCCCGGTTGTCTATATCGGCAAGGAAGGACTCAGCGAGACCGTCGTCGCGGCTATTGATGAAGCACTGGACTTCCATGAATTGATAAAGATCAAAATCGTCAACACCGACAAAATCTCCAAACATGAAGCGGCCGATCAGGTTCCAGAGGTTACCCGCAGTCAGCTCGTGCAATTGATCGGCAAGACTCTTCTGATCTATCGGCGCAACAATAAGAAGAAGAAAGACGAACAGATTCGGCTGCCGAAAAGCTGAACCCCTTTCTGCCTCAGCTTTTATCTTCGACCGGATAACGGTTCTGGAACCACTCGCGCCAACCGCCTTTCAAGGCAAACACGTTTTCGAACCCCAGAGAGATGAGCTGTTGTGCCACCCGGGCACTTGTATACTCACTGGGTCAGGCGCAATAAAGTACATACGTTTTCCCCTTGGAATAACTCCCAACCCAGGATGACACATCTCCCGGCTCTACCCGTATTGCCCCCTTGATCTTGAATTCGCTTGCACTCCAGTCGCTGCCGGTTCGAACATCAAGCACGACGAGGTTTTCGGAGCCAAGAAGCCCTTTCAAGCCATCCTTGTCTATGGTTTTCACTTCCGAAGCGATCGCGGAAACGGGAACCAACAAAGTAAGAATTAGAAACAATAGTGCTGTTTTCATTGCCTTCTCCATAATGTTTAGTACTGCTTCTCAGGCGGTCCAGACCCGCATACGATCTAATATAATGCACCCCAGCCGGTCGGCCAGTCTTCGGAATTATTATCTTTGCTCTGCTTGATGGCCATGGCGTGCATTAAGTGAACTGGCACCCGTCAATTGTTGCTGCCCTCATCTATTTTATTTATACTCTGTGCAGGGATTACAAAATCGAGTATTGATATCCTTTGCTGACACTCCACCCCGCCGACTCTGATCAATAAATGAATCCTGGATTTTCACTCAAACCACTGCCTGCCATTACCTTTGGCAGCGGCTGCCTTGAAAGTCTGCCCGCAATAGCTGCGGCACTGGGATCGAGAATTCTGGTTATCACCGGGTCCAGTTTTAGAACAAGGCAGAAGAGCTGGACCCCGGTCGAACAACAACTGCTCGAGACTGGGATAAAGATTGATTATGCCATTGTCAGCAGCGAACCGTCGCCTGAGATCATCGACCGCATTGTCGATGCCTATCATCCGGAGAAGCTCGATGGAGTCGTCGCCATAGGCGGCGGCAGCGTGCTTGATACGGGTAAAGCCGTGGCGGCAATGCTGCCGGTTGGGGAGAAAATCGAACAATTTCTCGAAGGTGTCGGCAACCGCCAGCCGGACGGCAGAAAGCTGCCATTTGTGGCGATCCCAACCACCGCCGGCACCGGCAGTGAAGCTTCAGCCAACGCGGTGATTACCAGGCCGGGCCCTGAGGGGTACAAGAAGTCATTGCGCCACCAGAACTATGTCCCCGATTTCGCCCTGATCGATCCCCACCTCACGCAAACCTGCCCGCCGGAACTCACCGCAGCCTGTTCTATGGATGCCTTCACCCAATTGGTCGAAGGTTTTCTCTCAACCCGGGCATCTGTGCTTACCGATGCCATCGCCTGGAGCGGCATCGAAGCAGTACAAAGGTCCCTGATCCGGGTCTTCCGCAACGGCGACGATCTTGAAGCCCGCAGCGACATGGCTTACGCGGCGCTGTGCTCGGGAATCGTACTCGCAAACGCCGGGCTTGGGGTCATTCACGGTCTGGCACCCGCCCTGGGAAGCAGTCTTGCCATCCCTCACGGTCTGGTCTGCGGGACGCTGATGGGAGCCGGCAACCAAATTACCTTGGATAAACTGCGCGAGTTGGCCAGCACAGATAGACATTACCAGCATTATATCGACAAGTATCGGCGCCTGGGTCGGCTTTTCTGTGCAGGGCGGAATACAACTCGCGACGAGGCCGATTGCTTTATTGAAGAATTGCATCGCATCATCGACCTGCTCGGGCTTTCACGCCTATCTGACTATGCTGCCGTCCCTGAGGATCTGGGTGCACTGCTCGATGGCGTCTCGCTCAAGAACAACCCTGCCCCGCTCTCCCCAAAGGATATCAGAAACATCCTGCTGCACAGGCTTTGACATTCACTCAGCTCACTGGACTTGCTCTTCAAGCCGGTCTGTTCTCTGTTCTTCGAGTTCTTTAACCGCCTCCGCTTTCTCCAGAGGCGTCTTGATCTGCGTCACTATCTTGTCGGCCACTTCCTTGGTGGCCCGGTCGATGGATGATTCACCTTTTTCTTCCTCATCCTGAGAACAACCGTACAGCATAAGACAGCTCAGCACGCAGATGAGAATATAGCGCATGGCTTCTCCCCGTGAAAAGGTTTGATGGGTGCGTTGCGTCGGGCCATTTCAATAGGTTCCCTTCCGAAACGATGGATTCTTTCTCAATCGAGGCTCATGAAGAATTTTGCCGCGGGGTTGGATAGGACTTATGTAGTTATATTTAATTAGGTTTCGCAATTGATCCATCGACTATGTAGAATGGGCCGGATATCACTTCCAGCTTACCACACAAAATCTCTCTGGGACAACCTGCAGGTGAACCACGACAGCTCACAGACCAACATGGAAATGGAGAAACCGGATCCTTACCCGGTCTCTTTTACGGAACTTGTGCGCGGTCTTCTGGCCGATCAGTTTGTCACTCACCGCTTCCGTCTGATAATCGGCTTCCTGGCGCTAATCAGCGTCGATTTCCTGCAACTATCTATTCCGCTTCTGGTCAAACGGGCCATAGATTTGCTGGCCGGCCAGGAGGCGACCATGCCCAGGCTTTTCACCCTTGCCGGCGCTATCCTGGCCATCGCTACTGCCGTTGTGCTGCTGCGCTTCGTCTGGCGCATGCTGATTATCGGTTTCTCCCGTTATCTGGAGCGTCACCTGAGAAACAGGATTTTCGACCACATACTGGCCATGGATCAATATTTTTTTTCCAGGAGGTCCACCGGCGACATTATGGCCCATGGCTCAAATGATCTTGCCGCGGTGCAGATGGCCTGCGGCATGGGGATGGTGGCCGCCGTCGACGCCCTGGTCCTGTCGGTGGCTGCAATAGGATTCATGATCTACATTCACCCGACCCTCACCCTCTTCGCTCTGCTCCCCCTTCCTTTTCTGGCGCTGACTACCAGGTTTCTCTCCGCCAGGCTGCATCATCGATTCAACCATGTCCAGGAAGAGTTCTCCCGGATGACCGAATTTGCCAGGTCAGCTGTGGTTTCCATCAGACTGATTAAAGCCTATACCCACGAGAGAAGCCAGGTGGATGATTTCAACCGCCTTGGCAGACGATACGTACACGCCAACATAAGAGTGGCCCTCATCCATGGTCTTTTGTTTCCGGCATCGACGCTGATCGGCAATATCGGTCTGCTGATCGTTCTGGTCTATGGCGGCCGCCTGGTAATCGACCAAACCATTACCATAGGCGATTTTGCCGCTTTCACCACCTATCTGCAGATGCTCATCTGGCCGATGATGGCGGTGGGGTGGGTCGCCAACCTCACCCAGCGGGGAGTGACCGCGCTCAGAAGAATCCATGGCCTTATTACTTCCGAGGCGGTTCTGATCGACACCTGTCCCTCCTCCGCAATGCTTCCGGGATCCTCGGGGTTCAAGGCCACCGATCTTACTTTTGCCTACCCGGACTCCGCCAGAGCGCAATTGTCCAACATCACTTTCGAGGTTGAGTCAGGCATCATCGGTATTGCCGGTAAAACGGGCAGTGGGAAAACGACCCTCTGCAAACTTCTGGTGAGGCTGTATCCGGTGCAACGCCGGGAATTATTTTATGGGGATCGCGACGTTAACGAGATTCCTTTTGAACAGCTCAGATCCCAGATAGCCTATGTCGGTCAGGAGCCCATTCTGTTCTCCGACACAATCAGGGCCAATATCGGTTTCGGTACCGATGAGATGTCCATGGACAAAATAGAGGCCGCTGCCCGCGATGCAGACATCCATAACGAGATCCTCGAATTCAGCAACGGCTACGACACGGTAATCGGCGAGCGAGGCATCACCCTCTCAGGGGGGCAGCGCCAGCGCATAGCCCTGGCTCGCGCCCTGCTCTACGACAGGCCTGTGTTGGTGATAGATGATGGGCTCTCGGCCGTCGATACCGCCACCGAAAACAATATTGTCACCGCCCTGCGGCGACGCTTCAGTGGGAAAACGGTGTTCATCGTCTCCAACCGCCTCAAGCTGCTCTCCATGACCGACCGGATCCTCATTCTGGAAGAGGGAAAACTGGTCGACGATGGCAGTCACCAGGCCCTGCTGGAAAAAAACAATTTTTACCAGGCCATGCACCTCAAGCAGATGCAGGAAATGGAAGGACTGTCCCATGCGTAATTTCGGCTACATGGAAAAAGGGCAGAGTTCCTCCCTCTACGATTTCAGACTCTGGCTGCGGATCCTCAAACACAGCAGGGGCTTCAAAATACCGATTACCATCGCGGTGTTTCTTTCTCTGGGAGTCACCTTCTCGGCGCTGAGCCTGCCCTACCTTATGAAAACCGGTATCGACTCCTATATTACAGCCACTGCGCTTCCCCTCGATGAACGCTATGGCGGATTGGGGAAAATTGGCCTGCTCATCTGCCTGCTGATCACAGCCGGGTTCATCCTGACTTTCGTCCAGGCGGTCCTGCTCGAATGGGTCGGCCAATCGGTGATGCATCGCCTCCGACAGCGGCTGTTCGATCATATCCTCAATCTCGATCTGAGCTTTCTGACCAACCAGCCGGCGGGCAGACTGGTCACCCGGTTGACCAACGATGTCCAGAACATGTATGAAATGTTCACCTCGGTGCTGGTAACCCTGTTCAACGACATCCTCAGGTTGGCCGGCATTCTGGTGGTGCTCTACCTGCTCAATGTTCGCTTGGCCCTGGTGATGTCAGTTTTTGTTCCTCTCGCCCTGGTCATGACCCTCGCCTTCTCCAGGTTAGCCAGAGAAAAATTCCGGGCGATTCGTAGCCAGTTGTCAAAGATAAACAGCTTTGTCCAGGAGTCGGTTTCCGGCATATCCATCATTCAGCTGTTTGGCCGGCAGCGCCAGTGGTCTGAAAAATTCTCCGCTCTGAGCGGTGAGTACCTGAGCAGGACTCTAAAGCAAATACGCCTTTTTGCCGCCTTCATGCCCCTCACCGAACTGATGAGTTGGGTCGCCGTGGCGCTCATTCTGCTCTACGGCGGCCGCCTGGTTATGGGCAGCACCCTCAGCATCGGCGAATTGATCGCTTTTATCGCCTATATGCGACTGTTTTTCCAGCCACTCAGGGAACTGGCCCAGAAATATTCGATTGTCCAGTCAGCCCTGGCTTCGGCTGAGCGAATATTCGAGATGCTCGACACCTCGAGACAGATCACCGAGATTGAAAATCCCCACCGGTTGCAGAAGGCCAGAGGTGCACTCACCTTTTCTTCAGTCAGCTTTGGTTACGATCCCGATGAACCGGTGATAAAAGGTCTTGATCTGGAGATCGCCGCCGGCGAGACAGTGGCGGTGGTCGGTCCCACCGGTTCGGGTAAATCGACTCTTATCAGTCTGCTGCTCAGGTTCTATGATCCCCAGAAGGGAACCATTCACATCGACGGCTGTCCAATAAGCGAGCTCAGCCTGCATCAACTGCGCACGGTTGTCGGGGTGATTCTTCAGGATGGTTTCATCCTCGACGACACCCTGCTGAGAAATATTATTATGGACAGCGGCAGTTCCAGGAAGCGTGTCGAAGAGATAATAGAGAGCTCGGGCATGACTCCTTTCATTGCCAAACTGGAGGACGGCCTCGATACCAGAATCGGCGACGGCGGCCGCGAGCTTTCCACTGGTGAAAAACAGCTGCTCGCCTTCGCCAGAGCCCTGTGCCGTGATCCAGCAATCCTCGTTCTCGACGAGGCCACCGCCTTTATCGATTCCGAGACAGAGTCAATTCTCGAAGAGGCAATCGATCGTCTCGAAGATCGAACTTCGATTATTATCGCCCACCGGTTGTCAACCATCAAGCGGGCGGATAGAATCGTGGTGATGAAAGAGGGCACAATAGTCGAGCAGGGCACCCATGACGAACTTCTGCAGCGCGGCGCATACTACGCCAGACTGGTGAAGCTAGACACCTTCAAGGCGGTGTGAGAGAGGCAGGATGAGCGCGACGCTCTTATGGTGGGGCCGCTTCGATCCCGATTATTCCCGCAACCGTATTCTCAGATCTCTGCTGAAGGACAACGGTATAGGTCTTCGCGATTTCAAGCCACGTTCGTCATTGCTGGGATCGCTGGAAGCGGCGCTTCGTCGGCCGCAGCCCGGAGATGCCTTGTGGCTTCCCTGTTTCCGGCATCGGGATTTCAGGTCCGCCAGAAACTATGCAGACAGGCACGATCTGAAACTGGTCTTCGATCCACTCATCTCCAGCTGGGACAAAGCAGTCTATGAAAGGCGGAAGTACCCCGCCACTCACTATCGGGCCAGACGCCTGCTGCAACAGGAGCGTTCACTTTTCAGCCAGGCAGACATTGTAATCGCCGACACCCGACCCCATGCCGACTTCTTCATTGAAGAGCTTGGAGCCGCCGCTGAACGCACCCGGGTGATCCCGGTGGGGGCCGAAGAAGCGCTTTTCACCAGGCAGCCGCCCCGCTCCCCCTCAGCTGCCCCGGAGATCTTATTTTTCGGCAGCTTCATTGGACTGCAGGGGCCACAGCACATCGTCGAAGCCGCCCGCCTGGTTCCCGACGCCCGCTGGACCCTGCTGGGGGAAGGACCGCTTCGCAGCCACTGTGAATCCCTGGCTCGCGACCTTGCCAATATTGGTTTTGAAGATTGGCTGCCCTACGAGCGCTTGCCCAAACGAATCGCTCAAGCAGATGTGCTGCTGGGTATTTTCGGGGATTCGCCCAAAGCTGGCCGGGTCATTCCCAACAAGGTCTACCAGGCCCTCGCCTGCGGGCGGCCCGTGGTGACCAGAAACTCTCCCGCGTACCCTGACGCGCTGCTCACTAGCAGGGCATCGGGACTTGTCTTTACTGCCCCCGCCGATCCAGCTTCTCTGGCCACGGCAGTGAGCAGTCTGATCTCCGACGGCACAGCACTGTCGGCGGTAGCCGATCAGGCTAGCAGAACCTACACGGAATATTTCTCCCTAACACATACGGAACAAGCGCTGCTTGACGTTCTCGTTGCCCTCGGCCTCTAGCGTCTGGTCTGCAGTTCCCTGCTCAGCAATGGGATCGCTCTCTGTGGATATCTACTATCTCTACCTGAGAAAGCTCTGCAAATGGCTGATGCTGATCACGCGCTGGCGGTATTTCGCATCATTCCGGCTGCAGGATCGGCTCGGCAACGATCTTTTTGTTTCGCCACCGCCAATTCACCGACCACGATTTTACCGATGATCCAGTTTCTTAAAGTGAACCCTGAACAGCCAGTAAGGAATATAGCAGGGTGAGACTCCAGGATGCTGGGCCAGACTGTAGTTGAAACTCACCTGGTCGCGGCGAGACCATGAGAGAAGCTGGTTGAACCAGGTCTCCATCAGAGCCTGCAGGTGTGGATCACCCGGCCGACGAATGAGCAGGCGGGCGTTTATATGGGGATAAGGATCGCTGAATTTTTCGAGATCTGTATAGGTGCGATACTGTTTACTGAGAAGCTCTGGATCGTCTCTGCCGGTGTTGATGCAGAGCTCCACCTCCTGTTTAAGGGAAGAGTGAAAAGGATGATGGAGCAGGCCCAGCGCTCGGTCCTTGTCCATTGCCTGGTTGAGGAAGAGGTCGAGGTCGCCGCGTAGGCGGATATTGGCGTCCACATAGATACTCAGGTCGTAACCGTCGTCCACCAGGTGGTTTTTTATTTTGTAGAGCCTCGAGAGACGCACCGGATCGAGCCCGTAATCGTTGTCGACAAGCCTGATCTTCCAGGTATCAGAGGAAAGTGCCGGGTTATCTGTTATACAGACGAAATCCCACTTCCTGGCGGAGGCCAGTGATGGGGGAATTTCATTCAGCCGGTCGTAGCCGCCGGTCAAGACGGTGTAAAGCAGTTTTTTCTGATCCCGGTAGGGATCTCTGCTCACCGATCGGATCAGCGGTGGCCGTTTGCGCACATAGTCGAGCAGATACCCGCCAACCAGAACAGTGTAGCCCCACCGGCCCCCTTTTCCGTCCATTCCGTTCTGTTTTTTCAGATGTTCGAGAAAGAGCATGAGTTTACTCGTCTGGAGGAATTACCACGGCGTGGGAGAGCAGTGCAATCATCCGTTCCGGGTCAGTTTTTTTTATTGGTTCAATATATTTAGTACGCTATTATATCTTAAGTTTTGACATTCAGTGAAGAGTTTCTTATATCTATTTAATTATTTTATTAACTACCGAGCGGCAACACGGAACCTTTTTTGAAAGGATTTGGATATGTCTCTGAAATCATATGCTATTAACGGTTTGAGCTTAACTCTTTCAGTTCTGATATTCAGTTGTGCTGCAGCCTTTGGCGGGCAGGCTGAAAATTTACGGCAGCCCACAGTCTGGACTTCCAGAGAAGCGGTGATTTTTGGTTTGCAGAACAGTCCCGACAGTAGAATTGCCTTACAACGTATTGGTTCTGCCCGGGCTGCCCAGGCCGAGGCCGATGCCCTGCTCAGACATCCCCGCCTCGATCTCAGTGCCTTCTACGGGCAAACCAACAACCCCCTGCTGTCGTTCGGCAACATCCTGAATCAAGGTGCGTTCTCCAACGATATCGATTTCAATTCCCCCGGCCAGACCGACAATATCAATCTCAAGGCTGAACTCACCTATCGCTTCTATAATGGGGGCAGAGACCAGGCCCTTGTCGACAGTGCCGAATCTGGCTACCTGGCAAGTCAGGCGGGACTCAAAGAGGTTGAACACCAGCTTGGTTATGAAATTGTCAAAGCCTTTCAATACATCGTTCAAGCCCAGGACCAACTTGAAGCCCGACAGGCCGAATTGGAGGCGATCGATAGTTCGCTGCAGGTTGCCAAGGCCCGGTTCGAGGCCGGCGATTTACTCAAAACCGAAGTGCTCAATTTTGAAGTGCAAAAAGCCCGAACCAGCGAAAACCTCATTGTTGCCGAACATCAGAAAGCTCTGGCCGAGAAAGCGTTCCTCAACCTGCTCGGCCTGCAATCCGGATCCGTCGTCATCGATGCCGAGGAGAAGGACCTTCTTGCCCCATCTGCAGCCCAGTCCATCCTGGAACGGCCCGAGCTCACCAAACTTTCTGCCGCTCTGCAAGCCGCAGAAGCAGAACTCAGACGCGCCGAGGGCCTCAATCTTCCCACCTTTGACGGGTTCGCCAGCTATCAGTATGACTATGGCTGGATCAACGACGGCTCGGGCGATTCCTGGGTTGCCGGGGTTAAAGTCAACTACAACCTGTGGGACGGTCGCCGAAATGATGCCGAGATTCTGCGCAAGCGGGCCGAATACCAGACTCTCGCCGAACAGTTCGAAAAACTCAAGCTGGCGATCAGCCTTGACATCGATAAGGCTGAACTCAATTATCAACAGGCCCTGAAACGCAGAAGTGTCACCGATAAAATTGTTGAAGTCGCGCAGGAGAGCGCCCAGCTCAGCCGCGAACGATTCAAGGAGGGAGTCATCCTCTCCTCCGACGTATTGGATGCAGAGGTCAGACTCACCGACTCGCTCGTGCGCCAATCCGCGGCCAGGGCCAACCACCGCATCGCCACTGCCAACCTGCGCCGGGCTCAGGGCTATCAGCAGTATACGACCACCACTGAAGAATTACTGGAGAGACAATAATGAAATCGGCATCGCTCAGATCATTCTCTGCGCCGGCATCCTTCCTGCTGCTTGCACTATTGGCACTGACCAGCTGCAAATCCGAACAGCATGGTCCTCGGCACACGGCTGAAGAACTGGCGCCGCTCGAGGTCCAGGTGATTGCTGCCGAGCAGGTACAACCTTTGCGCCAGGTCGAAATTATGGCCACCGTGGAGGCCGCCCAGAGCGCCACCATAGCCGCCAAAATAAGCGGCAACATCACCGAGTTGCCGGTCAATCTTGGCTCCAAGGTCAACTCGGGAGATATCCTGGCGGTCATCAGCGCTGATGAGATCAAGGCCAAATTATCCCAGGCCCAGGCTCAATTGGAGCAAGCCCAGCGCAACCTCACCAGGGAACGCAACCTGCTGAAAAAAAATGCGGCGACAGCAGAATCGGTGAAAACCCTCGAGGAATTGAAGCGAATAGCCCAGGCAGCTTTCAATGAGACGCAGACCATGCTCGATTATGCGACCATCAAGGCGCCGTTTGCGGGGGTAATCACCAGTAAGCCAGCCAATGTAGGCGACCTTGCAACTCCCGGGAAAACACTGCTGAAGCTGGAAAACGAATCGAGTCTGCAGGTGATCACTGATGTTCCCGAAGCCCTGGTGCTTGATCTTGCCATCGGCGACACCCTGCCGGTGAAAATTGAAGCGGCAGGGGTTGAGGTCTCAGGCACGGTCACCGAGATTGCCCCGACCGCTGATCCCACCTCGAGGACTGCGCCAGTAAAACTGCAGATCCCCGCTTCGCCGAATATTCGTTCGGGCCAGTTTGCCAGAGTCAGCCTGCCGGGAAGACGGGGAACGGCGATCATGGTGCCCCGCACTGCGGTTCAGTCTTTTGGGCAGCTGGAACGAGTATTCATCGAATTGAACGGCAGAGTCAGGCTGCAGCTCGTCAAGACCGGTCTGGTCGTCGACGACCTGATCGAGGTTCTTTCGGGCGTCTCTGCCGGAGACCGGGTGGTGGTATCGGACACCAGAGAACTTGTGGATGGCCGAAGAGTCACCGTCAAGTAATCGTCTACTCACTCTTCATTCAATCTATTCCAACCATGGATACAAAAGATATACCCCACAGTGGATTCGCCGGCAAACTGGCAGGTCTTTTCATCGATTCCAAGCTGACGCCGCTGGCCATTGTCGGCTCACTTCTACTCGGCATCCTTGCGGTGATCATGCTGCCAAGAGAGGAAGAGCCGCAGATTAAGGTACCGATGATCGACGTAATGGTCGCGATGGAAGGAGCCACTCCCAAAGAGATCGAGGAGCAGGTCACCATCCCCATGGAAAAGCTGCTCTACGAGCTCCCCAACGTCGAATATATTTACTCCACCTCGATGGCGGGAAAATCATTGCTGGTTGTCCGTTTTTATGTCGGTGCCGACCTCGAGACGGCGATCGTCCGACTCAATCAGAAACTGGCAACCAACTTCGACAGGATACCTCACAATGTCTCGATGCCGCTTATCAAACCGCATACCATAGACGACGTGCCGATCCTGGCCCTGACTCTCCATTCTGATAGGTACGATCAGTACATGCTCAGGAGAGTTGCGGCTCAGCTCGATGATGTGATAAAAAATATCCCCGAAGTTGCCGAAACGAAACTGATAGGCGGCAGCAAGCGTGAACTCAGAATCCGGCTCGACCCGGTGTTGCTGGCCTCGAGAAACCTGTCGATCAACGAACTCATTCCCATCATCCAGCAGGCCAACAGGCAGAGTTACCCGGGATCCCTGGTTAATTCCAACAACGAGATCGAGATTCAAACGGGCACCTTTCTGACCAGTGCGCAAGAGATCGGCCGCATCGTGATCGGGGTGTACGGGGGAAAACCAGTTTACCTCGAGGAGGTAGCTGAAATCCTGGACGGTTCCGAGGAGCCTTCCCACTATGTTCTCTATGGCGCTCCCTCAAGGCAGGAGTTGGAGGCCGCAGTGACGCTGTCGATAGCCAAGCGGCCGGGGGCAAATGCGGTCGCCGTAGTCGAAAATGTGCTCAAAAAAATTGAGGCATTAAAAGGCAGCCTGATTCCTGCCGACCTGGAAATAAGCGTCACCCGCGACTATGGAGCAACTGCCTCGGAAAAATCGAACGAGCTGCTGCTTCACATGGGCATCGCGGTATTCGGCGTGGCCATCCTGATCCTGCTTTTTCTCGGCTGGCGCGAGTCCCTGGTGGTCATGCTCGCCATCCCCTCGACTCTTGCCCTCACCCTTCTGGTTTTCTACCTCTACGGCTACACCTTGAACAGGATCACCCTGTTCGCCCTCATCTTTTCCATTGGTATTCTAGTCGACGATGCCATTGTCGTGGTTGAGAACATCGTCCGTCACATGCATCTGCCCGGAAACCGGGATCGATCCTTGTTGAAAGTGGCGGTGGAAGCGGTCAGCGAGGTCGGTAACCCAACGATTCTGGCAACCTGGGCCGTTATCGCCGCGATTCTGCCCATGGCCTTTGTGGGTGGTCTCATGGGTCCGTACATGCGGCCGATTCCGGTCGGAGCATCGGCGGCCATGCTCTTTTCGCTGATTATCGCTTTCACAGTCACCCCCTGGGCGGCCACCCACTTCCTCAAAGCCAGGGCAGGTGGCAAGGGACATGATCATGATGCGGTACCCGACGACTTCTTCACCCGGCTCTATCATAAGATCATGGATCCGCTGCTCGCCCACGCCGGCTGGCGCCTGGTGTTTTTCTCCGTGATAACCCTTCTGCTGCTCGGTTCAATGGCTATGGTTGGTCTTGGCTACGTCAAGGTCAAAATGCTTCCCTTTGACAACAAGAGCGAATTTCAGGTAATTCTGGATATGCCCGAGGGCACGACCCTGGAACAGACTTCGAGGGTGGCGCTGGAGATGGCGGCGGTGATCAGGCAGGATCCAGACGTGGTCGATTACCAAGTGTATGTAGGTACTGCGTCGCCCTATAATTTCAATGGCCTCGTCCGCCACTATTTTCTGCGCAGCGGTCCTACCGTTGCTGACATTCAAGTAAACCTGCTCCCCAAACACCACAGGGATCTAAAGAGCCACGATATCGCCAAACGGGTCAGGCCGAAACTGGCTGCCATTGCCGAGCACTACGGCGGCACCCTGGTAGTCGCCGAAGTTCCCCCCGGGCCGCCCGTTCTGCAGACGCTGGTAGCTGAAATTTATGGACCTACCGAGCAGGATAGGCTGGCTCTCGCAGAAGAGGTAAAATCGATCATGTCCAGCAGTCCTGGCGTGGTCGATGTCGACTGGTACCGGGAAACAGCGAGAACCAGAACCCTGATCACGGTGGACAAGGAAAAAGCAGCGCTGAGCGGCATCACCGAGTCACAGATAAACAGGACCATAAAGATCGGTGTGGACGGGCTCTCCATCGACCTTCTCCACCAGCCCAGCGACAAGGAGCCAATCAATATAGTACTCGAGGTCCCCCGAGCACAGCGGGCCCGCATCGATGAGCTGCTCAACATTTCACTGCGCTCGGAATACTCAGCTCAGGCGCCGCTGGTGCCGTTGCGGGAATTGGTTCGAGTATCTGAAACCGAAGTGGAGCAGCCGATTTACCGTAAAAATCTCAAGCCGCTTATCTATGTCACCGGAGATGTGGCAGGCGTTGTGGAAAGTCCGGTGTATGCCATCCTGGCGATGAACGAGAAAATTAACGCACTCGATTCGGCCGACTACGGTGCCACTGCCGGACCGGTGAAGATATATAATCTCTTTCAGCCTTTTGATGAAACCCGTCCAGCGATGAAATGGGACGGTGAGTGGCATATCACCCTTGAGGTATTCCGCGACCTCGGCCTTGCCTTTTGCGTGGTGTTGGTGCTGATCTATATGCTGATGGTCGGCTGGTTTAAAAATTACATCACCCCGCTGGTGGTGATGGCAGCCATCCCCTTTTCTCTGATCGGCATACTCCCTGCTCATTGGGGGTTTGGGGCGTTTTTCACCGCTACTTCGATGATAGGCTTTATGGCGGGAGCAGGAATCGTGGTGAGAAACTCGATCATCCTGGTCGATTTTATTGAGCTGCGCATCCAACAAGGTCTCCCCCTTGACCAGGCCGTGGTGGAGGCTGGCGCCGTCCGTTTCCGGCCCATGCTGCTCACCGCCTTGGCGGTAGTAGTGGGAGCCTCGGTGATCCTCGCCGATCCGATCTTTCAGGGGCTGGCCATCTCCTTAATGTTTGGGGAGATAGCTTCATTGCTGGTGAGCCGCATGGCCGTGCCGGTCATGTATTATGTGGTCAAAAAGCGCCAGCACCCCGTAGGATAGCTCAGACAAGATACCCCTGATTCTGCAGGTAGAGCAGAATCTCCTGGACGGCTTCAAGCGGCGTTATGCTGGTAGTATCAATCACTATGTCGGGATTCGCCGGTTCGATATAGGGGTCGGTGACACCGGTCACCCCTTTGATCTTGCCGCTGCGGGCCTTGGCATAAAGCCCCTTGCGATCACGCTGTTCGCAGACCGCCAGGGGAGTTGCCACGTGGATTTCCACATATCCCCCATAACAGCTGATCAGCTCCCGGTTGGCCTGCCTCGACTCTTCATAGGGGGCAATCGGCGCGCAGATGGCGATACCGCCGTTTTTGGTTATTTCGCTGGCCACAAAACCGATGCGGGTAACGTTGAGATCACGATGCTCCCTGGAATAGGTCAGCTCTGAGGACAGATTTTTCCGGACAATATCGCCGTCGAGCAAGGTTACCGGTCGATCCCGCATCTCCATAAATTTTACCAGCAGCACCCGGGCGATGGTCGACTTTCCCGAACCGGAGAGCCCGGTCAGAAAGATGGTGAAACCCTGCTTTGATCGCGGTGGAAAGGCATGCTGCAGCTCGGTGACCATATCGGGCCAGGCGAACCAGGGAGGCACCTCTTCGCCCTCCAGCATCCGCCGCTGCAGTTCCATCGAGGTGATTTTCTCCAGTTCGCCTGAGCTTTTTGAGAGTGGGAAATATTTCTTTTTCGACCCATGGAACCCCCAATCCTCCTGGGGCACCATGTCAATCCCCGTCCGCTCTGCATAATCGCCTACCAACTGCTGGGCAGCACCCCGTTCATAAAAAAGAGAAGCGCCGTTGGTCCTGGCGAATGGATCGGCCTGGTCCTCGGATACCATGAAATGACTGCAGCCGAAGTTCTTGCGCATGATCGCCTGCAGTAGTGCCTCACGGGGACCGGCCCAGCGAGTGGCAAAGGGTGAGAGGCCAAGCATGATCATGTTGGGCGGAAATTTCTTGGTGAACACCTGGTAGCAGCAGATGTGGGTGTAAAAATCCACGTCTCCAGGATGGTCCAGACCGACCACTGGCTGCAGGAAAATAGAGGCGCCTATCCGGGAGGCGGCATCAAGCACCATCTCCCGGTGGGCGCAGTGCAGATATTGTTCGGTATGAAAGCCAAGCACCCGTCTCCAGCCGTTCATGGTAAAGCGCCGGACGCTCTCCGACGGAGTCAGCCGCAGCTGCAGGAAATCATAGTGGACAGGCAGGTTGATACCCTCGACACTGCCGCCGATATACCAGGAATCGGTCTGATTGATTAGCTGCCTTACCCCCGGGTGTTTGGCAACATCCGTAGTTCCATACACCAGGGAAGCTTCCTCTTTTTTGTTGGGTTGCCAGATATCGCTTATGGTGAGTATGGCGAGCAGAAACCCCTCTTGGTCGTTCAGGGCTATCAATTGACCGGGCTCTACCGAGCGGGCAAAGCTTTCAGTCACGTCGAGGCAGACCGGCACCGGCCATACGGTGCCGTCTTTCAGACTGAGATTGTTGAGCACCGAATCATAATCGTCCTTGCCGAGAAATCCGCTCAGAGGATAAAATCCTCGATTCATGATCAATTCCAAATCAAAGAGCTGGCGTTCGTTCAAGTCAAGCGAGGCCAGCTCCAGAGCCTGGTTCCTCAAGACTTCAGCTCTTCTGAAATGTACCACCAGCGATTCGGAATAGTCTTCTGTCTTCATGATTCTCCAGCAATGATGGTTGATCTGTTATCGATGCCCGTGCCCAATCGCCGCTCCTGAACGTGGCTATGATTTGTCAAGATAATGGCAATAGCGAGCGTAGGTGTTCTCGAGCCCTGAACGCAAAGAAAATACCGGCTGCCACCCATGGCTTTCGAGTCTTGAAACGTCCAGCAGCTTCTGCGGCGTGCCGTCCGGTTGACTGTCATCAAAGCGAATCTCCCCGGCGAAGCCGACGAGATTCTGGATCAGCTCAGCCACCTCTCTTATGGTGCAGTCCTTTCCGGTGCCAACATTTAAGAAACTGGGAGCACTGAGAGAGGGGTCGGACCGTGGTGAGTGCAGACTGTCGGCATAAACCTCAGCGGCCATTTTCATGACGGCGTAGCATGCAGAGGCCATATCGTCCACATGGAGAAATTCCCTTCGTCCCATACCGCTGCCCCAGAGCTGAACGCAGGGGCGGCTGCGCAGTGATTCGCCGTCGGCTTCGAACAGAGCGGTTCGTAGTGCTTCGGGAATGGGGCCGTAGACTTCCTCATCATGAGCTATTGCTTCCAGGTTGTCGTCTGAGGCAAGTTTGGCCAGGTGACACTTGCGAATAATAGCCGGGATGACATGCGAGTTTTCGAGATGATAGTTGTCACCGGGGCCATAGAGATTGGTGGGCATGACCGCCCGGAAAGCGGTTCCATACTGGCGGTTGTAGGCCTCACACATCTTGATGCCGGCAATTTTGGCCACTGCATAGGGCTCATTGGTGGACTCGAGCACACCACTTAACAGATATTCCTCTTTCATCGGCTGCCGGCAGAACTTCGGATAGATGCAGGAACTCCCGAGAAACAGCAGGTTGCTGATGCCGGCGGCCCAGGCCTCATGGATGATATTGGCCTGAATCATCAGGTTCTGGTAAATAAATTCAGCGGGATAGGTGCTATTGGCATGAATACCGCCCACTCTGGCCGCGGCGAGTACCACGTAATCAATCTTCTGGGTACGGAAAAACTCTTTTACGGCTGCCTGATCCCTTAAATCGAGTTCGGCGGAAGTTCTGGTAAGCAGGTTGGTGTGCCCTTCCCGCTCCAGCAGACGCACCATGGCCGAGCCCACCATGCCCCGATGGCCGGCGATGTAGATGACATCATCTTTCTTCAGGGAGAACTCTCTAGAGGCCATAGGCTAGATTTCTCTATTCATGGTAATTGTAGGTGTTGAAGCCCTCATTCATGCAGAAGGCATCCTTCTTGGCATCCTCGAGGTCGGCACGGACCATTTCAGCGACCAGGTCAGTGAACGGGGTAGACGGGGTCCAACCCAGTTTCTGCTTTGCTCGCGCCGGATCGCCCAACAGGGTCTCGACCTCAGTGGGCCTGAAATAGCGGGGGTCGACCCGGACCACGGTCTGACCCGGGACAACTTTCACCTCAGTCCTATCTCCATTTACTTTGTCGACCACGCCGCTTTCCTCCACGCCGCTGCCCTGCCAGGACAGGGTTATGCCGAGTTCGGCCGCAGCCAGGTCGACAAAGGTGCGCACCGAATGCTGCTCCCCGGTAGCAATAACATAGTCTTCCGGTTGCTCCTGCTGCAGCATGAGCCATTGCATTTCGACATAGTCCCGGGCGTGGCCCCAGTCGCGCATTGCATTGAGATTGCCGAGGTGAAGGCAGTCCTGGAGGCCAAGGGCAATTCGTGCCATGGCCCGGGTGATCTTCCTGGTTACGAAGGTCTCCCCTCTTCTCGGCGACTCGTGGTTGAACAAGATTCCGTTGCAGGCGTAGATGTTGTATGCCTCGCGGTAGTTAACCACAATCCAGTAGGAATAAAGTTTGGCCACTGCATAGGGAGAGCGCGGATAAAAGGGTGTTCTCTCAGTCTGAGGAATTTCCTGAACCAGACCGTACAACTCTGAAGTGGAGGCCTGGTAGAACCTGGTTTTGCTGGCCAGCCCGAGTATGCGTATGGCCTCGAGCAGCCTCAGTGTTCCGAGTGCATCCGAGTTCGCGGTGTACTC
This sequence comes from Desulfobulbaceae bacterium, assembly GCA_024640625.1. Classification (GTDB taxonomy): domain Bacteria; phylum Desulfobacterota; class Desulfobulbia; order Desulfobulbales; family Desulfocapsaceae; genus JABDQA01. The sequence goes on from JAHEER010000042.1 coordinate 21,043, forward strand.
AGGTTCTTCGAAAGAGACGGCGACATGGGACTGGGCTGCCAGATTATATATCTCATCGGGTTTGACCTTTTCGATGATGTGAATAAGGCTGGAGGAATCAGTCAGGTCGCCGTGGTGCAGGATGAAATTACGATCCGCTTCGTGGGGACCCTGGTAAATATGATCGATCCGATCGGTGTTGAACAGCGAGGTTCGCCGCTTGATGCCATGAACCTCATAACCTTTCTCAAGCAGAAACTCTGCCAGATAAGAGCCGTCCTGCCCGGTGACGCCGGTAATCAGCGCTTTCTTTTTCATGACTTACTGTCCTTTGTTCAGGATGTAGTGATAGAGGTGAGCGTGGCCGCTCTCTCTACATAGCGACATAGGTCCACCCCACCCCTTGCGGCCCCGTTTTTCATAGCGCTGCAAGACTTTTCAACAGAGTCTTCTTCGCGTCCTGCCTACAAGAGCACCGCGCACTTATGGCGCTATGTATAACCATATTTAATGGCAGTTTAGCAAATATATTCGGTGCTGATCAACCGCCGTCCCTGGTAAGCGCCTTTATGAGGCTCTATTAAGACTGGAAAGCAGCGCTTTCACCGAAGCGATGATGATATCGGTATCAATTCCGGCTCCCCAGTAACGCCTGCCGTCAGCCCGCTCGATCTCAATATAGGCGATTGCCTTGGCATGAGATCCGGTGTTGATCGCGTGCTCATGGTAGCTGCGCAATGTCCAGTCTCCGGTGACCTGGGCCTTGAGGGCGTTGGAAAAGGCATCTAAGGGGCCATTGCCGGTGGCCCCGATCTGCCGCTCTTCGCCCTCGACTTCGACAATTGCTTCAACCTCGGCAAATGAGCGCCGCTCCTGTTTGTCACTGTGCCTTTTCATTACATGAAATGAGTGCAAATCGTAAGGAGCGTGCACGTCAATGTAGCAGTGTTCAAATTCGTTGTAGATTTCATCGGGTTTAAGCTCCCTGCCCTCACGGTCGGTGACCCGTTGGATTGCGGCGCCGAATTCCGGATGCATCTCCTTGGGCATTTTGATACCGAACTCGTGGTCCATGATATAGGCCACGCCGCCTTTACCGGACTGGGAGTTGATCCTGATGATCGACTCGTAGGTCCTGCCCACGTCATTGGGATCGATCGGCAGATAGGGTACCGACCACTCTCTGGTGTCGGAGATTTCGTAGTGGCTCATCCCCTTGTTGATAGCATCCTGATGTGAACCGGAAAAGGCCGTGTAGACCAGTTCACCGGCATAGGGGTGACGGATGTGCACCGGAATCCTGTTGACCCGCTCGTATACATCGATGAGATGGTTGATATCGTGGATATCCAGCTTCGGGTCGACTCCCTGGGTGAACATATTGAGCGCCAGGGTTATCAGGTCGACGTTTCCGGTTCTCTCGCCGTTGCCAAACAGGGTGCCCTCGACCCGGTCGGCCCCGGCCATCAGGGCGAGTTCAGTGGCGGCCACCGCACAGCCCCGGTCATTGTGGGTATGAACACTGATGATCGCCGCCGGGCGATTCTTCATGTGGGTGCAGAACCACTCGATTTGATCGGCAAAAATATTGGGCGAGGTCAACTCAACCGTGGCCGGAAGGTTGATGATCACTGGATTTTCAGGACTCGGCTGCCAGACGTCCATCACCGCTTCACAGATTTCCAGGGCGAAATCGAGCTCGGTCCCGGTGAAGCTCTCGGGCGAATATTGATACCTGAAGCGGGTATCGGGATATTTTCTTGCCTCCTCTTGGACCTGTTTTGCGCCATGAACAGCGAGATCGATGATTTCCTCCCTGCTCATCTTGAAGACCACATCACGCTGCAGCGTCGAAGTGGAATTGTAGAGGTGAACAATCACCTGTCTGGCCCCGGTTATAGATTCGAAGGTCTTCTTTATCAGATGATCCCGCGCCTGGGTGAGCACCTGGATGTAGACGTCGGAGGGAATCAGTCCATCCTCGATAAGCAGCCGGGTAAACTCGAATTCCACCTTAGAAGCAGAGGGAAAGCCGACCTCGATCTCCTTGAACCCGATCTCCAGAAGCAGCTGCCACATCTCCAGCTTTTTAGCCAGACTCATTGGTTGGATCAGTGCCTGATTGCCGTCGCGCAGGTCAACGCTGCACCAGTCTGGCGCAGTGGCAATGGAATTATCCGGCCATTTCCTATCGACCAATTCTATCGGCGGATAAGGACGGTACTTGCTTACTAATTCCGCTTTCATCTCATTCTCCCCTGATGTGGAACCCAGTTGATGATCAACACCTTTCCGGGCAATAAAAAAGGCCGCGGTCTCTGCAACCGCGGCCTTTCGTCTTCTATGGTCCTGTAACGATCACATAGCAGCATCCCATTCCGCGGCACCTGGTCTGCTAAGAAGAAGTAGAGCCAGGGTATGGGCTGCCGATAGTGTCTGCATAATGGTAACCTGCTTCAATAAGTGAGTATCTTTTTGAATTTCCGCTACAATAATCCCGCCCCTCAACCATTGTCAACCCCTTTTCCCGACTTTTCTCTTTCACCGTTCTCAACAAAGCTCCTTGAAAATAGCCTAAAAGGCTGCAAATTCTTTTGGTTATTGACATATAATTTCTTGATCTCTATAGTTTGAGCCTCGATTTAGTGGCCGGATCAGAGGCCATTTAGCCTTTGACAGCAGATTAACACAGAGGACCCAACAATGTCGCAGATAAGCGGTGCCCACGCAATTGTAAAATGCCTTCTCGAGGAAAATGTAAATACGATTTTTGGTTATCCGGGAGGGGCGGTCATCGATCTCTACGACGAACTCATGGAGAGTCCCGAATTGACCCATGTGCTGGTACGCCATGAGCAGGCTGCCGTTCACGCTGCCGACGGCTACGCCAGAGTGACGGGTGAAGTGGGTGTTGCGCTGCTGACCTCAGGCCCGGGAGCGACCAATGGCGTTACCGGCATCGCCACCGCCTATATGGATTCCATTCCGATTGTCATCCTCACCGGCCAGGTGCCCACCCCGCTAATCGGCAACGATGCCTTCCAGGAGGTGGATATAGTCGGCATCACCAGGCCTTGCACCAAGCACAACTACCTGGTCAGCAGCAAAGAAGAGCTGGTGGATGTCCTACGCGAGGCTTTCCATATTGCCAAAACCGGTAGACCTGGACCGGTTCTCGTCGACCTGCCCAAAGACATCATCAATGCCACACTCGACTTTGAGCCGAGAAAACCCATTCATATGCAGAGCTACCAGCCTCACTACGAGCCCCACATGGGCCAGGTCGACAAGGCCTGCCGGCTTATCATGGAGGCCAGGAAACCGGTCCTCTATGTGGGCGGTGGCGTAATTCTCTCTAATGGCGCCTCCGAGCTTACCGAACTGGCCACCAAGCTGAACATTCCGGTTACCATGACCTTGATGGGACTCGGTGCCTTTCCGGGCCACCATGAACTGTCCATGGGTATGCTCGGCATGCACGGTACCTACACGGCCAACATGGCGGTGGCCGAGAGCGATCTTCTTATTTCCGTGGGTGCACGGTTCGATGATCGGGTAACCGGTAAACTGGAGACCTTTGCCACCAAGGCAAAAATCATCCATATCGACATAGATCCAACTTCCATCAGTAAGAATGTCAAAGTGGACGTACCCATCGTGGCCGACTGTAAAAAGGCACTCACTGCCATGAACACCTGGTTCAACAATCAGCAGGATATATCGGTGCAGGAGGAGAAGGCCAAACACCAGGAATGGTTTGATCAGATATGCGACTGGCAGGAACTGCATCCGCTTGGCTACCAGGAAGACGGTGAACAGATTAAGCCCCAGTACGTGGTCGAAATGCTCGACAAACTCACCCATGGAGAGGCCATCGTCGCCACTGAAGTCGGTCAGCACCAGATGTGGGCGGCCCAGTTTTATCGCTTCAGCGAACCGCGCCGGTTTCTGACTTCGGGGGGGCTGGGTACCATGGGATATGGTTTTCCGGCTGCCATCGGCGCAAAGCTGGCCAGGCCCGACAAAGTCTGTATCGATATCGCCGGTGACGGCTCAATCCAGATGAACATCCAGGAACTGGCCACGGCCAGGCAATACAATACCCCGGTGAAGATAGCTATCCTCAACAATCAGTTCCTCGGCATGGTGCGACAGTGGCAGGAGCTCTTTTACGACAAGCGCTACGCCTCGACTATCATGGACATCGCCCCCGACTTCGTCGAACTTGCCCGGGCCTATGGCGCCGTCGGCCTGCGGGCGACCAAGAAGAGCGAAGTCGAGGATGTGATCAAAGAGGCCCTGGCCGTTGACAACACGGTGCTGATGGATTTCAAGATCTCCCGCGAGGAGGGGGTTTTTCCAATGGTGCCGGCCGGCAAATCGACCACTGAAATGCTGCTGGTCTGAACCAAGGTTTGCTTTCGGTAGTGCAATTATTGTAGGGGAAGTTATGAAGCATACCTTATCGGTGCTGCTCCAGAATAAGCCGGGAGTGCTGTCCAGGGTGACCGGGTTGTTCAGCGGCCGCGGATGCAACATCGAAAGTCTCTGCGTGGCCGAGACACTCGACCCTAAGGTTTCATGCCTGACGCTAATCACCAGCGGGCCCAACGCTATCATCGACATCCTGCGCCCCAAAGGCATCAAGGAAATTATCCGCACCGGAAAAATTGCCCTTGCCCGGGGCCGGACTTCAAAATAAGGGTTCAGATGAAACAAGAGAAAATTCCCATTGCCGCTGAAGGATACCCGTTTATCGCCTACAGCGCCCTGCTGACCATCCTCAGCGCGTTACTGGGCTATCCGCTCATCACCTTCGTGTTGCTGGCTGTCACCACCTTCGTACTGATGTTCTTCAGGGATCCGGAGAGAACTACGCCTCACATCGACCGGGGGGTCATCTCCCCGGCAGATGGTAAAATCATTTTTGTGGAAACGATTAGAGACGTGAGATTCGGTGCAGACGAACAGCTCAAGATCTCTATTTTCATGAACGTGTTCGATGTCCATGTAAATCGTATTCCCTTTTCAGGTAAGGTTGACAAGGTGCACCATGTGCCCGGTTCCTTTCTGGCCGCCGACAGCGAAAAAGCACACCTGAACAATGAGTATTGCGCCGTGAGAATTATCACCTCAGACCGAAGGGAGATCACCATGGTGCAGATCGCTGGCCTCATTGCCAGAAGAATAATCTGCCGGCTCGAAGCCGGTGACCCGGTCACCCGTGGAGAACGTTTCGGGCTGATACGTTTTGGCTCCCGGGTTGATCTCTATCTGCCGCGCCAGTCCAATCCGGCGGTGCAAGTCGGCGACAAAGTGATCGCGGGAGAGACTCTGCTGGCCTATCTCGGATAATTGCTTTGTCGATCCGTGCCGCGTGGGCTCGACAGCATCAGCAATCCGCGTTACCCCGGGTAATAGCCTGCAGCTGCAGATATCAGAGAACAAGCAGGGGTAATTCATGCGCATCATCAGCGGTTCAGCCCGGGGGCGTAAACTCTTTTCCCCCCAGTCCGGGAGCAAAGTCATCCGTCCCACCTCCGACCGGGCCAGGGAAGCGCTTTTTAATATCATCGCCCCCAGGATAGTCGATTGTCGCGTTCTGGATTTGTTCGCAGGCACCGGAGCTTTTGGCTGCGAAGCCTTGAGCCGCGGTGCCGCCGAAGTCTGTTTTATCGATCATGCACAAGTGTCGCTGGAACTGATCCAGAAAAACATCAAACTGGTTCCAGGCGGCCCAGAGAAATCGCAAGTGATCAGGGCCGACCTAGGTAAAGGACTGCCCCAGTCCTGCCTACCCAGATTGGCAGGCAGCCGCTTTGACCTGATCTTTGCCGACCCCCCCTACCTGAGTGAATTATCTGTTAGAATTTTGTCAGCGCTGGACAATAGTTCTGTGCTTTCCCCCGATCCGCTGATAATAATAGAGGAGCGGAAAAATTTTTCTCCTCCCGCACAGCTGCGCAATCTCTATCTGACGAACTGCAGAAACTACGGAGAGAGTTCTTTTTATTTTTACGGATGTATATCTTCATAATTACAACAGGATCATCCTATGAGCACCAAACCAAACGGTGAATCGATTGCCATTTATCCGGGTACCTTCGACCCGATCACCAACGGCCATCTCGATCTGATCAACCGTGGCTTATGTCTGTTCGACAAGGTAATCGTGGCCATTGCCATAAATCCAGGGAAAAAGCCCCTTTTCACTTTGACTCAGAGGAAGCAGATGATTCTCGACTGCTATACCGATGAGGACCGGGTCGAGGTTGACTCGGTAGATGGACTGCTGGTCAAGTACGCGGCCCAGAGAAATGCGCGGGCGATCATCAGGGGATTGCGGGCCGTCTCGGATTTCGACTATGAATTTCAGCTTGCCCTGATGAATCGAAAGCTTGAACGCTCGGTCGAATCGGTTTTCCTGATGCCTGGTTTTCGCTGGATTTTCATCAGCTCGTCCATCGTCAAAGATGCAGCCAGCCACGGCGGCAACGTGGCAGGGCTGGTCCCCGAGCACGTCGAAAAAATGCTCATCGAAAAGTATCGCAAATAGATTCTGTGCTGACGTGCAGCGATGAATTCCCCAAGCCCGACCCCGACCCGCTCTTTTCGCAGAAAACTTCTTTTCTTGGGAGGACTGCTTCTGCTCTGGCCGCTGCTCCGATTTCTCATCCATAAGGTACCGAAAAAACCACAGATTATAGAAGTCTCCGGTACCTTTCAGAATAAAATCTTTTTGGCCAAACAGGATTTCATCGTCTTCCAGGAGGATGAACAGCTCTGGGCAGTATCCAGGAATTGCACCCATTTGGGGTGCCGCCTCAATTATATCGAGAAAGAAAAGTACCTGGAATGTCCCTGCCACCAGAGCAGGTTTTCCCGGCAGGGAGAAGTTATCAGGGGGCCCGCAGCAAAACCTCTGCCGCGCTACCTGGTAGAACGAACCGATACTCCCTCCACCTACCTCGTCACCATGTCCTGAAAATGATCGCGGTTAAGAGGATAACAACCTTTCTCGCCACGCTGAGATGGGGAGACTGGAGTCTGATCAGCCTCTATGTGTCGCTGATCTCAGGAGTTGTCGTGGGCATTCACTACAGCCCTGCAGAACCGTACTATTCTGCATCGGCGCTCGACATTCTGGTTCCTTACGGATCATTTTTCAGGTCGCTGCATTTTTATTCCAGTCAGTTTTTCTTTTTGTTCGGCGTCGCTCACTTTCTGGCAGTTTTCAATAAATCGCAGAGTTATTCCAGCAAAGCCTATATCTATCTGATTATTTGTTTTCCCTGCATATTAATGCTGCTCTTTACCGGCTATGTTCTGCGCGCCGATGCAACCGGCTACTCAGCCGGCATGATTGCAGAACATATCCTGGAGGCGATCCCGCTGTTCGGTCCGGCCCTGAACAACATACTCTTTTCTATCTCAACTCATGGAATGGATCGGGTTTACCTGCACCATGTCATTTCCTTTGATCTGCTTTTTCTTTTTCTGGCCTGGGATCACCTGCGCAGATACCGGGTTATGCTGACCGATCACCTTTTGTTCATCAGCCTGCTGCTCCTGTTTTCTCTGCTGGTCGCAGCTCCGATAGATCCTGACCAGCTTGGCCTGCTCTACATCACCGGCCCCTGGTTTTTCCTGGGACTCCAGGAACTCCTTCGCTATCTTTCACCATTTGTGGCTGGTGTTCTCGTTCCGGCCTCTCTGGTGACAGCGCTCGTTTTCCTACGCCAAAACCATCGCTGGTATCGAGCGCTGCTGATCTTCCTCTGCTGTTGGCTCGGCTGCTACTTGATTTTGACCATGCTGGCCCTCACCGCTCACGGGTAGACAGTGCTACCCACTACCAATCCATCCCCTTATGCACGTTAATTGACTGTGGCTCCCGCTCACAGATCTACCATGCTGCTCGCCGGTTCCCTGCTCTCGCTTCGCTTTAAAAAACGCTTATTACCTTCTATCGAAGAACAATCGACCACGAAAAAAGGCCGCATGCGCTCGCATGCGGCCTCAGGAAAAAGCCATGTTCTGTGC